>JBOFCO010000051.1:0-3339 GCA_051646105.1 Paracoccaceae bacterium
GATCAAGCTGATCCACGACCGGTATGACGACATGTCAAAGTCGTATCAGAAAATCGCGCTTTACCTGACGCAAAACCCCAATGACGTCGCTGTGCTGTCGGTCAATGCGATCGGAGCAAAGTGCGGCATCCATGCGTCAAGCTTTGTGCGCTATGCGCAGTCGCTGGGGTACAAGGGTTTCAAGGAATTGCAGTCCGTGTTCCAGCGCCGCCTGACGACGGCGGCACCCGGATTTGACGCGCGTGTGCGGGCGCTGGAATCAGAGCTTGGCGGGGTTCGCGAAGGCGAGATGGCATATCTTGCTGATCTCGTCGCAAGGGACGTGGCTTCCCTGCAAGAGTTGCTGGCCAGCATCGATCCCGCAGCGTTGGCAATGGCAGCCGACATGATGGAAGCAGCAGATACGGTTTATCTGATCGGGCAGCTTCGGTCCGCCCCGGTCGTCGATCTATTGCGCTATGTGCTGACGATGCTGGGCAAGCGGACGGTGATCCTTGATGCCAGTGGCGGGCTTGCCACCCACATGGCCAAGGTCGCGCGCCCGACGGACCTGTTGTTCGTGGTGTCGTTCCGCTTTTACGCGACCGAGGTCGTGAACGTCGCCGAAGAGACCGCGGCGCGGGGCGTCCCGATCATTGCCCTGACCGACAGCACGCTGTCGCCCTATGCAAAGCTGGCGCGCATCCTGTTTGCCGTGCCGGAACATGAATACACATTCTCGCGCAGCCTGGCTGCCCCGATGTGTCTGGCTCAGGCGCTCAGCGTGGCTTTGGCGGCGCGGCTGCAAAAGAACACTGACGCGCCGCGCATTCCGGTGGTTACAGGGCCATAGGGCCCTTCGGAACCGGCATCCCTTCGGCCACAGCACCCCAGACCGACTGGTCAAAGTTGACGATGGCCCCGGTCATCAGCCCTGCATCGTCCGACACAAGGAAGTTCACTGCTCTTGCGGCCTCGGCCGGGTCCACCAGACGCCCGAAGGGCAGGGCGGCGGCAGCCTTGGCTTCCCAGTCGGGATCGCCGTCTTGTCCTTGAATCGCGCGCTCGTTGTCCGATGCCATCCAGCCGACATTCAGCTGGTTCACCCGGATGCGGTTGGCCATGACCGAAAACGCCGTGTTTGCGGTCAGCGTCGTCAGCGCACCCTTGCTGGCGCAATAGGCGTTGATGAAGGGCTGCCCCGCAAGGGCCGAGATGGAACCGATGTTGCAGATCGCGCCTTCGATGCCCTTGGCAATCATCAGCTTGATCGCCTCTTGCATCAGGAAGTAGGGGCCGCGGACGTTGGTGGCGAAAAGCGCGTCAAAGGTCTCTGGCGAGGTGTCGATGATGGTGCCGCGCGCCGTTGACGCGCCGGCATTCACCAGCACGTCAAGGCGACCGAACAGGCGGTCGGTCTCGGCCACAACCATCCGGCAGTCTTCGACATTACCGAAGTCGGCTTTCAGGAAATGCGCCCAGATGCCATGCGCTTCAGCGATTTCGCGGGCGACATGTGTGCCGCGTTCGGCATTGCGGCCCGTGACCACAATGCCTTTCGCGCCTGCCGCCGCCAGACGGCGGGCGATGGCTGCCCCAAGGCCCTGTGTGGCCCCGGTGACAACGCAGACCTTGCCGTCCATCCGGTTCATTGAACGACCTCATACCCTGCCGCTGCCATCACGCGCAGCAGTTCCTTGTGGCCCTTCTTCGCCATTTCCAGCGGGGGCGAGACCTTGGGGTCCTGCTCGGCCTCAACCACGAACCAACCTTCATAGCCCTTTGCCGCCAGCGCCTTCACGATGGCTTCAAAGTCCAGCGACCCGTCGCCCGGCACGGTGAAGGCACCCTTCACGACCGCATCAAGGAAGCTTTCGCGCGACCGGTCCAGCGTGTCGGTCACGCTGCGGCGGATGTCCTTGGTGTGGACATGGGTGATGCGCTTCCAGTGGTTTTCGATGACGCGCAGGTTGTCGCCGCCAGCGAACGCCATGTGTCCGGCATCGAACAGCAAGGGCACGGTCGAGTGCTTCATGAACAGGTCAAGCTCGGCTTCCGTTTCCACCGCAGCCGCCATGTGGTGATGGTAGGACAGCGGCATGCCGTTCGCAGCGCACCAATCGGCGAAATCGCTGACCTTGCGGCCGTAGACGGCCATTTCGGCCTCGGTCAGTTTCGGCTTGGTCGCCAGCGGGGCGGATTTGATGCCCTGCACGGAACGCGCGGTTTCGCCGTAGACGATGCAAGGCGCGCCAGCGGCTTTGAAGAAGGCGTGCTGCTGCGCGATGCGGTCCTTCTCGACCTCGATATCGCCGTCGATCAGCAGGCCCGAGAACCAGCCACCGCAGACCGAGATACCGAACTTCTTCAGGATCGGGCCCAGCTCGGCCATGTCCATCGGGAAACGGCGACCGGTTTCCATGCCGGTGAACCCGGCGACGGATGCCTGCCGCAGGCATTCCTCAAGGCTCACGTCATCCGACAGTTCCGCCAGGTCGTCGTTCCACCAGGCGATGGGGGCAATTCCAAGTTTCGCTTTCATTCTCAAACTCCGATGCGCTGTTTCGCGCGGATCTCTATCTGATGGGCGCGGGCTTTGTGAACAGATTCCCGGTCAGAAACTTCCGGAACACCCACATCCCAGTCAGCATCACCCGGCACCCAAGCATAGGCGTCGGTCACAATGCTGATCACGGTCGTGCGGTCATTGCTCTTGGCCCACTCCATGGCTGCCTCAAGGTCAGCAAGGCTGTCGCATTTGCGCGCGGCGGCACCCATCGATTCAGCGTGCTTGGCGAAATCGACATGCAAGGGATTCGCCTTGTCGGTGATCCGGCAGTCCTTCAGCAGGTTGTTGAAGCCAGGTACGCCCTTGAACTGCTGCAGGCGGCTGATGACCGCATAACCGCCGTTGTCGCAGACGATCACGATCATCTTGTGGCCCGAAAGCACGGTCGAATAGATGTCCGAGTTCATCATCATGTAGGTGCCGTCACCCAGCATGACGATCGGCGTTCCGCCAAGTGCGCCGGGGCCGGTTTGCGCAATCGCGCAGCCCCAGCCGGCGGCGATTTCATAGCCCATGCACGAGAAGCCGAATTCAAGGTCGAACGAGTTCGGTGCCTTGACGCGCCAGCCTTTCGCCACTTCGCCGGGGATGCCTCCGGCTGCGGCGATCAGGGTGTCCTTTTCGCCCGCGGCCTGGTTCACGACGTTCACGACCTGGGCATAGGTCGGGATCGGGGCGTTGGTCGGGGTCTGGTGGTCATCCAGCAGCCTGTCCCATTCGGCGAACAGCGCCTTGGCATGCGGCAGGTGGCCTGCCGGGGCCTTCCAGGCGCCAAGGCTTGCGTCCAGTTC
>JBOFCO010000038.1:0-5032 GCA_051646105.1 Paracoccaceae bacterium
CCGGTGACACCACGCCAAGGCCCGGAATATCCGTACCTTCCGCGATTTCCGCACCGTCCACCATCAGTTTGCCCATCGTCACAAACACCCGGCCCGCCTCAGCCGGGTTCCACATGAACCCGCCCGAAATGGCCCCCGATTTCACCAGATCACGCCCCTGCCCCGGCGAGAACGGCCCCAGCACATGGATCGTGCCTACCGCACGGCGTTCCTCGATCGCGCGGCCCGCGCCAATCGGACCCTGGCTGCCAAAGGCGAGGAACCCCGTCAGCCCCGGATTGGCCGACATCAGGTCCAGCGCCGTCTTGCGGCTGTCGTCCACGTTTTCCGCCACGCCATAGCGTTCGCCCACCAGCTTCATATCCGGGTACTTCTCGCCCAGATAGGCAATCGCCGCATCCGCCCAGGCATTGTGCAAAGGCACCGTCAGCGACCCCACAAAGACCGCATATTCCCCCTTGCCGCCCATCTTTTCCGCCAGCAGTTCCGCATGGCTTTCGCCAAAGCCGCTGGCCGAGGCCATCTCGAAATTCCAGTCCACGTTCTGGATGCCCGGCCCTTCATGCGAGATCACCTTGATCCCCGCAGTACGCGCCTTTTCCAGCACCGGCTCCAGCGCCGCCTCGTCATTCGGCACCACGCCGATCACATCCACACCCTGTGCAATCAGGTCTTCAATCGCCCGCACCTGCAGCGCAGGGTCGGCACTGGTCGGGCCGACCATAAAGGCCTCCATTCCCAGTTCGGCACCCTTTTCCTTGATGCCCGCCTCCATTGCGTTGAACCAAGGAATACCACCGATCTTTACCACCACGCCCATTGACGGTGCGTCCTGTGCTGCGGCCCCGAAGGCCATGGCGGCAGCAAGGGCCGCGCCTGTCAGCAGTCTGGTCAATCCAGTCTTCATTCTTTCCTCCCAGGTTAAACCCGCTTTGGCGGGCGCTGTTTTGTAAGAGTATGAAACTGCGCAATCGATTGTTCCGTCGCGCACAACGAAAACCGGACCTCCCCTCCCGGTTGGTTTGGATAACCCGGCTGCGAGGCCGGAAAGACGTTGCACAATCGATGTTGCATATGGCATCAAGGTTTTGCGCCCGCGTCAAGAAAAATCGCGGGGCGGTGCGATTGACGGATTTTGCCGATGACCGGGTTCAGACCCAAACCGACGATTTACGACATAGCGGGCCTCTCAAAGGCCTCGCCCTCAACCGTCAGCGCGGTGCTGTCCGGCAACTGGAAAACCCGCCGCATCAGCGAGACAACCGCCGAAAAAATCCAGTCGATTGCAGCAGAACTGGGCTATTCGGCCAACCTGCAGGCGCGCGGGTTGCGGCAGGCCAGATCAGGCATGGTGGGCCTGATCCTGCCCGTGCATGACAACCGCTTTTTCGCCGCGATGAGCCAGAGCTTCGAAGCGCAGGCCCGCATGCGCGGCTGGTGTCCCGTTGTCGTCTCCACCCTGCGCGACCCCGCCGAAGAGGCGCGCACGGTCGAGACGCTGATTTCCTACGCCATCGATTCGGTCTTCATCGCCGGCGCGTCGGACCCCGAGGCGCTGGGTGCCCTGTGCCGCGCCGCCAACCTGCCGCATATCTATGTCGACCTGCCGGGGCGCGATGCGCCATCGGTGGTCAGCGACAATTACCACGGGGCTGATATGCTGACGCGGACAATCCTCGGCCCGCACACGCGGCGGCCCTATTTCATCGGCGGCGCTGCGACCGACTATGCCACCTCCCGGCGGATCGAGGCGTTTCAGGCTGTGGTGACAGAGCAGATTGGCGCGTTCTCCCCCGATCATGTGATTGCCTGCGGCTATACCCCCGCCCGCGCACGCGCCGAGATCACCGCCTTGTGCGACCGTCTGGGCGGTCTGCCGGATGCGCTGTTCGTGAACTCTCTTACCGTGTTCGAGGGCGTGCTGAGCCATCTCATCACCCTGCCCCCCGCCGCCTTCGAGGGCACCGTTCTTGGATGCTATGACTATGACCCCTTCGCCGCATTCCTGCAGTTTCCGCTGCACATGGTGCGCCAAAATTCAGCCGAACTGATCGCACGCGCCTTTGAGCTGATCGAAAACGAAGTGCGCGATGCGACCCTGATCGAGATCGAGCCGGAACTCATCGCGCCCCGCACCATCTATTCCAGCCCGTTCAGCGCCTTTGGATGACGGCCCGCAAGAACCTTGCCGACAGGCAACCGCTATCCCTCGCCTGCCCCTACCAGCGCCCCTGCGATGGCCGCCCCGGCCCCAGCTGTCGTGACCTGACCTTTCAGATCGCGGGTGCGCGTCTCAGCGCTGGCAAGGCAGGTCTTGATCGCCGCGACAATCGCCGCCGCCGCTGCCTGTTCGCCAAGGTGATCCAGCATCATCGCACCGGACCATATCTGCCCTACCGGGTTGGCAATCCCCTGCCCCGCGATATCAGGGGCTGATCCGTGAACAGGTTCAAACAGCGAGGGGAACCGCCGGTCCGGGTTGATGTTGGCCGAAGGCGCGATGCCGATGGTGCCTGTGCAGGCCGGGCCGAGGTCGGACAGGATATCGCCAAAAAGGTTGGACGCGACGACAACGTCGAACCGCTCCGGGTTCAGCACGAAATGCGCGGTCAGGATGTCGATATGATACTGGTCGACCGCCACATCCGGATAGGCCTTTGCCATTTCCGCCACGCGTTCGTCCCAGAACGGCATCGTGATCGAAATCCCGTTCGACTTCGTGGCCGAGGTCAGCTTCCTGCGGTCCCGCGTCATGGCCAGATCGAACGCGTATTTCAGCACCCGGTCCACCCCGATGCGCGTCATCACCGTTTCCTGAATGACCGTCTCCCGCTCCGTCCCCGCAAACATGCGCCCGCCGATGGAGGAATACTCGCCTTCCGTATTCTCCCGCACGATCAGAAAGTCGATCGACCCCGGTGCCTTGTTCGCCAAGGGCGACGGCACGCCCGGCATCAGCATCACCGGGCGAAGGTTCACATACTGATCAAACGCCCGCCGGAACTGCAGCAGCGAGCCCCAAAGCGAGATGTGATCCGGCACCCTTGCCGGCATGCCCACCGCACCGAAGAAGATCGCATCATGCCCACCGATCTGCGCCTGCCAGTCGTCAGGCAGCATCTTGCCATGCGCCTCGTAGTAGTCGCAGCTCGCGAAATCAAAGTGGTCAAACTGCAGGCCAAAGCCAAACAGATCAGCCGCCCGCGACAGCACGCGCAGACCTTCCGGCATCACTTCCGTCCCGATGCCGTCACCGGGGATCACCGCGATGCGGTAGGTTTTTCTGTCGGCCATCAGCTATCCCTTTCGCGGTTCAAAGAAGTCAGCAAAGGCGCGGGCAACCAGTTCAGGGCACTCCTCCGCCAGATAATGCCCCCCTGGCAGCGCATGCCCCGTCACATCGCTGGCCCGCATCCGCCACAGCGCAAGCGGATCAAAGACCTTGCCGATGATCCCGTTCTCGCCCCACAGCGCCAGCAGCGGGCAGCCCACCTTGCGCCCGCCATCCGCATCGTCATGCGCAATGTCGATCGTAGCCGCAGCCCGGTAATCCTCGCAGGAGGCCGCAATGACATCGGGCTTGCGAAAGCAGCGCAGGTATTCGTCCAACGCTTCGGGCGCAAAGGGCGTCAACCCCGCACTGCCTGCGCCGCATTTCTTCAGCCAGTAGGCATCAGGATCGGCCCCGATCATGCGTTCGGGGAAGGGTGCGGGCGTGATCAGAAAGAACCAGTGCCAATAGGCGCGCGCGAAGGCATCGGTTGTGTGCGCATACATCTCGCGCGTGGGCGCGATGTCCAGCGTGACCAGCCGCTTTACGCGGGCCGGATGGTCCAGCGCCATCCGGTGCGCCACCCGCGCGCCCCGGTCATGCGCCCCGACGAACCATGACGCATGTCCCAAAGCCTGCATCGCCGCCACGATATCCGCCGCCATTTCACGCTTCGAATGCGGCGCGTGGTCGGCAGCAATGGCAGGCGTGAAGCTTTCACCATACCCCGGCAGATCGACGCAGATCATCTGGAACCGGTCTTTCAGCAGCGCCGCCACCCGGTGCCACATCACATGCGTCTGCGGATAACCATGCAGCAGCAGCAAGGGCGGCCCCTCCCCCCCGGTCCGCGCCCGCAACGTGCCGCGCGGCGTCGGCACATCCATCAGGTCAAAGCCGGGGAACAGGCGGTCTGCCGGACTGGTCACGGATGCCGTCATTGCTGCCTTTGCACGCGAACTGGCCGGGCGTCAGAACTGCCCTTCCAAACCAACATAGTTTGGCACAATTCCGCGTCCATCTTCAAAGATCGCGAAATTGAGCTGGTGCAGCCGACGCCTTCGTCACTTCACGCGTTGCGGGCGTCGTTGAACGGCAGCACGCGCACCCGCCGCTTGGTCGCCGCATACCACGCATTCGCCACCGCCGGGCCGATCGGCGGCACGCCCGGCTCGCCCACGCCCGTCGGATAGCCGTCCGAGGCCACGATATGCACCTCGACCACCGGCATTTCCTCCATTGTCAGCACCTCGTAACCATCGAAGTTACCCTCGACGATCTGCCCGCCCTCCAGCGTGATGCGTGATTTCAAAATGGCCCCAAGGCCAAAGCCGACGCCGCCCTCGATCTGCGACTTCACCTGATCCGGCATCACAGCGACCCCGCAATCCACAGCGCAGACCACGCGCTCAACCTTGATCGCGCCGTCCGTCACCGAGACCTCGGCCACCTGCGCCACAATCGTGTTAAAGCTTTCGGCCAGTGCCACCCCTCTGAACCGCCCCTCCGGCGCGGGCGTGGCCCAGCCCGACTTGTCGGCAACCTCCTGCAGCACAGCCGCATGCCGCGGATGGTCCGTCAGCATGGCAAGGCGGAACGCCACCGGATCCTGCCCCGCAGCCTCGGCCACCTCGTCCATGAACGCCTCAACCGCATAGGCCGTATGCGTTGACCCCACGGCCCGCCACCACAGCACGGGCACGCCTGTCTGCATGTTGGTCAGATCGACCTTCATGTTCGGGATCGCATAGGGCAGGTTGT
>JBOFCO010000214.1:0-1754 GCA_051646105.1 Paracoccaceae bacterium
CAAGCCCTTGCGACCCTTCTGCTTGCGCTTCCTGGGCGACACGGGCTGATCGGGACGGGCACGTTCGGGAATCGCGCCCGCGATCTTGGCCGCGTGTTCGCTGTCCGGCGCCCGCCGTTCCAGGCTGATCCGGTTGTCGGGATTGGCGGGATCGGTATGCGGATCGACCGGCTTGTCCTTGTCGTTTTCGGCCATCATCGGCCCTCCTTCTCATCCGCGTCGGCGGGACGGTTCTCGTGCCGGAAAATGCTTTCGGCGGCGTCTTTCTGGGCCTTTCTGGCGCCGGGGCGGAACACGAACACGATGACGCCCACGAAGAACAGCACCAGCAGCAGCAGCGCCCAACTGTCGGCCAGACCGCGCAGAAAGCTGTAGGTTTCCATGCCCGCCCCCTTACCGCGACGGATCCGGCTGGAAGGTCGAGAAATCGACCATTGTGCCCAGCACCTGCAGATAGGCGATCAAGGCGTCCATTTCCGTCAGTTGCGGCTGGCGGTCAAAGTTGCGCTGCTGCGCGCCCGGATAGCGTTCCTGCAAACCTGCGGCATCGGCATTCGGGTCGGCCTGGGCGCGGAAATCCTCGACCGCGGCGGTGATCATGTCCTCGGAATAGGGCACGCCGACCAGGGCATCGGTTTCCACGCGGTCCTGGACGTAATCCGCGCCGATGATCCGGTCCATCAGGAAACCGTATTTCGGCATGATGGATTCAGGCACCACCGACTGCGGGTCGCGCAGGTGATCCAGGTGCCATTCGTCCGAATAACGCCCGCCCACGCGCGCCAGATCGGGACCGGTGCGCTTTGACCCCCACTGGAACGGGTGGTCATACATGGATTCCGCCGCCAGAGAGTAATGGCCGTAACGCTCGACTTCGTCGCGCATCGGGCGGATCATCTGGCTGTGGCAGACATAGCACCCTTCGCGGACATAGATGTCGCGCCCGGTCAGTTCCAGCGGGGTGTAGGGGCGGACCCCTTCCACCTTCTCGATGGTGTTTTCCAGATAGAACAGGGGCGTGATCTGCACCAGGCCGCCGATGGTCACGACGATAAAGGAAAAGATCAGCAGAAGCGTCGCGTTCTTTTCGAGGATCTTGTGCTTTTCAAGGATCTGCATGGCTTTCCCCTTACTCGGCCGGCACGGCGATGGCCGTCGAATGGGCCTTGGGCTGCCGGGCCACCGTGGCCCACAGGTTGTAGGCCATGATGATCCCCCCGGCGAGGAACAGGACGCCGCCCAGCGCGCGCACCACGTTCATCGCGAACTTGGCCTGGACCGCATCGGCGAAGGCGTTGACCAGGAAGCCCTGGCTGTCGACCTCGCGCCACATCAGGCCCTCCATGATGCCCGATACCCACATCGAGGCCGCGTAGAGAACCAGGCCGATGGTCGCCAACCAGAAGTGCCAGCTGACCAGCGACAGGCTGTACAGGCGTTCCCGGCCCCACAGGCGCGGCGTCAGGTAATACAGCGCGCCAAAGGTGATCATGCCGTTCCAGCCAAGCGCGCCGGAATGGACGTGGCCGATGGTCCAGTCGGTGTAATGCGACAGGCTGTTCACGGCCTTGATCGACATCATTGGCCCTTCGAATGTCGCCATGCCATAAAAGCCCACGGCCACCACCATCATCCGCAGGATCGGGTCGGTGCGCAGCTTGTCCCAGGCCCCGGACAGGGTCATCAGACCGTTGATCATGCCGCCCCAAGAGGGCATCCACAGCATGATCGAGAAGACCATTCCCAGCGTCGAG
>JBOFCO010000001.1:0-2240 GCA_051646105.1 Paracoccaceae bacterium
CTTTGAAAGCCGTCGAACATGGCGGTGGCCCGCGTCACAGGCACGGTCGCCCAGTCGAAACTTGGCACCACGCGGTCAACGAGGGCGCTGCGGAACCGTTCAACACGCGGGCTGTCGATACGCCAGAGCAGGAAGAGGCCGAGCAGGAAGAGCACCAACAGCCCAATCAGCACCCGGCGCAGCGGGCGTTGAAATTCTTCGGGGTCGGTGCGCGTCTTGGCCATGACGGGGCCTCACGGATCAGCTGTCGTAATCAATCACATGACGCAGTTGCTTTTCGTATTCCAGCGCCTTGCCGGTGCCCAAGGCCACACAATTCAGTGACTCATTGGCCACGGAAATGGAAAGCCCGGTCTGTTCGCGCAGGGAAAGGTCCAGATCGCCCAGCAGCGCGCCGCCGCCTGTCAGCATGACGCCACGGTCCACGATATCTGCCGCAAGGTCCGGCGGTGTCGCCTCCAGCGCCTGCATCACGGCGTCGCAGATCTGCTGGACGGGTTCGGCGAGCGCTTCGGCAACCTGCGCCTGATTGATTTCGGTTTCCTTCGGCACGCCGTTCAGCAGATCGCGGCCGCGGATTTGCATGGAAGACCCGCGCCCGTCATCGGGCATGCGAGCGGTGCCGATGCTGGTTTTCACCCGTTCTGCGGTGGATTCGCCGATCAGCAGGTTCTGGTGGCGGCGCAGATAGTTGATGATCGCCTCATCCATCCGGTCACCGCCGACGCGCACGGAACGGGCATAGACGATGTCGCCCAGCGACAGAACGGCGACCTCGGTTGTGCCGCCGCCGATATCGACCACCATATTGCCGGTGGGATCGGTGATGGGCATGCCCGCGCCGATGGCGGCTGCGATGGGCTCCGCAATCAGACCCGCGCGGCGTGCGCCTGCGGACAGCACGGACTGGCGGATGGCGCGCTTTTCGACGGGCGTGGCGCCATGGGGGACGCAGACGATGATTTTGGGTTTGGAAAAGGTCGTGCGCTTGTGCACTTTGCGGATGAAATGCTTGATCATTTCCTCGGCGGTGTCGAAGTCGGCAATGACGCCGTCACGCATGGGGCGGATGGCCTGAATGCTGCCGGGGGTGCGGCCCAGCATCAGCTTGGCATCCTCGCCCACGGCCAGAACCTGCTTTTTGCCGTCCTTGATGTGATAGGCCACAACGGATGGCTCATTCAGCACGATGCCCTTGCCGCGCACGTAAACCAGCGTGTTTGCTGTGCCGAGGTCGATCGCCATGTCTGACGAAAAGAGGCCTGAGAGTATCGACATGACGATGGGGTTCCTTGGATGGGCAATATGGCAACTGCCCGCGACTCGACTTTGAGGCAGGCCAGTTCTTATAGAAACAGGGCAGGGGAAGGGGAAGAGGAGAGAAGAGGGGTCGGCGGAGGCCGGAATTTTCGCAGGAAATTCGATGATGCTTACGATTTTTCTGCGAAAAATCGGAGTTTGGAGCGCGTTTATACATCAGTAATCCCACTTTTCAAACATTGCGCCATCCATGTAGACTGCACTTTGTTGCCGGTGGCACAATCGACAGGCAGGAATTGCGAGGTCGCCATGACATCAGGACGAGCGCGCGTGGCACTTGTGACGGGTTGCGGCAGCGCAGGAGGAATCGGTTTTGCCATTGCGCGGGCACTCATTGCCGAAGGTGCGCGGGTGGCCGTCACATCGACCACGGACCGGATTTTTGAACGGCAGGCGGAACTGGGGGCGGCTTTTGCTGCCAAGTCGGACCTGACCGACGCGGATGCGGTGGCGGGGTTGTTCGCGCAGGTGGCGGCGGCTTTGGGGCCGGTTGAAGTGCTGGTGAACAACGCGGGCATGGTGCAGACGGGCAGGCCTGTGCGCCGGGCAAAGGTCGGGGGCCTGACGGACGCGGCATGGGCGCAGCATCTGGCGCTGAACGTGACGACGGCGTTTCACTGCATCCGCGCGGCGCTGCCTGCGATGGTCGAAGCGGGCTATGGCCGGATCGTGAACATGGCCTCGGTCACGGGCCCGGTGGTGACGATTGACGGCTCGGGCGGCTATGCGACGGGCAAGGCGGCGCTGACGGGGCTGACGCGGGCGACGGCGCTGGAATACGCGAGGTTTGGCATCACCTGCAACGCGGTGCTGCCGGGGTGGATTGCGACGGAGTCGTCATCCCTGCGTGAAATACGGGCAGGCAAGGCGAGCCCTGCGGCAAGGCCGGGCACGCCGGATGAGGTGGCGGCCTGCGCGGT
>JBOFCO010000024.1:0-4981 GCA_051646105.1 Paracoccaceae bacterium
CGCGCAGCGCCCGGACCCCGACGGGAACCGTGTAGGTCGCCGCAGTGCCGCTGGTGAGATAGACGATGTTCGACAGGCGATAACCATCGACGGCAAGCGCTGCGATTGCAGCGTCCGCAACGTCGATGTTGTCCTGCAAGTCCTGCATGCCGTCCTGCACGTTCGTGGACGAAACGCCGGGGAAGGGAGTAAGACCGACCTGCAAGGCCCCCTGCGAATTGGAGGTCTTGAAAACCGGGTCAAGCGTGTAATCTGGCAACGACACATCCGCCGCCGTCGTGACCGTCATCTTGACCGCCGTAGCGTCCGAAATGAACACGGCAGGCAACACCCCGGCGGCATTGGCGACCAGCGGCGATGGATGCGGCGTCGTCAGGGCCTCATTGGCATAGACCGTGACCGGGGTTGATGTCCCGGACAGGAAAAACCGCGCCTTTGCGCCCGGAACAGGGTTGTCGTTCGCGTCCGTGATACGGACAACGTTGCCGCTTACGATGGAAGCCATTTGCGGGTTTCCCGAGTTGTGTTAGGGTGGGGGAATGTCGCTATCGGACAAGATTGTAGAACGCCTTGAGCGGCCCATCCTATGGGCCTCCCTTGTCGCTTTTCCGGGGTCCGTCTTCGGATACGTTTACATGCTGCGCGTTCTGTTTGGTCACGCGCACGTCGCGGTGTTTTCCGCGATTGTGGTGGTTAACCTTATCGCGCTGATTGCAGCCGGGATACTTGCCGATCCGCCGAAAGGGCAAAGCTGTCAGCCACAACGGCCCCGATCAGACGGGCCTGAGCCTCGGTAACGCGCCTCCCTGCCATCGCATCATTCACGGCCTTGAGTGCGGCTTGCGCCTTCAGGCCGCGCTGCGTTGTCAGGGCCGTTGCGATTTCCTCGAAAATCCCGGCCTCACGAAGCGCACGGGCCTCCTCGCCATTCCCCGTGAAAATTTGGACGAACCGCTTGGCCGCGACGGTCGGTTCCCCGGACGAAAGGGCCTCAAGCGCCCCCGGTGCGGTCTGACGCTTCACGCTATCCTGGATGCTGCCACGGATGGCTGTCTTGCTGTTCGTCGCAAGGGCCGCGCGCAACTCAAAAGCCGTTGCAGCCTTGTCCATTTCCGCCAGAAGCGCGTCGGCCTGCTTTTGACCGAGAACGAAACGGAGTTTTTGCTGATTTGCCCGCGACGACGTTTCCCGCAAGACCTTGATCGCCTCGCGCGCGTCCATATTCTGATCCGTCATGGCGCGGGTGACGCTGGCCATGGCATCGTCAATGTAGGACCGAACGCCAGCCTTCATTTCGGCTTTTTGTGCGGCACCAGCCCCGCGAAGGGCTTCCGTGACAGCCTCTCGCGTCGTTCCGGGGCGCAGAAGCGTGTATCCAAATTCACTCGCCTTGACGCGGCTGATGGCGTCAGACGCCACGTCAAGCGCCTTGCCATACTCAGGGACTTCCGACTTTAGAGCGCCGCGAATTTCGGAAACGAGGCGCGAATACGAGCCGCCAAGCTGCGTTTTCCCTCCGAGAGCGCCCGCGCCGTCAGTTTCCTGCGCAACGTCCTGCAAAGCCCGCGTGATGTAGTCAATCTGGCGCACGTCCGGCATTTTCTGGAACGTCACGGTCCCATCATCAGCAATCGACGCCATGATTTGCGCGCTTGCAGCGCCTTCCGCGCGCATAAGGGCGTTTGCCTTGTCGATTGCCGCCTTCGGAACGCGGGTTTTCAGGATCGTTTCAAGGAATTTCCCCCGAACGCCGGAATAATCGATGGGCTTGGCGTATGCCGCGTCATAGGCAGCCGATCTTGCGGCGGCTGTTCCGGCGCGAACGCCAGCGCCGATGGATTTAGCGCCCTGCGGCTTCCCGAGATAGCGATCAAGGGCGGCGGAAACGTCCTTGGAAGCGCCTGTGACGCGACTTTCAACAGCATCCTTGGCGATGCGCCCCGCAGCCCCGCCCGTATTCGCCGCTGCGTCCAGAAGTTGCGCGGCAGGCTGGCCAGCATCCGCAAGCATGGCGTTGTCGCCAGCCCTTTGCAGCGCGCGCATGGCCTCATCCGGGTCGCCTGCGTCAAGCGCGGCCTTTACGGTCCGCGCGGCAGGGCCGCTGATGCCCAAAGCCTTCTGGATTGCGCCGATTTCAGAGCCTTTCAGACGGGAGATTGCGTTCTTGACGCCTTCACCGATGTATGGCGCAAGGCCACCAGTCACAGCCCCGGCAGCGCCGCCGAAGAAGGCCCCTTTGGCGGCATTCCCTACGCGGTCGCCTTCCTTGCCAGCCCCATACACAGCCCCTTCCACAGCGCCGAGACCTGCGCCGAGGCCCATACCTTGAACCGCCCGCGCGCCCAGCGTCTTGGCCTCATTCCCGACCAGCGTCGGACCCGCCGCGACTGCCATCGGGATGGCCGTGGCTGCCGCGCCGACAAGATTGAGCGCCATGCTTTGGCCGGGGCGCTGGCGATCCATGGCGGCAGATGCTGCCCGCATGTTTTCAGCCGCTTCCGGGGATGCAAGCCCGACCGCGTTATCAGCGTAGGAGCCGACGAACAGCGTCCCTTCAAGGGCCTTCAACGCGCGGGACGCAATCGGATTGGCCGCGATGCGCTGCTCATCAATCTGCGCTTGCCCGGTTTCGGCGGGCGTCATGCCCTGCATCATGCCAGCGATGACGTTCTGGTCATTCGTGGAATAGCCGGGGCTTTTGAACGTCAGGCTCCCATCCTTTGCCCGATAGATCGTGCCATCCTTGAATGTTCCGACAGGCTCCATCCCGGTTTGCGCCGCAGACTTCAGGCGGGCAGCCGTCTGGCGCTGCATAACCTTCAGTCGGAGTTCTTCCTCTTCGGTCACAGCCCGACCTCATCCATGCGAAGGTTGAATTGGCGAAGTGTTTCAATGTCCATCTTCGTCGGGTCTTGCCGCAGAAGTTCCTCAAGCGGCATTTCCTTGAATGTCGCACCCCCAGCGCCCGGCAGGTAAGCGGCCCAGTCGCCGTCAGCCGCCGCCCTGACCTTGCCATCCGGCCCCGCGACGATCACCGGGTTTGCGTCCATGAACTTCTGCCACGCGGCCTGCGCGCCTTCCAGCGAACCGACCTTTGATGCATAGGCTTCCATGAATTGCGCCCGCGATTGAACGCGCTTCGCCCCGGCCCGAATGACCTCGGAAATCGTCTTGTTGCCTTCCGCAGTCTGGCCAAGGGAAGGAACGGCGGCGGCAAAGTTTGCCATCTCGCGGTCGGTAATCGCGCCCTTGGTCTTTTCGGTGAACGTCAGTTGCGCCTCGGTCGAGAGAGACCGGAAAGCGCCACGCGCGCCACTGTCTCCGGGCAGCACTCCGATTGCGTCATCGACAGCCCCGTAAGACCTTCCAAGCGGCCCGGTATATCCAAGCTGCGGGGCAAGAACGTCCATCTGGTTCGCAATGCTTTCGAGGGTGGACGCACTCATCGCCGCGTCCCGTTCTGCCGCGATGGTGGCGCTGTCTGCCTCTGACAGCTTCTGTGCCAGCTTGCCGCTATCGCGCGGCGTCCCGGTGACATTCGGGTTTTGCCCAGCCGGAACGCCAGCCCCTACGCCAACGCCTTCCGTGAAGGTAAACCCGTCAGGCGTCGTGATGCTCATTCCGCGCGGCGCTTTCGCGGCCAGCGCCATGTTGAATTGGTCCTGCGTGATCAGCCCGTTCGCCAGATCGGCCTGCAATTTGGCAACGTCCGTCAGTGGCTCTGCCGTTTTCGGCGTCCACTGTTCCAGAACCTCGGTCACGCCATCGATAGCCGCAGACGCCATCGGGAACGTCTCCCACGTCACGTCAAGCCCGTTCTGCGCGACCCACTGGTCGAATGCCTGACGATTTCCGGTGGCGTATGCCGCAGCAAGGCCCTTGAACGCATTGGCCTCCTGCGCAAGCTGCGCGGCCTTCTGTGCTGCGTCCTGATCTTGCAGGAGCGCAGCGGCTTCGCGCTTGGCCTGATCGCGGACCATCTGCATCCTTTCGGCGTCGAAAGCCATGCCTTGCCGGGTTTGCTGGACGCCAAGAGCGGCGTTCGGGTCAAAGCGCGAGAACGCATTCAGCGCACCCTCGTCACCGCGCATGATGCCGGGGCCATTCTGTTGCAGCATCGCCCGGAAGGCATTGGCGTTCTGCGCCTCGTCCTGAAACGCCCGCGCGCGGTTCGCCCGGTCAAGCGCGTTCACAATGTCGGGCTGACGGCCCTGAAGGATGATGCCAGCGTCCATTACGACCTCGCGAAAGCGTTGCTCATGAACATCGCCGGATCAAGCTGCGTGGACTTGAACCGGAATGCGTTCTGTTGCGGGGCCACGCCGAAGCTGCCCATCGGGACCGCCATAGACCCGGCAAAAGCGTTCTGCGGCTCACCTTCGGCCCTGCGGAAGCCAAGCAACCTGTCCGGGGAATAGTTGGACAGCGACACGGACCCTTCCGCCCCTTGGTTCCCGCCGAGAACGCGGATCGTGCCGTCAGGGTTGTAGCCGTCGAAAAAGCCGACATGCCCATAAGGGCCGTTCGGGTCGCCCCGGCTGAACACCGCCAGATCGCCGCGCTGCGGATCGCTGACTTCCTGCCCCCAGTCAAGGAACGACCGGGCCATGTTGGACCCCGTGCCCTTCACCCCGGTCTGTTCCAGCGTGGCGTTGACGAATGCCGCACACCATGCGGTCGTTGCCGGGTCGAGGTTTGCGCCGCCCGTGGTCAGGTAGTCCTGGATGGCCGCGCGCTGGTCGCGTTCGGTGAGGCCGATCTGCTTTCCGGCCAACTGAAATGCCGATTGCAGGCTCATGTCAGCCCCCGAGTTTCCAGCCCGTCCAGCCCATGCCAGACGTATTCGGCTGCCCGCCGCCGAAGCCATACTGCGCGGCCCCGACAACGTTGCCGATCATGTCGTTGAAGGCATTCGCCTGTCCGATGGCCCCCGCAGCCTGTGCGTTGCCCATGTTGCCGTAGGCCTGCGAAGCGCCGGACG
>JBOFCO010000181.1:0-43468 GCA_051646105.1 Paracoccaceae bacterium
CACGGCACGCTTGCAACGGTCACGATGGCGGTATCTGTAATGCCATCGGCGTTCTTCACCGTGTAGCTGAAAGTAGACTGTCCCAGATCGCCATCATTCTGGATGGTGAAGGTGCCGTCGGCGTTCAGTGTCACCACCAGACCATTCGCCAGCGTCACACTGCCCCCCGGTGCAACCGCGATGCCGTTGATATGCGTGACGGTCAGGGCAGAGCCGGTGGTGTTCACGTCATTGCCCAGAACGTTAATCGTCCCGCTGGCAAATTTCGTCAGAACAGTCTGGTCGGCCAGGGCATCCAGCGTGGTGATCTGTGCCCCGGAAACAAGAACGTTCGAATCGTAAACGGTATCAGTTGCGTCAGCGATCCCGATCCGAATGGAATTCACCTGCCCAGCCACCACCGGAACGCTCAGTTTCAGCGTAACCGTAAATCCGTCCATTTCGGTGTTGTAGGCATCATTCGTGTTCGATTTGAACAGGCTCGAATTGGTGTTCTGGTTGATGTTGTTGACACTGATCTTGCCGTCACCCGCCTGGATCGGCACCAGTGTGCCGTTGACCCAGACCCCCGCCACATCATTGAAGGACTGACCTGGCAGGAACGGATATTCCTCTGATCCAAAGACAAGGTTCATCGTCAGAACATTGCCGGTCGGAATGAAATCGACATCCAGATACGAAGCATCAAAGGTCTGCGTACCGGCCAGCGCGTTGAAGGCCGCTACACCGTCCGGCCCGGTCGAGTTGTAGGAGGTGTTCACCGACCGGTTCGGATCCCCCGAAGATTGGGTAAAGCTGTCAACGCGGCCCGTCGACAGGATCACACCGCTGTCGCCCGGCACCACGCCGGGTGACAGCGCATTGCCGTTGGCATAGGTGCCGGAAGATCGCGGATCACCAGTGTAAGAAGCGCCGACAACAGTTGTCGTGCCGCCAAACAGCGACTGCGCCATCTGCAAGGCAGTGGCGCTGGTATTATAGGACAGCTCGGCGCCTGTCGCCACGTCCGCCTCCGGGTCACCGGAGGCAGTACTCCCGCGCTTTGGCCGGGGTTTGGCCCGGTCTGCTCTTGGTTGTTCGCCCGGTTTCGGGCTGCGCGTTTGTCCTGCCTCGGGACAGTCTTGTTTTATTTACTCATTTTGCCCCTAAACCGCAGGCGACTGAACGGAAAAGTTGCGCCGGTGCTGTAATGCGTCCTCCGGTTGCAAGTTCGCAACATTCCGCGCCCTTCCCGGCGTTGCCAACCCATGGGCAAAGGGTTAGGCAAAGGCATCCGCCCGCCTTCGTCCCCAAGCGACAGAGTGCACCATGCCCCCCGCCCCCTCCCCCGTCGATCCCGTTGCGCTTGCTGCGGACCTTGTCCGCTGCCCATCCGTCACACCCAAAGAAGCCGGCGCGCTGGTGCTGCTGCAACGGGTTCTGGCTGATGCAGGGTTCGACTGCACCCGCGTGGACAGGGGCGGGATTTCCAACCTGTTCGCCCGCTGGGGCCGAAAGGGCGCGAACCGTACCTTCGGTTTCAACGGTCATACCGATGTGGTGCCGGTGGGCGATGCGGCTGCGTGGACCGTTGATCCGTTCGGTGCGGAAATCCGTGACGGCTGGCTTTATGGCCGGGGTGCGACCGACATGAAATCCGGCGTCGCTGCCTTTGTCGCCGCGGCAGTCGATTTCGTGCGCGAAACACCACCCGATGGTGCGGTCGTTCTGGCCATTACCGGCGATGAGGAAGCCGATGCCATTGATGGCACTGTCGCCTTGCTGGACTGGATGAAGGCGGAAGGCGAGGCGATGTCGGTCTGTTTAGTGGGGGAGCCGACCTGCCCGGAAGCCTTGGGCGACATGATGAAGATCGGGCGACGCGGCAGCATGAACGCGTTTTTCACAGCCACCGGCGTGCAGGGCCACTCTGCCTATCCGCAGCGCGCGAAGAATCCGGTCGCGGCGATGGTCGCGCTGATGGCTCGGCTGACGGCGCAGCCGCTGGACGGCGGCACCGCGCATTTCGATGCCTCGACGCTGGCGATCACCACCATCGACACCGGCAACACGGCAACGAACGTGATCCCCGCCACCTGCCGCGCGGGGGTGAACATCCGGTTCAACGATGCCCATTCCGGGGCCGGTATTGGCCAATGGCTGGGCGAACATGCCAGCGCTGTAAGTGGCGAAACCGGCGTCAGTATCACTGTCGAAACCCGCATTTCCGGCGAAAGCTTCCTGACGCCGCCGGGTGCGCTTTCCGATCTTGTCGCCCGTGCGGTCAAGGCGGAAACCGGGCTTTCTCCGGCGCTGTCCACATCGGGCGGCACCTCGGATGCGCGTTTCGTCAAGGATCATTGCCCGGTCGTGGAATTCGGTCTGGTCGGCCACCGGATGCATGGCATCGACGAACGGGTGCAGGTAGAGGATATCCACCGGCTGAAGGCCATCTATGGCCGCATCCTGCGCGATTACTTTTCCTGAGGACGGTTCCGGGCGGGACTGGCAGACGCTCCGCGGGGGATATTTGGACCAGAATGAAAGGCCGGGGTTTCAGCGCAATGCCAAGCCGTGATAGGCGGGACTCATGGAAAACCTCCCCTCCAAGTCCGCTGTCCTGAACTGGATCGCAGAAAACCCCGGCCTGTCCGCCAAGCGCGACATTGCGAAAGCCTTCGGCATCAAGGGCGCGCAGCGGATCGAGCTGAAGCGCCTGCTGAAGGAGCTGGAGGCAGAGGGCGCGCTGGAACGTCGCAGCAAAAGTTATCGAGACAGTGGCGGGCTGCCGCCGGTAACGGTGTTTCAGGTGCTGCCGCCTGACCAGAGCGGCGATCTGTTCGTGAAACCGCTGGAATGGGCGGGGACGGGAGAGCCCCCGCGTGTGCTGTTCGTTCCCGCGAAAGGTGAAGCGGCATTGGCACCGGGCGACCGCATCCTTGCCCGCGTCGCTCCTGCACAAAGTGTCGATGCGGCCTATACGGCACGGCTGATCCGCAGGATCGGCAGCAACCCGCAGCGCATCCTTGGCATCTTTCGCCACGGGGCAGAGGGTGGCCGGATCGTGCCCATCGACAAGGGCGCCGACAAGGAATGGCGCGTGTCCGCCGATGCCACAGCCGAGGCGCGCGACGGCGAACTGGTGGAGGCGGAACAGACCGGGCCGCGCGGAAACATGGGCCTGCCCCGGGCCCGCATCGTGGAACGTCTGGGCGACCCCGCCGCGCCAAAGGCCGTCAGCCTGATCGCCATCCACCAGCACGGCATTCCCGATGCCTTTTCCAACGCCGCCATGGCCGAAGCCGATGCCGCGAAACCGGCAGGGCTTTCGGGGCGCGAGGATCTGCGCGCGCTGCCGCTTGTCACCATCGACCCTGCCGATGCCCGCGATCGCGACGATGCCGTTCTGGCGCAGGCCGACGATGATCCCGCCAATCCCGGCGGTTTCATTGTCTGGGTGGCCATCGCCGATGTGGCGCATTACGTCCGCCCCGGATCAGCGCTGGACCGGGAGGCACGGGAGCGCGGCAATTCCACTTATTTCCCCGACCGCGTGGTTCCGATGCTGCCCGACCGGCTGTCGGGCGATCTGTGTTCGCTGCATCAGGATGTGCCGCGCGCCTGTATCGCGGTGCGCATGGTGCTGGATGCCCGGGGGCGCAAGATTTCGCATCGCTTCACACGCGGGTTGATGCAGTCTGTCGCCAGCCTTGCCTATGAAGAGGTGCAGGCTGCCATTGACGGCCAGCCCGGCGATCGTACCGCCCCGCTTCTTGAACCTGTGCTGCGCCCGCTTTACGCGGCCTATGCGGCGCTGAAAGCGGCGCGGGAAGATCGCCAGCCACTTGAACTCGACCTGCCGGAACGCAAGATCGTGCTGTCCGACGACGGCAAGGTTCTGTCGGTGGCATTCCGCGAACGCTTCGATGCGCACAAGCTGATCGAGGAATTCATGATCCTCGCCAATGTCGCGGCGGCAGAGGAACTGATTGCCCGCAAAACTCCCCTCCTGTTCCGCGTGCATGAGGAACCCAGCCCCGCCAAGCTGGACAGCCTGCGCGAGGTGGCGCAGGCTTCGGGCTTCACGCTCGCCAAGGGACAGGTGCTGAAAACCGCGCATCTGAACCGGCTGCTGGCCCAGGCCGAGGGCACGGATTTCGACGAGCTCATGAACATCTCGACCCTGCGGTCGATGACGCAGGCCTATTACCACCCGGAAAATTTCGGCCATTTCGGTCTGGCGCTGCGCAACTATGCGCATTTCACGTCACCGATCCGGCGCTATTCCGACCTGATCGTTCACCGGGCGCTGATCGCCGCGCATCGCTGGGGCGATGACGGGCTGACACAGGCCGATATGGATGGTCTGGAAGAAACCGGCCAGCACATTTCGGAAACCGAACGGCGCAGCATGGCGGCCGAGCGGGACACGAACGACCGCTATCTTGCCGCCTATCTGTCAGACCGGGTGGGCAACGAATTTGCCGGCCGGATTTCCGGGGTAACGCGGTTCGGGCTGTTCGTGAAACTGGATGAAACCGGGGCGGATGGTCTGATCCCGGTGCGGTCTCTTGGGCGGGAATATTTCCGCTTCGAGGCCGATGCGATGACCCTGACCGGATCGGAAACCGGGCTGGTGCTGGGGCTGGGCCAGCGAGTCACCGTGCGGCTGGCAGAGGCGGTTCCCGTTACAGGCGGGCTGATGCTGGACCTGATGACGGTGGCGGGCGATGCCGTGCCGCAGGGCGGGCGCGGGAAACCTTTCGGCAAAGGACGCAAAGGCGCCGCGCCGCGCAAGCCGGGCGCGGAAAAGGCCCGGTCGGCAAAGGCCGCGCGCAAGGTGCAGCGCAAGCGGAAGTAGCGCCTGACCGCCAAGACCACGATGCGCCATTGCTTATGGGGGGGCTTGCGGTAAACTCTGCCGAAAAAGAGCAGTCCATAAACAGGCGGGCACAGCATGATCGGAAAATGGCTGGTGGTGGCACCCTTGTGCCTTGGGCTCTGCTGGGCCGGGATGGTGTCGGCGCAGGTCTGGCCGACAGCACCTGATGCACCGCCATCGGCAGGGAGCGACAGAATGGCCAATCTTGTGCAGGTCGCGGGCCGCGCCGGGTTTGAAGGGTGGATCGCCAGCTTTCGCGCGCGCGCACTGGCGCTTGGCATTGCCCCGCGCGTGTTTGACCGGGCCATGGCCGGAGCCGAATATCTGCCTGATGTTCTGGAAAAGGATCGTAACCAGTCCGAATTCACCAAGACGATCTGGGATTATCTGGACAGCGCGGTATCTGACAACCGGGTCAAGAATGGCCGGGCGGCGCTGAAAAAGCACCGCAAGCTGCTGGACCGGATCGAGGCGACCTATGGCGTCGACAAGGAAGTGGTCGTCGCTGTCTGGGGGTTGGAAAGCGCCTATGGCGAGGTGCGCGGCGATATCCGGATCGTCGATGCCCTGGCGACGCTGGCCTACGACAGCCGCCGTGCGGGATTTTTCGAACAGCAGTTGATTGCCGCCCTGCAAATCCTGCAATCGGGCGACACCAGCCCCGACCGGATGAAGGGAAGCTGGGCGGGGGCGATGGGACATACCCAGTTCATCCCGACCTCTTACCTCGCTTATGCCGTTGATTTCACCGGCGACGGCAAGCGTGACATCTGGGGCGATGATCCGGCGGATGCTCTCGCCTCTACCGCCGCCTATCTGGCGCGCTTCGGCTGGACAAAAAACCTGCCCTGGGGAGTCGAGGTAACGCTGCCTGCCGGTTTCGACTATTCCCTGTCGGGCGAGCGCACGAAGAAATCCGTGGCGGACTGGACGGCACTGGGCGTGCGTGCGGCTGATGGCGGGCGCATTCCCGAATATGGCGCGACCTCTGTCCTGCTGCCTGCGGGCGCACGTGGCGCGGCTTTCCTCATCACCCGGAATTTTCAGGTGATCGAACGTTACAACACCGCCGATGCCTATGTGATCGGCGTGGGGCATCTGGCCGACAGGATCGCGGGCGGTGGGCCGATCCGCGCCGACTGGCCGCGCGAGGACCGGGCGCTGACATTCGCCGAACGGCAGGAAATGCAGGAACGGCTTACGGCGGCGGGTTTTGACACCGGTGGGGTCGACGGCAAGGTCGGGCCAAAAACCATCGCGGCGGTCAAGGCCTTTCAACGTTCCATCGGGATGCCGCCGGATGGATATGGCAGCCTGGACATCCTGAAACGGCTTCGCTGAACTTTTGCGGGAATCATGCTATGATGAACTCTCTATTTAAGGGAGTGATTTCATGCGCCTTGCCGCCTTCAACGTCGAAAACCTGTTCGACCGCGCCAAAGCCTTCAACGACGATACGCCTGGCGCGCATAACGCCGTTCTGGCCGCCCATGCCGAACTGAATGCGCTGTTCGACAAGCCGGTGTATTCCGATGCCGACAAGGCGCGGATGCTGGACCTGATCGCGGAACTGGGCATGTTGCATCCCCAGCAGCGCGGAGAATTCGCCATGATCCGCAAACTGCGCGAACCGCTTCTGTCCTTCCCTCGCAATGCGCCGCCCTTTGTCAAGGCAAAGGGTCGAGAGGATTGGGTGGGATGGTGCGAACTCACCCGCGCGCCCGTCAACGCAGTGGCCATGGAAAATACCGCCCGTGTCATCAACGATTTGGGGGCCGATGTGTTGTCGGTGGTAGAGGCGGACAGCCGACCGGTTCTGAAGAAGTTCTACGAGGTGCTGGCGCTGCGGCTGAATTTCGCACTGCGCTATCCGCATGTCATGCTGATCGACGGCAATGACGACCGCGGCATCGATGTGGGTCTGATGACCGGCGCGGGCTTTCCCATCGGCGCGGTCACCAGCCACATCGACCTGATCCTGCCTGGCGCTACGGAACCTGTGTTCAGCCGCGATTGCCCGGATTACCTGGTGACGACACCCGGCGGCACCCGCCTGCACGTGCTGCCCAACCATTTCAAAAGCAAGTTCAACGACAATCCCGCAAAGCGACGGTCACAGGCCGAAGCGGCGCGCGACATCTACAATGCCCTGCGCGCGGGCGGAGAGGATCATGTCGCCGTTCTGGGCGACCTGAACGACACGCCGCAAAGCGGGCCGCTTTCGGCATTGCTGCAGGGCACCGACCTGCAAGAGGTGACCACCCATCCCGCCTTTACGGAATTCGAGTTCAACGCTGGCAACGGGCAGCGCGGCATCGGCACGCATGGACTGGGCAACGATGACGACAAGATCGATTATATCCTGCTGTCCCCCGCACTTTTCGCCAAGGTCACGCGCGGCGGCATCTTCCGCAAGGGCGCATGGCCCGGCACCCGCCCGCCCCGCTGGGCAACCTATCCCGAATTGCAGCGGCCCGTACATGCGGCATCCGACCACCACGCGATCTGGGTGGATATCGATGTGTGATCGTCAGGCCAGATGTGGCCGGAACGCCGCGATCACCTGGGCATAGACATCACGTTTGAACGGCACGATGGCGGCCAGCATCTCCGCCGCACCGATCCAGCACCATTCCGAAAACTCGGGATGGGCAGTTTCGATATTCACATCGGCATCCGTGCCGGTGAAGCGGAACAGGAACCATTTCTGCTTTTGCCCGCGATACTTGCCGCCCCAGACATGGCCCAGCAATTCAGGGGGCAGATCATAGGTCAGCCAGTACTGCGTCCTGGCAATGAATTCGACCTTGTCGGCCGTCACGCCGGTTTCTTCCCACAACTCGCGCAAAGCTGCGGCGCGAGGCTTTTCACCATCGTCGATGCCACCCTGCGGCATCTGCCAGGCAGCACTGTCGCTGTCGCGGCGCTGACCGGCAAAGATCAATCCGCGCGCATCGATCAGAACGACCCCCACACAGGGCCGATAGGGCAGCTTGTCGATCTGGGCGGTCGTCAGGGTCATCATGTTGCAGGGGCCGGTTTCCCGGCCCCGGTCCTGTCTGCTACTGCACCTGCACCGGAGGTGCGGCAATGGCCGTCAGACCCTTCAGGATATCGATGGCATAGGCCAGTTGATAATCCTCCTCGCGAAGCTGCGCCGCCTCCTCGGCATGGGCAAGCTCTTCTTCAAGCAGCTTCTTTTCATCCTCGGTCATCGAGTCGTTGCTGATGGCGCCGCGCAGATCTGCTTCGCTGCGGTTGCGGTCGGCTGCGCTGGCGGGTTCATCCTCGGCCGTTTCATCCACCGGCTTCGGGTCCGGCTGCTGAACGACGATGTCAGGGGCAACGCCCAACGCCTGGATCGACCGACCGGATGGTGTGTAATAGCGTGCGGTGGTCAGACGCATGGCACCATCGCCCTTCAATGGCATGACCGTCTGCACGGACCCCTTGCCAAAGCTTTTGGTGCCCACAACGATGGCGCGGCGATGATCCTGCAGCGCCCCCGCGACGATTTCCGAGGCCGAGGCAGAGCCACCATTGATCAGCACCACCATCGGCTTGCCCCCGGTCAGGTCACCCGCCGTGGCGTTGAACCGTTCGCCATCTTCGGGGTTGCGACCACGGGTCGAAACGATTTCGCCTGCATCAAGGAAAGCATCGGAAACCTTGATCGCCTGGGTCAGCAGGCCGCCGGGGTTGTTGCGCAGGTCCAGCACAAAGCCGTTCACCTTGTCTATTCCGCCTGCTTCCTCGACCGACTTCTTGAGGTTTTCCTCAAGGTTCGGATAGGTCTGGTCGTTGAAGGTGGTGACGCGCAGCACCACAGTCTTGCCTTCGACGCGGCTGCGGACGGCGGTCAGCTTGATCGTGTCACGGATGATCGACACGTCGAAGGGTTCCGGCGTGCCCTCACGCGCGACGGTGATGACGATTTCCGACCCGACCGGGCCGCGCATCAGTTCCACGGATTCGTCCATGGTCAGGCCAAGAACCGATTCGCCGTTCACATGCGTGATGAAATCGCCCGCCTTGATCCCGGCATCGGCTGCCGGAGTTCCGTCGATGGGTGACACGACCTTGACGAAGCCTTCTTCCTGCGTGACCTCGATCCCCAGCCCACCGAATTCGCCACGGGTCTGCACCTGCATGTCATCGAAATCTTCGGGCGGCAGATAGCTGGAATGCGGATCAAGCGATGTGAGCATGCCGTTGATCGCGGCTTCGATCAGCTCTTTTTCATCAACCTCTTCCACATATTGCGCACGAATGCGTTCAAAGATGTCCCCGAACAGGTCAAGCTGTTCATAGACGTTCGATACCTTCTGGGCTTCCTGGGCGATCAGCGGCCCGGCGACCTGCGTGGTCAACACCGCACCTGCCAGCGTGCCGCCCAGCGCGGCCATCACGAACTTCTTCATTCTGTCGTTTCCCTTGTCACGGCGAACCAGCCTGTCGGGTCCACAGGCTCTGCGCCCGATCTCAGTTCTACATAAAGCGTTTCAGGGCGGTCTGTGCCAAGCCCTTCCTGCATTCCGGCGGCAAACTCTGCGTGAACGACGGCAGAGTCAGACGGGCCACCGCCCATAAATCCAACAGCATCGCCCCCGGCCAGCAGGTCGCCTTCGCGTCCATAGACCGTCGCCATGCCCGCCAGCACCAGCAGGTAATCCGCTTCCGGTTCAAGCACGATGACATTGCCGTAGTCAAGCAATGGCCCGGCATATCGCACTGTCGCCGGAAAGGGCGCGGTGACCAGTGCCTGTGGCGCGGCCGCCAGAATGATGCCCGGCCGGGAAATTCCTGCCGCATCCTGTTCGCCAAAGCGGCGCAGCAGCGTGCCGTGCACGGGCAACGGCAGCGTTCCCTTCATGTCGGAAAACGCGGGCGATGCCTCGCGGTCCAGCGGACGGGTGGCCAGCGCGGCGGCCACATCGGCAAGCGTATTGGCGCCCGAAATCATCGCGGCCAGCACCTCTGGTTCATCCGCAGGATTGGCGGGCGGATCGGTGCGGTCGGAAATTGCAGCACTCAACTCCGTGCGCGCTGCCTGAACCGCGGCAAGCCCGTCGTCCACCGATTGCAGCGCCTGTTCCTCTGCGCGGCGCAAGGCTGCGATTTCCTCAACCTCGGTGCGCAGTCGTTCGGCCTCGGCCTGAAGCGCGGGGGTAACATCGGCCACGATCATGCCGGAACGCGCCGTGGCCAGCGGCCCGGCCGGGTGCAGCAGAAGCAGCGGCCCCGGTGCGGTTTCCATTCCCGTCATCACCCCGAGCAAGGCCGAAACGCGGTCCCGCTCGTGGTTCAGCTTCGCGGTCAGGGCGCGTTCGCGGATGGTCGCCTGTCGCACGGCATCCCGCAGCACCGACTGCCCCTGCTCATAGGCGCGGATCGTGACGGTCAGTGCCTTGACCCGGTCACGGGCACCGGGTGCGTCCTCCAGCGCGGCAATCGCGGCGCGCAGGTTTTCCGCTGCTGCAGAGGCCTTCGCGGCGGCATCAGCGGTTTCTGCCGCTGCCGATCCCGTGCCCGTGATCGCCAGACAGAAAAGCCAGGCACCAAACCTTGTCCGGACCATCACCGGATCAGGCTTTCGCCGGTCATCTCGGCCGGTTTCGGCAGGTTCATCAGTTGCAGCAGCGTCGGGGCCAGGTCGGCCAGCCTGCCACTTCGCAGCGCCGCCCCCGCCGGTCCGCCGACCAGCACGACCGGCACCGGATTGGTGGTATGCGCGGTATGCGGCCCGCCGGTTTCAGCATCGATCATCACCTCGCAGTTGCCGTGATCGGCAGTGACGATCATTGCGCCGCCCGCCTGATCCAGCGCGGCCAGCACCCGGCCAAGCCCCTGATCCACCGCCTCGCAGGCGGCGATGGCGGCGGGCAGGCTGCCGGTGTGGCCAACCATATCGGGATTGGCATAGTTGCAGACGATCAGGTCATACCCCTGCCCGATGGCGGCAACGAAATGATCCGTCACCTCCTCTGCCGACATTTCCGGCTTCAGGTCATAGGTGGCCACCTTGGGCGAGGCAGCCATATACCGCGCCTCATCCGGTTCGGGGGTTTCCTTGCCGCCGTTCAGGAAGAAGGTGACATGCGGATATTTCTCGGTTTCAGCAATGCGGAACTGCGTCTTGCCTTGCTTGGCCACCCATTCGCCCAGCGTGTTGATGATCGTCTGCTTGGGATAGGCCGTGGTCATGAAGGTGTCATGGGCCGCAGAATAGTCGACCATGCCCAGCAGCGCCGCCCAGTTGACCCGCGCGCCGCGATCAAAGGTATCAAAATCGGGCGCGCCGACCGCCATCAGGATTTCGCGGGCACGGTCTGCGCGGAAGTTCAGGCAGAACAGGCCGTCGCCATCGCGCGCGCCGGAATACCCACCGATTACGGCGGGCTGGATGAATTCATCCGTTTCGTCCCGCGCATAGGATCGCGCCACCGCTTCGGCAGCGCTTGCGGCGGGCTCACCTTCAGCCCGGACGATTGCGGCATAGGCACGCGACACACGTTCCCAGCGGTTGTCACGGTCCATCGCCCAGTACCGCCCGATGACGGTGGCGATGAAGGCACCCTCGGGCAACCGCTGTTCCAGATCGGCGATGAACCCGGCGGCGGATTTCGGCGGCACATCGCGCCCGTCGGTGATCGCGTGAATGGCGCAGGCCAGCCCCTTGCCGGTAATGGCCCGCGCCGCTGCCAGCATATGTTCGATGTGCCCATGCACGCCGCCGTCGGACACCACCCCCATCACATGCGCGACACCGCCACAGCCGCACAGCGTATCGGCAAAGGCATTCAGCGCCGGATTGGCGGCAAAGCTGCCATCCTCGATTGCAAGGTCGATCGCGCCCAGATCCATCGCCACCACCCGGCCCGCACCGATGTTGGTATGACCCACCTCGGAATTTCCCATCTGCCCGCTAGGCAGGCCGACATCCGGGCCATGCGTTATCAGCGTGGCATGAGGGCAGGTCGCCATGATGCGGTCGAAGTTCGGGGTTGCCGCCAGAAGCGGTGCATTGCCTTCCTCGCGGTCGGAAATGCCCCAGCCATCAAGAATGCACAGAACGACAGGCTTCGGTATGGTCATGGCACTTTCCCCATCTGGTCGCGGGCCGTTTTACGCGCTGCGGTCTTGGGGGGCAATGTGTTGGTGACTTCACGCCCGGTGATAGGGCGTCCCCGCCAGAATGGCTGCCGCCCGGTAAAGCTGTTCGGCCAGCATCACCCGCACCAGCATGTGCGGCCAGACCATCGCACCAAAGGACAGCGCCGCATCCGCATCTTTTCGCAAGGCGGGATCAATCCCGTCCGCCCCGCCGATGACAAAGGCCACGTCCTGACGCCCGCTGTCGCGCCAACCCGCAAGGTGTGTGGCAAAGTCCGGTGATGACATCAGGCGACCACGCTCATCCAGTACGCAGACCAGCGCCCCGGCAGGAATCGCGCGCGTCAGCAGTGCCGCTTCCGCCGCCATGCCGCCGCCCTTGCGATCCTCCACCTCATGCTCGGACAGCGGGCCAAGCGCCAAGGCACGGCCCGTCCGGTCAAACCGTTCGGTGTAATCGTCGATCAGCGCACGTTCCGGGCCAGCGCGCAGCCGCCCGACAGCACAGACATGGATGCGCATGGCGCGCCCTCAGCCCTCGCGGACCGTTGTGGACGGGCGAACCGCCGCCGCCGTCACGGGCGAGGTCATCCACATCTTTTCAAGCTGATAGAAATCGCGGACCTCCGGGCGGAACAGATGTACGACCACGTCGCCCGCATCGATCAGAACCCAATCGCCCTGACCCTTGCCCTCGATCTTGCAGCTCCGCCCGAAATCCTGCTTCAGCCGGTCAACCAGCTTTTCAGCGATTGCGCCCACCTGCCGCGACGACCGGCCGGATGCGATCACCATGTGATCGGCCATTTCCGACTTGCCGCGCAGGTCGATTGTCACAACCTCTTCGGCCTTGTCGTCATCGAGAGAGGCAAGAACACGGGCAAGCAGGGCGTCGCTTGTCACTTCTGAGGGGGTCGCCGTCATCGGCATCCGCCCTGCGGCCACTGATGGGGCCGGCTTTTCGGATTGGAACAGGACATCGTCCTCCTGGGTTGCGCGCCGCAGTCTGCCCCGGCACCGGGCATGGGTTCAATCTAGCATCGGCAATGCGAAATCTCAATGTCAGGCTGAACGTTGGCCACAAGGCTTTTTCGACTCGGCAAACAGGCGTAGGCTTTTCCCATACTTGCATATTCAATTTTCTTGGGAGGCTATCATGCGGATTCATTCCCGTTTGCCATTGCGGCGCTCGTCCTTGGCCGGCGCAATCCTGCTCGCCACGTCTACCGCTCATGCGAGCGCGGCGACATTTGATCTGTTCAAGGCTGGCACGACCGACCTGCTTGGCACGTTCGAAGCCCCTGCCAGCGGCGGCCTGCTTACCGCGGCCTCGATTTCGGTCAAGGGTGGTGTCTTTGATGTGCTGGGCCTTGGCAGCATGGCCCCGGTCTTTGATGCGGTGGAAATGGATGTGGACGGCAATGGTGGCGTGTTCGGCACGCTCTTCAACAGTGTTGCCTTCCTGACCACGGATATTGCGGCAAATCCGGTCAACTGCGGCATCGGTGAATGCGTGTTTTCGTTCGAGGGCAGCTCCGGCCCGGTTCCGGGGCAATGGTATGTGGATTACATCGGTGTTGGCGGTGCCGCAGCGCTGGCCTTCGGGCACTATGATGTGGCCGCTTCGACACCGGCACCTGTTCCGCTGCCGACAACGGCGGTGTTGCTGGTGGGGGCGCTGACGTTGCTCTTATCGATGCGACGCGCGGGCAGTCGCACGCAAGCCGTGGCAAGCTGAGCTGCCCGCTACGGACAGGCAGCCCCCGCGCGCTTGCCCCGATCCACAGCCACCTTGCCTGCAAGGGCATAAAGGCGTAAATGCCTATGCCATGACCGCCTGTTTCATCATGGATGACCACATGCGCCTGCCCTGGCGCTTTACCCGTGAAAACCGGTCTGTGCTTGCACGCCTTGCCTGAGGCCACCCGGCCGGCGTTGCTGATTCCGCGCCGCTTCACCCTGCCCAAGCCATTTCCAAGCCAGAGAGAGCCATGACCGCTCACCCCAAGACCCTGTATGACAAGATCTGGGATGCCCATGTCGCGCATGAAGATGCCGACGGCACCTGCCTGCTGTATATCGACCGCCATCTTGTGCATGAGGTGACATCACCGCAGGCATTCGAGGGGCTGCGCATGACGGGCCGCAAGGTGCGTGCCCCGGAAAAGACCATTGCCGTGCCCGATCACAACGTGCCAACCACGCTGGACCGCGCCAATGCCGCGACGATGACCGAGGACAGCCGTATCCAGGTCGAGGCGCTGGACAAGAATGCCAAGGATTTCGGCATCAACTACTATCCGGTGTCTGATGTGCGGCAGGGGATCGTGCATATCGTCGGCCCGGAACAGGGGTGGACCCTGCCGGGGATGACCGTGGTCTGCGGTGACTCGCACACTGCCACGCACGGTGCCTTCGGCGCCCTGGCGCATGGCATCGGCACGTCGGAGGTGGAGCATGTGCTGGCCACGCAGACGCTGATCCAGCGCAAGGGCAAGAACATGAAGGTGGAAATCACCGGATCGCTGCGCCCCGGCGTAACCGCCAAGGACATCACCCTATCCGTCATCGGTGCCACCGGCACCGCAGGTGGCACGGGCTATGTCATCGAATACTGCGGGCAGGCGATCCGCGAACTGTCGATGGAAGGCCGGATGACCGTCTGCAACATGGCGATCGAGGGCGGCGCCCGCGCGGGCCTGATCGCGCCCGATGAAAAGACCTTTGCCTATTGCAAGGGCCGCCCCCATGCCCCGAAAGGCGCGGATTGGGACGCAGCGGTTGCCTACTGGAAAACGCTTTTCACCGACGAAGGCGCGCATTTCGACAAGGTGGTGACGATCAGGGGCGAGGATATTGCGCCCGTCGTCACCTGGGGCACCAGTCCGGAGGACGTGCTGCCGATCACCGGCACCGTGCCTGCGCCCGAGGACTTCCAGGGCGGCAAGGTCGAGGCCGCGCGCCGCAGTCTGGAATACATGGGCCTGACGCCCGGCATGAAGCTGTCGGACATCAAGATCGACACAGTCTTCATCGGCTCCTGCACCAATGGCCGGATCGAGGATCTGCGCGCGGCCGCTACGATCCTGAAGGGCAAGAAAATCAAGGACGGTATGCGTGCCATGGTCGTGCCGGGGTCGGGTTTGGTACGGGCACAGGCGGAAAAGGAAGGTCTGGCGCAGATTTTCATCGATGCGGGCTTTGAATGGCGGCTGGCGGGCTGCTCCATGTGCCTGGCGATGAACCCCGACCAGCTTTCCCCTGGCGAACGCTGCGCCGCCACCAGCAACCGCAACTTCGAAGGCCGTCAGGGTCGGGGTGGCCGCACCCATCTGCTTTCCCCGGCCATGGCGGCGGCGGCGGCAGTGACCGGCCACCTGACGGATGTGCGCGAGATGATGTAAGGATGCAGCCCCTTTCCATACTGCACGAGGATGAGTTCCTGCGCGTCGCAACGACAGCGCAGGCAGCCAAGTCGTATGGAAAGGTGCTGCTGTCTTTCACCGGCGTCGGACATGCGATGGGGGGCATCGACCTTCAGCAGCCCGAATTCTTTGGTGCAGGCCGCGGATATGACAGCGTCATCTTTGTCAGCGACCTGACCCGGTCCTGGGGAAACGCGCTGGATTTTGATCGCCTTTCCGCCATCGTTCTTGAACAGGCAGCGGGGCGGCGGATCGATGCGATCGGCAATAGCATGGGTGGCTTTCTTGCGCTGCTCGCCCCCAACTTCCTGCCGATCGCCACGGTCATCGCCATTGCCCCGCAGTTCAGTGTTCACCCGGATATTGTCCCTTGGGACAATCGCTGGGCCGACTATCGGAACAGCATCCAAGAATGGCGCTATCCCAGCCTTGCCGGGCATATGGCCGGCGCGACCATGCGCTATGTCCTTGGCACGGCCGAAGGTCTGGACGGACGCCACATGGCCCTGTTTTCCCGACAGGATGGGCTTCGGCTTATCCTGTTGGGTGGGGTGGATCACAACGTCGCCCTTGCCCTGAAAGAGGCCGGCATCCTTCGCGACCTGATCCATCGGTGCATGGACGGCAATTTTGACATCGACTGGCTGGCGGACATCCTGCCACCCGGCATCACCCTCATCACGGAAAATTCGCCCTCCGACACGCCCGCCATTGGCACCTCGGCGTTTGCAGGCAAAGGAGGCCTGCGTCGGTTCTGGGCAGCAACCTCAAGAAAGGTTTTTGGATAATGGACAAGTTCACCACCCTGACCGGCATCGCAGCACCCATGCCGCTGGTCAACATCGACACCGACATGATCATCCCGAAGCAGTTCCTCAAGACGATCAAGAGGACCGGGCTGGGCGTGAACCTGTTCGACGAGATGCGCTATTCGCTTGATGGCAAAGAAATTCCCGAATTCGTGCTGAACCAACCTGCCTATCGCAAGGCAGAGATCATCGTTGCAGGCGACAACTTCGGCTGCGGGTCGTCGCGCGAACATGCGCCCTGGGCGCTGCTGGATTTCGGCATACGCGCCGTCATCTCGACCAGCTTTGCCGATATCTTCTACAACAACTGCTTCAAGAACGGCATCCTGCCGATCGTATTGCCGCAAGACGCCGTCGATGTGCTGATGGCAGATGCACGGAAGGGCGCGAATGCCCGCATGACCGTCGATCTTGAGGCGCAGACCGTCACCACCTCCGACGGGCAGTCTTTCGGCTTTGATCTTGACCCGTTCAAGAAGCACTGCCTGCTGAACGGGCTAGATGACATCGGCCTGACCATGGAAAAGGCCGCCGCGATTTCGTCCTACGAATCACACGCGAAAAGCGAACGCCCCTGGGTGTGATCGCGTCATGAGCCGGGCGCAAACTGTTCGCGCCCCCTGCACACAAGACGGCGGAACGCGCGAGTGTTTCCGCCGTCACTCCACCTGACGTAGCGTCATACGGCAAGTTTAAGGCAATGATCGCAGGGGCCTGCGCCTTCTGTCATGGTTTTTAACACAATTTGATGCAAAGCGGCGACAGATTCACCACGAAATGGCCGCAATGAATTTGCTATTCTGGTCTTCGTATTGATGGGGAACCGGAAAGAGGGCAACAGTTGACCCGGATCGAGGCAATCTCCCGCTGTTGGCGGGCCCGCGTCGGAACAAGGGTTCGGCTTTGTACCGCTCCCGTCCAGACGGAAGGAATGGGACTGTGATTTCGCAGCTCACAGGGGCAGCACTGCGCGCGTTTTTCGTGGTCATCCTGATCGCGACCCCGTCGCTGCTTTTGCCTGGGACAAGTTCAGACGCCACGCAGATCGTGGCGCTGGTCAGCCTGTTCGCGGCCTTCCTCACCTTCTTCGAATATGCCTCGACCTATCCGGGTCTGGTGGAATTCCGCGATGCGCCGCCTTTCAACCGGGTGCGTTTCATATCGCTGTTTCTGACCGTGTTCCTGCTGACGATCATCTGTCGCGGTCGCACCGATCCGACCACCTTTACCGAATTCTTCGAAGCGATCGGCACCGTGATCGGGAATGCGATCGATTTTCCTTACAGCCCGGTACGGCTTGTCACCCTGATGATGCCGGAATCGATCTCGGATGCCCATCGTTCGCTGGTGCGCACATCTGCCGGGATCAGCTATCTGATCTCGCTTGTCACGCTTGCGATCTTCCTGATCGTGCTGCGCCTGTTCAACTGGCCGAACCGGTCGGGGGCGTTCAACGTCTGGGTCAACCTGCCCACCTTCGATCCGACTGCTGGCGGTGATGTGGTGGAACGTCTGGACCGGGATGCGCGCATCAACATCGCGCTTGGTTTCCTGCTGCCCTTCCTGGTCCCTGCCGTCATAAAGGCCGCCGCCACCGCATTTGAACCCGTCACTCTGGAATCGCCGCAGACGCTGATCTGGACAATGGCGGCCTGGGCCTTCCTTCCCGCCAGCCTGTTCATGCGTGGCATCGCCATGGGCCGGATTGCCGACATGATCCGCGAAAAGCGCCGCCGCCATATTGCCATGGTGGAAACCGGGATGCAGGCCGCCTGACGGCTGGCGCTGCGGGTTCCGGTCATGCGCGTGTTGAACCTGTCCAAATCCTGTCGCCCGTCAGGGTCCCACTGCATGTGGGCCATTATTGTGCGTGACATCGGGCCGACACTTGCAAGGCTGGCAATCCTGGTCCTGCTCATGACATCGTCCGCCTCGGCCGAACGGTTGCGTGTGGCCTTTCTGAATACCGAACTGTCCCAACGCGGACCGGGGCTGCTGCTGCAGACGATCCGGCGGGGCGACAATCCACAAGTGACAGCCTTGGCGGAGGTGGTCGGGGACGTGCAGCCCGACATTCTCGTTCTAGCCGGAATCGACTACGATCATGGCGGGCTGGCCTTGGCGGCGCTGGCCGATGATCTGGCCGCGCGCGGTGCCCCGGTCTATCCGCACCACTTCGCACTGCGCCCGAATACCGGTGTGCCGACGCGGTTGGACATGGACGGCGACGGGCGGCTGGGCGGGCCGCGCGATGCACAGGGCTACGGCAATTTCAACGGGGCCGACGGGTTGGCGATCCTCTCAAGATACCCGGTCGACCGTGACGGCCTGCGCGACTTTTCCGCCTTTCTCTGGACCGATCTGCCGGGAAACCTGATCGCGTCGGATACGATGCCGGCAGGCGCGGAACGCATCCAGCGCCTGGCCACCACCGCCTTTTGGGAGGTTCCCTTCACCCTCCCCGGCGGTCGCAGCCTGCGTATCCTGACCTATCATGCCAGCCCGCCGGTCTTTGACGGGCCAGAGGATCGCAATGGCAGGCGCAATCACGACGAAACCGCATTCTGGAATGCGCTGCTGTCTGACCGCCTGCCCGTGCCCGCACCACAACCGCCTTTCGTGCTTGCCGGGGACGCCAACCTGGACCCCACAGATGGAGGCGGGCGCAGCAGCGCCATTCGCTCCCTTCTGTCCCATCCCGCCCTGCGCGATCCGCTGCCGGAAAGCCCCGGCGGCGCAAGCGCGGGGCAGGACGATCCCGATCATCGCGGCAATCCCGCCCTGGATACCGCAGACCTTCCGGGCAAGGATGATCCAGAACGTCCCGGCCCGGGCAATTTGCGCACCGACTATGTACTGCCGTCCGCGGACCTGTCCGTTACCGCTTCGGGTGTTCACTGGCCGGTCGGCAGCGGAGAATCGGAGGCACTTGCCGCATCGCGGCATCGCATGGTCTGGGTCGACATCGACCTGCCTTAGATCCGGGAGCGCGCAGGCGCTCCGCAACTCTGCGGCATGGCAGGTCGGCGCATCAACAACCCCGCAAGTATATGAATAGGCGGAAAAACGCTGGCAGAACCCTACTGGCGGACAAGACACCGTTTCCTGTCTTGTTGACGTAACAGACGCGTGATTGAACGGGCGCGGGAACGTAATGTGAGTAATGGTGGGGACCGTGAAAATACTCTTTGTCGGCAATTCGTACATGTATGCGACCGATGTCGCGGGCTACAGCTACCAGACCCAGTTCCAGATGCTGGCGGCGGCAGGTGGACACGAGGTTGTTCTGGGTTCGTCCTTCATCGGCGGCGCGTCGCTGGAAGACCACTGGAACAAGGCAGGCAGCCCTGCGCAGACCGCGATCAAGACGGGCGACTATGACGTTGTCGTGCTGAACGGCTATTCCGGCGACTACAACAGCGGCACCAGCGGCGGCCCCTCGACCGATTTCACCACCTATTCCAAGCTGTTCATCGATCTGGCTGCTGCGAACGGCAGCGAAGCCGTGCTGAGCGGCATCTGGGCACCGGATCACCAGATCAGCGCGTCGGGCGGCAGTGCCTTTGCCGACCTGAACGACGAAATGTATGAACTGTCTGCGCTGGAAAACGACGCGGCCTATTCCCCAGCCGGCATTGCCTTCAAACTGGCCCATGCCAGGCTGACCGAAGTTTACGGCAACGGGGACAACGGCGAAACCGCTGAAACCATGCTGACCTATGACTCGATCCACCCGACGACCCTGGGGGGTTACCTGGCGGCGTCGGTGCTGTATCTGACCACGTTCGGCGGCAGCCTGCCCTCGTCTTTCCTGCCGCCCGGCGTCTCGGCGACCAATGCGGCCCTGATGCGCCAGATTGCGGTCGAAGCCGTGAAAGTTGCGGGCATTCCGCTTGGTGCTGTCACCCCGCCGCCACCTCCACCGCCGGGAGATACCGGGAGCATTTCCGGCAGCCTGCTGCTGGATGCCGATACCGATGGTCTTGAGGCCGATGACGAAGCGCTTTCCGGTGTTGTCGTTTCGCTTTTCACAGGCGGCGGCGATCTCGTGGCAACCACGAAGACCGATGCCAATGGCGGTTACACGTTCACCGGACTGACGACAAAGAACTATTATGTGCAGTTCGCGGATGCCGAGGATCGCAGCTTTGTCCTGTCGGCTGATGGCAATGGCTTCAGCGACCTGATCGGATTGACCGCAGACGGCAGCGCACGGACCGCCGGATTCAAGCTGGCTGCCGGGGCAAAGATCACCGGCATCGACGCCGGGGCAAAACCGGTCGATGCCGCAGGTCCGGGCAACCCGACGGACGGGACCAACGGCAATGACCGGCTGTACGGTACGGAAGCCGCCGACAAGATCGCCGGACTTGGCGGGGCAGACAACCTGTCGGGGCGGGGCGGCAATGACACGCTGGACGGCGGCGCCGGGGCAGACAGCCTGTATGGCGGCGACGGCGACGACACGTTCATCTTCGATGCTGCGGATGCCGTCATCAACGGGGGTGCAGGCGTGGATACGATTGCATTTGGCACGGGTGCGGCAAATATCTCTGCCATGGCGCTGACCTCGGTCGAGGTTCTGGCGCTTTCCGATGCGGGCCAGACCGTGCTGACCCTGACCCAGCAGGCCGTGCGTCAGGCCAAGGACGGCGCATTGACGATCACCGGCGGCGCCGATGATGTGGTTCGCATGGACAGCGCCCATGATGTGGTCAAGTCCGGCAGCATTGTTCTGGATGGCCAGACCTACACGACCTATCTGGTTGGCAGCGGCGACTGGGCGGTCGAAATGCGCGTGGATGCCGACATCAGTTTTCAACTGATCTGAACCGGCATCGCCGAAACCCAAAGGCCCGTGTCCTGCGCGGGCCTTTTCCTTTGCCTCATCCGCTTGACCGGACAGGGCCAAGCCGCTAGGCCAACGCCGACATTCCAAGCCAGCAAGGAGCCTGTCCGTGGCCAACCCTTCCCTTCTCATCCTCGCCGGAGACGGCATCGGACCCGAAGTCATGGCCGAGGTGAAAAAGATCATCGGCTGGTTCGGAACCAAGCGCGGCATCCATTTCGATGTCTCGGAAGATCTTGTCGGGGGCTGCGCCTATGACGCGCACGGAACGCCGCTGACCGACGCCACCATGGCAAAGGCGCAGGAAGTAGATGCTGTGTTGCTGGGTGCCGTGGGCGGGCCGAAGTATGACAAGCTCGATTTCAGCGTGAAACCGGAACGCGGCCTGCTGCGGCTGCGCAAGGAAATGGATCTGTTTTCCAACCTGCGCCCGGCGCAGTGTTTTGACGCGCTGGCGGATTTTTCCAGCCTGAAGCGCGAGGTGGTGGCGGGTCTGGACATCGTCATCGTGCGTGAACTGACGAGCGGCGTCTATTTCGGCGAACCGCGTGGCATCTTCAAGGAGGGGAATGAGCGCGTGGGCATCAACACCCAGCGCTATACCGAAAGCGAAATCGCCCGCGTCGCCAAATCTGCCTTCGAACTGGCCCGCAAGCGGTCGAACAAGGTCTGCTCCATGGAAAAGGCCAATGTGATGGAAAGCGGCATCCTGTGGCGCGAGGTGGTGCAGGAAGTGCATGACCGCGATTACCCGGATGTAGAGCTGTCGCATATGTATGCCGATGCGGGCGCCATGCAGCTTTGCCGCTGGCCCAAGCAGTTCGATGTGATCGTGACCGACAACCTGTTCGGGGATCTGCTTTCGGATGCCGCCGCAATGCTGACCGGCAGTCTGGGAATGCTGCCATCGGCCAGCCTGGGTGCGCCCATGGCCAACGGGCGACCCAAGGCGCTGTATGAACCCGTGCACGGCTCTGCCCCCGACATCGCCGGGCAGGGCAAGGCCAACCCGATTGCCTGCATCCTGTCGTTTGCGATGGCGCTGCGCTATTCCTTCGATCTGGGGGATGACGCGACCCGCGTCGAAAAGGCGGTGGAACAGGTGCTTGCCGACGGGCTGCGCACCGCCGATCTTATGGGCCCCGAAGGCGGCACCCCTGTTTCGACCGGCGCCATGGGCGATGCCATCGTTGCGCGGCTGGACGCGTCGGTCTGACAAGCCGCAGATGTGGAAGCCCGAAGGGCAGGTGATAGCACCTGCCCTTCCGCTTTTTCCGACAGCTGGCAGCGCATCCTGTCAAAAAAGTTCGATCCACGGGCGGCGCAGCGGTTGAGCCTGCCTGCCTGCGTGATAAACGGGGATTGCGCTAACAGCGCCAACGCCGTCCTGCGGGAAGGCCAATCTACCGGAACCGACCCAATGCCTGTCGCCAGAAACAACACCAAGGGCGCCCTTCTGGCGCTTGCCGCAATGGGCATCTTCGCCACGCATGATGTCGTCGTCAAAACGCTGGGTGCGAACTATTCGGCGTTTCAGATCGTGTTTTTCGCAGCACTGCTGTCTTTTCCCATCGTGGCGCTGATCCTGCTGAACGACGGCAAGGATGAAAACCTGCGGCCCCGCCACCCGTACTGGTCGGCCTTGCGCACCGTCTGTGCCGTTATCACCGGTGTTTCCGCCTTTTATGCTTTTTCCACGCTGCCGCTGGCACAGGTCTACGCGATTCTGTTTGCCTCGCCCCTGCTGATCACCATCCTCGCCATCCCGATCCTGGGAGAGAAGGTCCGGTTGCGGCGCTGGGCGGCGGTCATTGCCGGCCTTATTGGCGTTATGGTCGTGCTGCGACCGGGTGAGGCAGAGCTTGGCATGGGCCATCTGGCGGCGCTGACTGCCGCAATCACCGGCGCAACAGCCTCGATCATCGTGCGCAAGATCGGACAGGATGAACGCTCCGTCGTGCTGTTGCTGTATCCGATGATGGGCAATTTCATCGCTATGGGTGCTGCGCTGCCCTTTGTCTACCGTCCGATGCCACTGGAACATTTCGGTCTGCTGGGTGTCATAGCCCTGTTCGGGCTGGCGGGATCGTTCCTGTCCATCGCCGCCTACCGGCAGGGGGAAGCCGTGATCGTGGCCCCGATGCAATACAGCCAGATCATCTGGGCAACCGGATATGGCTATTTCCTGTTCGGTGAAACACTGGACCGGCCGACACTGATCGGTGCCGCGATCATCATCGCATCGGGGCTTTACATCGTGTTCCGTGAAAGCAGCGCTGACGTGTCGGAAAACCGTCCCGTGCTGCAAACGCGCGGGCGCAACGAAATGGTCACGTCACCCCGGTCCAGCGTCTTGCAGCGCGTGCTGCCGGGGCGCTGGCGCGTGGGGCATCGACCAGCCGGAACGGCGACCGACGATCCCGAAAACTGACCGGATGCTGGAAGGGCGCGCATGACAACCGGCATGATCGCTGACCATCCCGCAGCATTTCTTCGCAAGCTTTTTGACCGGGCAGTTGCCGTTGCCGACCCGATGCAATCCCTTGCCGGTTTCTTGCCGCCAAGACCCGCAGGCCGTGTGATTGTCATCGGCGCGGGCAAGGCCAGCGCCCGCATGGCAGAAGCTGTGGAAACCGCCTGGGGACCATGCGAGGGATTGGTCATCACCCGCTACGGCCATGCCCGTCCCTGTGCCGGTATCGAGATTGTCGAGGCTTCCCATCCCGTCCCGGACGAGGCGGGGGCAAAGGCAACGATCCGTATGCTCGATCTTGTCGCGGGGCTTGGGGAAGATGATTTTGTGCTGGCGCTGATGTCGGGCGGGGCGTCGGCGCTGCTATGCGCCCCGGCCAAAGGCGTGACGCTGGCCGAAAAGCAGGCGGTGAATGCGGCGCTTCTGGCCAGCGGTGCGCCAATCGGGGCGATGAATACCCTGCGCAAACACCTGAGCCGGATCAAGGGTGGTCAGCTTGCGGCCGCGGCCTATCCCGCGCGGATGCTTGCCCTGATGATTTCGGACGTACCGGGCGACGATCCGGCGATGATCGGATCCGGCCCCACCGTAGGGGAGGCGACGCAACCTGCCGATGCGGCAGCTATCCTGCGACACTGGCGGATCGAGGTGCCCGACAGCATCCACGACGTGCTTTCCGGTGTCGGCCATGTGATCCCCGCCGACGATACCCGCCTGTCACGGGTAAAGAATGTGGTTTTTGCTGCCCCTGCCCAATCGCTGGCCGCCGCCGCCCGTCTGGCGAAGGAAATGGGGGCCGAGGTGCGTCTGCTGGGCGACACGGTCGAGGGTGAGGCGCGCGAGGTTGCCGCCGAGCAGGCAGCTCTTGCCCTGCGCCTGCGCGCTGAACGGGAACCGGGACAGAAACCTCTGGTGCTGCTGTCGGGGGGTGAGTTGACTGTAACCCGGCGGGGCAAGGGCAGCGGCGGGCCGAATGCGGAATACTGCCTTGCGCTGGCCCTTGCCTTGCAAGGGGCACCGGGAATTCACGCCATTGCCTGTGACACCGACGGGATCGACGGCGCCGCCGAAATCGCCGGGGCGGTGATTGGGCCAGAAACCCTGTCACAGGCCGATGCCGCAGGGATCGACGCCGGGAAAGCGCTTTCCGAAAACGATGCGCATGGATTTTTCGCGGGGATCGCCGCGCAGGTCATCACCGGCCCGACGCTGACGAACGTCAACGATTTCCGCGCGATCCTGATCCTGTAGCGCGCCGCCCCTGGCAGTCTTTCTCCGCCGCAGGACCATTTGCGCTTGCCTTTCGGTCACTCTGGTCCGATGTGTCATGCACAGTTCTCGGGGCGAGGTGCGATTCCTCACCGGCGGTAATGGCGGCAACGCCCAGCCCGCGAGCGCCTTTCTTCGGAAAGGGTCAGCAGACTCCGGTGCGATCCCGGGGCCGACGGTATAGTCCGGATGAAAGAGAATGTGGCGGGCGCAATCATCCGGGCAGGGTGGAGGCGTTCCGCAGGCATACGTGCGCGCCCCGGGCACCGATTGTTGGGTTTGTCCGGGATCGCAATGGCAGATCGTTCGAGCACAAGCATATCAGCGGTGGCTGTTGCTGCCGCCTTCCGGCAAGCGCTGGATGCGGCGCTTGCCCATGAAGGTGCGACCGCGCCGAACCCTGCGGTGGGCTGCGTGCTGCTGGATGCCGATGGCAAGCTTCTGATCGCAGCCGGTCACGAAGGCGCGGGCCGCCCCCACGCCGAAGCGCTGGCGCTGCAACTGGCTGCCGAACGCGGGCTGCTGGGCCGCTGCCACACTGCCATCGTCACACTGGAACCCTGCAATCACCATGGCCGCACCGGCCCCTGCACCGAAGCTATTATCGCTTCCCCGATCCGCGAGGTCTGGTATGGCGCGGATGATCCGAACCCCATGGCCGCGGGCGGCGCGGCGCGGCTGCGGCAGGCGGGGGTTGCCGTGCATCATCTAGCGTCGCTCGACCATCCCGACCGCCCTGCCCTGCGGACAGCGGCCAACCGGCTGCTGGCACCCTTTGCCAGCCGTGTGACCAAAGGGCGTCCTTTCATCACCGTCAAGCAGGCGGTAGATGCCACAGGTTCGATGATCCCGCCGCCGGGGCAAAAGACATTTACCGGACCGCAGGCCCTGGCACTGGCGCATGTGCTGCGCCGCCGGGCCGATGCGATCCTGACCGGTTCGGGGACGATCCTAGCGGACCAGCCGGAATTCACCGTGCGCCATGTCCCGGACATTCCCGGCAAGACCCGGTTGCTGGTCATTCTTGACCGACGGGGCCGCGTGCCAGCCGACTATCTGGCCCTTGCCCGGCGGCGCGGCCTTGTCCCGGTCATTGCCACCGATCTTGCCGAAGCGCTGTCCGCCTTGGCCAGGGCAGGCTGCAATGAGGTTCTGGTCGAGGCAGGGCCATCCGTTGTGGCTGCGGTCAGGCAAACCGGTCTGTGGGACGAATGGGTGCTGATCGAAAAAGGCGCGGGCCCGGATGGCGATGACCGCATCACCATCACTGCATATCCGCGTGGAGAGGACGAAGGAAAGGACTGAGCATGTTTTCAGGCATCATCGAAACACTGGGGCGGATTACCGCTGCCGACACGGCCGACGGCAATCTGACGCTGGATCTGGCAACAGGCTTTCCCGATCTGACGCTGGGGGAAAGCGTGGCGGTGAACGGCGTCTGCCTGACCGTTGTCAGCCATGATGCCAGCGGCGCGGCGCGGTTCTTTGTCAGCGCAGAAACGTTGACCCGCACCGGCCTGGGCGGGTTGCGGCAGGGCGATCCTGTCAATCTGGAACGCGCTGTCGCGCTGTCGACACGGCTGTCGGGGCATCTGGTGCAAGGACACGTCGACGGTTTGGCCCGGCTTGACGATGTGCTGGCAGAGGATGGGGCGCACCGCATCCGTCTGACCCTGCTGCCTGCGCTGGCGCGGTATTGCGTGGAAAAGGGTTCGATCGCGCTGGACGGCATCAGCCTGACGCTGAACAGCGTCGAAGACCTTCCGACGGGCCAGGCGCGTATCGGTCTGACCATCATTCCCCATACCTGGACCCATACCAACCTGCATGCGCGAAAGCCGGGCGATCTGCTGAACGTGGAAAACGATATCCTTGCCAAATATGTGGAGCGTCTATGCAAACCCTCGACCCTGTGACCGGGCCCGTGATCGCGGCGCTGCGCGACGGGCGCGCGGTGCTTCTGTCCGATGACAGCAGCGCAAAGACCAGATTTTATCTGGTGATGGTGGCGAAGCCTTTGCCGGAGGATCAGCCGGAAACAATCGGGCACGGGCCGATCCGTCTTGTCCTGCCCGAGGGGGTCGAAATGCCCGCCGATGTCGCAGCGCACCCGTCCTGTGCCCACCCTCCGCTAAGGGCGGTGCCAGGCGGTGTGTTGCAACGCCGGTCGCTGGCCGAAGCATCAATCGATCTGATGCGGCTGGCCACCCTTGCCCCGATGGCCTTTGTCCGCGAACTCGTCGACACGCCGCCGCACAACCTGCCCCGCATCGGCCTTTCCGATCTGATCGCACACCGGCTGCATCACGAACCGCTGGTCGTGGATGTGGCGCAGGCAGAGCTTCCCTCGGCCCATGCCGACCGCCCTTTTCGCCTGCATGCCTTTCAAAGCCGTATCGACGGCAGCGAACATCTTGCCGCCGTCGCCCCGGGCGTGGCGGACGGCCCGCCGCTGGTCAGGCTGCATTCGGAATGCCTGACCGGCGATGCGCTGGGATCGCTGCGCTGCGACTGCGGCGAGCAGTTGCAGGAATCCATGCGGCGGCTGGCAGGATCACCGGGCGGCATCCTCGTCTATCTGCGCGGTCAGGAAGGGCGCGGCATCGGCCTTGCCAACAAGGTCCGCGCCTATGCTCTTCAGGATGACGGGCTGGACACGGTAGAGGCCAACCGCGCGCTTGGCCTGCCCGACGATGCCCGCGATTACGCGCAGGCGGCACAGATCCTGCGGGCACTGGGCCATGATCGCGTACGACTGCTGACCAACAACCCGGCCAAGGCCGAAGGTCTGCAAAGCCACGGTATCACGATCGCATCCGTCGAGCCGCTGGCCCTGCCCAGCAACCCGCATAACGCGCATTATCTGGCCACCAAGGCGCGCAAGATGCGGCACGCCCTGCCCGACCTCTCCGTCCCGCTTCCGCACCAGCCCCTGACCTGATCCGGCCTGCGGCAACACGGCACCAAAGTCGCCTTGCCCGGATCGGGTCGCGGTGCCAGTCTTCATGCCATCCAAGGCAGATGCCATGTCAGGCGGGTGTTGTGCGGCTGGCGGTCGACCCGATCGGATGTCAGTCACACGAAGATCGAGAAATCGGGCGGGAGCGATGCCGACACCAGCAACAAATCACGCCTTCCGGATCGAAACAGCGCTGGCCAGCGGTCTGGCGGCGCGGTCGGCTATTGGCGCATCCTGGGCACGATCGGCACAGCTTTTCCGGCTTGATCCCGGTGACCGCCACACCAAGGGGCGCATCAGCGCAAGGGAGCTTGCGGAAGCCCGCGAAAAACTGGGGTATCTGCTGCCTGCTGCCGCCCCGCATCTGGACAGGTTGTTTCAGGTCGTCGGCGGGCTTGGCGCCTGTGTCGTCCTTGCCGATCCGCAGGGCATCGCTATCGACCGCCGTGGGAAACCTTGTGACGATTCCGATTTCGAGGCCTGCGGGCTGTGGACCGGGACCGTCTGGTCAGAGGCAGCGACGGGCACGAACGGCATCGGCACCTGTCTTGCCGAAGGGCGCAGCGTCACCATCCACCGCGATCAGCATTTTCTGGCACGCAACATCGGGCTGAGCTGTTCGTCCTCTCCTGTTCATGACCCATCGGGAGCAATCGCCGCAGTCATTGATGTGTCCTCTGCACGCGGTGATCTGCCCGACGCAGTTGCGGGGCTTATTGCCCATACCGTCGGCGAGGCGGCCCGCAGGGTTGAAACCGACCTGTTCCAGTCGCATTTTCCACGCGCCCGCATGGTGCTGATCCCCGGTCTTGATCGCGGTCTTGGGGCCATTCTGGCCGTCGACGCCGACGATCTGGTGATCGGGGCAACCCGCGCAGCAAGGGCATATCTGGGCTTGGCGGGCGACTTGTCGGCCAGTCCGCTGCCGCTGGCGGACCTTCTGGGCGTCGATTCGCATGAACGTCCCGAGGATGCCGAACGATCGGCGTTGAACCGGGCTGTTGCCCGTGCCGATGGCAACATCTCGGCAGCGGCGCGGGCGCTGGGGCTTAGCCGGGCCACACTTCACCGCAAGCTGGGGCGCGGCTGACACGATTCTCGCCCGACTTGTCGCAGTTCTGCGACAGTCCCGACTGTGCATCTTTCCTGCCATGGCTGACGGACAGCGTATCCGCCCGCAGACTTCTGCCCGGTCGCGTGGAGGCGGCCCAGCAGGAGGAGACTACCCATGAACAAGATGGAACATTTCCGCGTCAAGTCGTCGCCTTTCAAACAGCGCTACGACAACCTGATCGGCGGCAAGTTTGTTGCCCCGAAAAGCGGGCGCTATTTCGAAAACACCTCTCCCGTGACAGGGCAGGTTCTGGGCGAGATTGCCCGTTCTGACGCCACCGACATCGAACTGGCGCTGGATGCGGCACATGCTGCCAAGGATGCCTGGGGGCATACCAGCCCGACCGAGCGTGCCAACATCATGCTGAAGATCGCCGACCGGATGGAGGCAAACCTTGAACTGCTGGCAACGGCGGAAACCTGGGACAACGGCAAGCCGATCCGCGAAACCATGGCCGCCGACCTGCCACTGGCGATTGACCATTTCCGCTATTTCGCCGGTGTGCTGCGGTCGCAGGAAGGGTCCATCGGCGAAATCGACGCCGATACCATTGCCTATCACTTCCACGAACCGCTGGGCGTTGTAGGCCAGATCATCCCGTGGAACTTTCCGCTGCTGATGGCCTGCTGGAAACTGGCCCCCGCGCTGGCCGCTGGCAACTGCGTGGTGCTGAAACCCGCCGAACAGACGCCCGCAGGCATCATGGTCTGGGCCGAACTGGTGGCCGATCTGCTGCCGCCGGGCGTGCTGAACATCGTCAACGGCTTCGGTCTGGAAGCGGGCAAGCCGCTGGCCTCGTCGCCCCGCATCGCCAAGATCGCCTTCACAGGCGAAACCTCGACCGGGCGGCTGATTATGCAATATGCCAGCCAGAACCTGATTCCGGTCACGCTGGAACTGGGCGGCAAATCCCCCAACATCTTCTTCGAGGATGTGGCGGCTGCCGATGACGACTTCTTCGACAAAGCCATTGAAGGTTTCGTCATGTTTGCCCTGAATCAGGGGGAGGTCTGCACCTGTCCATCGCGGGCGCTGATCCATGAAAGAATCTATGACCGTTTCATGGAAAAGGCCCTGAAGCGGGTCGAGGCCATCGTGCAGGGCGATCCGCTTGATCCGGCCACGATGATCGGCGCGCAGGCATCGTCAGAACAGATGGAAAAGATCCTGTCCTACATGGATATCGGCCGTCAGGAAGGCGCGGAACTGCTGACTGGCGGCGAACGCACCATCCTTCAGGGCGATCTCGCGGGTGGCTATTATGTGCAGCCGACCGTGTTCCGCGGCCACAACAAGATGCGCATCTTCCAGGAAGAAATCTTTGGCCCGGTGGTCTCTGTCACCACCTTCAAGGATGCCGACGAGGCGTTGAGCATCGCAAATGATACGCTCTATGGCCTTGGGGCTGGCGTGTGGAGCCGCGACGCCAACACCTGCTATCGCTTTGGCCGCGCGATCAAGGCGGGCCGGGTCTGGACCAACTGCTATCACGCCTATCCGGCCCATGCGGCCTTTGGCGGCTACAAGCAGTCCGGTATCGGCCGCGAGACGCACAAGATGATGCTCGATCACTATCAGCAGACCAAGAACATGCTGGTCAGCTACAGCCCGAAAAAACTGGGCTTCTTCTGACGAACCGGTCAGGCCCTCCTCCTGGTACAGGGCCTTTCCCGCCTTCCTCCGGCGGGTCGGGAATGGCGCGGGGCAATCCGCGCCATTCATCCAGCAGCAGGATCGATCACATGACCGAACATCACGACAAGGTCACCGCAACCCCGGCTGCGCTGGCGCTTCTGGCCGAAATTATCGCGGATCACGGCCCGGTGCTGTTCCACCAGTCCGGCGGATGCTGCGACGGATCATCGCCCATGTGCTATGCGCAAGGCGATTTCCTGATCGGGGATCAGGATGTGCTGATGGGCGAAATCGGCGGCGCACCCTTTTACATCTCGGCCAGCCAGTTTCAGGTATGGAAGCACACCGACCTCATCATCGATGTCGTCAATGGGCGCGGCGGGATGTTCAGTCTGGACAACGGCCGCGAGCGGCGTTTCCTGACCCGCTCGACACTCTGCGCGCTTCCCGGTGCCTAGCTGTCACCAAGGCCCGCCAGCGCATCCTGTGCATCCCTGCTGCCCTGCGCTGCCGCCAGCGAAAGCCAGTGCCGCGCGGCAACAGGATCGGTTTTGGTTCCGGTGCCGTTCAGCAGCGCCATGCCATAGTGATACTCGCCCAGTGAGTAGCCGCTCAATGCCGCCTCGCGCACCCAATGCGTTGCCGTCTGCATGTCTTTTTCCACGCCAAGCCCGTTTTCATAGGCATGGGCCAGCAGGATCATCGACGGCGCATTGCCACTGGCAGCACAAATCTGCATCGCCTCGACTGCCGCAGCGGCATCGTTTCCGCCCCCTTTCTGGATTTCATAGGCGATCCAGCACAGCATTCCGGTCCGATCCGGATGCAGCGCGATGTTTTCCTGAAGCCGGCTCAACCCGCCCTCTTCCGGGTTCAGGATGCCGAAATCGTCGGCACCAGCGGGGAATGCCAGGGTGCAGGCCAGCGAAGCAGCGGTCAGAATACGCATGGGGTCCTCTCTTGGTTGCTGCTCAAATCATGCTCTCTGGCGCAGCTCGCCGGGTCATGCGACTGCAAGAAATTTGTAAGATCAGCGTCCGACAGGATAGCGATAGCCGATGCCGCGCACCGTTTCGATGATCTTCGGGAATTTTGGATCCCGCTCGATCCGCTGGCGCAGGGCAGAGATGTATTGATCAAGCGCCCGGCTGTTCGGAAAGTAGTCGCGCCCCCAGCATTCATCGAACAGCGTGTCACGATCCACCGGTGCGCCCGCGTGCTGATAAAGCAGGCGCAGGACAGACATTTCGCGGCGGTTCAGCGCGATGTCCTGCCCCTGACGCGACGCCGTGAACCGGGTCGGGTCAAGCCACAGATCGCCCATGCGGAAACCTTCGTGCTGACCATGCGTTGCCTCTGCCCGCCGCGCCATTGCACCGACGCGCGCGCGCAGCTCGCCCGTATCGAAAGGTTTGGCAAGATAATCGTCCGCGCCGAATTCCAGCCCAAGCGTCTTGTCAAAGCTTTCGCCCCGCGCGCTGAGGATCAGGATTTGTGTATGCGGGGCCAGTGCCCGGATATGCCGGCACAGGCTAAGCCCGTCGAGACCCGGCATCACCACATCAAGGATGACGGCGGGAAATCGCTTCTCCTCAAAAAGTTTCCGCGCGGTGTCACCATCTTCGGCAGGACAGCAGTCATGACCGTCTGCGGTCAGCAGGTCGCAAAGCCCCTCGCGCAATGCGGTGTTGTCCTCGGCGATCAGGATATGCACGGAACCGCCTGTGGAATTTCGTCCATCATCGTGGGTGTCTGGCAGGGGGACGCCGGCAGTTCCAGACGGAACCGGCTGCCTGTGACAGCGATGCTCTGGGTAAAGCGGCCCCCTGCCCGCTCTGCCATTGACCGGCAGGCGTTCAGTCCCAGACCAAAACCGCTGATCCACTCGGTTCGACGGGGGTGGCGGGCACCATCGTCGCTGATGTCCAGAACCAGATGCGTCGGGCGGATGCCTGTGGAAATCCGCACCCGTGCGCCGGGGGCATGTTTGCGGGCGTTATCCAGCAGGTTCAGCAACACATGTTCGAAAGCGGCAAGGTCGAACCGCACAACGGCTGACGCCCGCAGATCCAGCGCCAGCTCCGTCCCCGCAGCAAGACTTGCCCCGTAGCGGTCAAGCAGCGCCCGTACGCGGTCATCCGGCACTGCGTCCCGCAACCTTTGCCCTTCGGGCTGCCCCTTGACCGTCACGGTCAGCGCATTGTCGACAATCCCGGAAAGCCGCAGGGTTTCCTCTTCGATGATACGGGCGTAACGGGCAGCGCGCGACCCGTCACCGCCCGGCTTGGCCAGCATGCCGGAATACAGCCGCAGGTTGGCCAGTGGCGTCCGCAACTCATGCGAGATTTCGGCAAGCAGGTCGATGCGCCGGGTTTCTGCACGCATCTGCGCGCGTTGCGCCAGCACCAGCAACCATGCGGCAAAGGCCGTGCCCAGCGCGGTCGGCACGAACAGCAGCATCAGCGTCGGCCAGTCATAGCCCGCGGCTGGCCGATAGTCCTGCGCCAGGGCGAATCCGGTAAAGGGCGCGGGCAGCGGCGCCAGCACACGCGCCATGGCTTCGGGTGCCGTGCCGGGTGCGACAAGGTTCACGGGCTGTGCGGGCGCGGCCATCTGCATCAGCACGGGCACCGGCACAAGCAGGCAAACCGCCAGCGCTTCAAAGACCTTACAGGCAGCAACGGGGCTTGACGTTTCTGACATTGACCCGGCCCAGGCGACGCTGTCCTTGCGCGCCGCTGCATATGCTTCGGTCAGCCGCTGCCTTGTCAGTTTCAGATAATGGTCTTCAGCAAACAGCGGCATTTCCTGCGGTTCAGGAAAAAGCCTTGTGCCCGACGCATCGAAGATCACCGCCAGCGCAAGCTCCGGTCGGGTAAGATAGTGATTGCGCACCGCCTGCGGGCCGCCGTTCCTGAACTGCACAAAGATTTCGTCAAGCAGCGCACTTGTGCGGGCGTTTACCCGTTCGCCCACAGCGTCGGCCATGATGTCGGCCTGCACCTGCTGCTCTTTTCTCTGTCCTTCCGCAAAGGCGATCTTTTGGGCTTCGACAAACCACAAGCCCAACAGCGCCAAGGCCACCACAGGCACCAGAACAAGCAGCCCGACCGTCGCGAGGAACCGCGAGGGTCTTTCGGTGCCGGGCAGCTTTGTGATGGGTTTCATGGCGACGACCCTACAATCTGCCCCTTCTAGCGGAAGCCGGATGTTTGTCGTAGGGCCGCGGCGGCGATCTTACCGATTTCTTACATGGAATTGACCCGAAGCGGCATACCGGCGGGTAGGCAAAGCCATGGTTCAAGGGAAAGAGGAGAGTGAACAATGCCATGTGCTTGTCACGGGTATCACCCGACGCGGCGCGACATGCTGCGGGGGCTTGGTGCGGCGGGTTTGACGTTTGGCCTGTCCGGTTTGCCACGTCCGGTCGCGGCAAGGCTTTATGAAGACGGTGCTTTTGCCGGGTCATTGCAAACGCTGTTCGACACCGCGGGCGGCAAGGCGCTTGGCCGCATCGTGCCCTTCACGCTGACCCCGGCCAGCCTGCCATGGGAACAGAAACTGTTGCCGGTTGCGGCGGGCCAGCCGGTCACCTTTCTGCTGAGCGGCCGCTGGTACATGTCGCGCGAAATCGACCTGTGGTTCGAACCGGGATTCGTCTTCTTTGCCCGGCCGGAAGGAGGCACCCTGTTCAACCCGATGGAAAACGCAGCCACTATGGTTGCGGATCGGGATGGTATGCTTGAAATCGCCAGATCGGCGGGGGAACTGGCGGATGCAGGCGGCAATCTGGCCATCCCGGTGGAAGCTTACACTGCCGGCATTGGCCGGGTGGAAGGGGTGGCAATCGCCTGGAACGTCGATCCGGCCGAAGGGTTGCGCAGGTTGCTGGCGGCGGGGGATGTGGACGGGATCGTTGAACATGCCCAGAAGCGCGTGGTCTTTCCCGATATGACGCCGGAAGGCTGGCACAATCATTTCCATTTCGGCGAAGCGGGGGTGTTTCGGCAAAACAGAGACGAAATGACCTGCCGGACACACAAGACGGTATCGATCCTGCGACGAGACGTTGATCTTGAATTGGCCGAAGATCTGCATCTTGATTGGGACTGGCTGGTCGACGAGCTGCCCTCTCGCGTGGCAGAGGATCAGGTGCCCACCCACGACTACCTGTCGATCGGCGTGGAATATGACGACGGCCAGGATCTGACCTATCTGTGGAGCGCCGCCCTGCCCCAGGGTCATGTCTTCCGCTGCCCCCTGCCCGGCTGGAATGCCGTCGAAACCCATCTTGTGCAGCGCAGCGGCCTTGCCGATCTGGGAAAATGGCTGAGCGAAACGCGGGACGTTGCGGCGGATTATCATGCCCATATCGGCGGAACGGCCACAAAGGTGGTGCGTGTGTGGCTGCTGGGCGTGTCGGTCTTTCAGCGCCGGATGGGACAGTGCCGTTACCGCAATGTCAGTATCGGCACGGCTGGTGCGGCGAACCGGATCGATCTGATCTGATCCATCCATACCGCATAATACTGCCTGCCTCCGGTGCCCCTCGCCGGGGGCAGGTTCCTGCTGGATACAGACATCCCAAATCGTGTCCGACCGATACCCGGCCCTCTGACTATGATCTGGCTTTCTGCCCATACACTGGATCAGGCCAAGTTGCCGGCGTTCCGCGATGGGTCGGCAGGCACATGCCGACAGCGATAGAACCGTGCCTGTCTGCCAGCGCTTGTGGTGTCGTGCCGTTGGTAAAATCGTGGCGCTGTTACCCTGCGGCGTGAAACTGGGGTTAGCCTATCCCGCTGATAAAGCCTGACAGTTTTATATGCCGGGAAAAGATGGTGCTGTGAGAGAGGATTGAACTCTCGACCTCTCCCTTACCAAGGGAGTGCTCTACCACTGAGCTACCACAGCCGCCTTAGACGCCGCGCTGATTAGACGCTTCCGCATCGTCGCGCAAGCCCAATCTGGACCCTGCGGCCCGGCTGCGCTAGGAAAGCAATCATGGACAGGAAACCCCCGAAATCCGGGGCCGCAAAGGGCGATGCAGGCCGGGAGGACAGGCTGAAAGCAGCGCTCAAGGCCAATATTGCGCGGCGCAAGGCGCAGGCGGCCGCGCGCAAGCCTGCGGACAAGAAAGACTAGAAAAGAGGGTCGGGCAGGATGGATTCGATAGTTGTAAAAGGCGGTGGGGCGCTGGCGGGGCAGATTCCGATTGCCGGGGCAAAGAATGCCTGTCTGGCACTGATGCCCGCGACCCTGCTGAGTGATGAGCCGCTGACGCTGACCAATGCGCCGCGCCTGTCGGACATCGGCACGATGACCCTGCTGCTGCAATCGCTGGGGGCAGAGGTGGCGCGGCTGCAGGACGGGCAGGTTCTGGCCATGTCCTCGCACAATCTGACCAGCCAGCACGCGGATTATGAAATCGTCCGCAAGATGCGCGCTTCGAATCTTGTGCTGGGGCCGCTGCTGGCCCGCTTCGGACGGGCAGAGGTATCGCTGCCGGGCGGCTGCGCCATCGGTGCGCGCCCGATGGACATTCACATCACCGGGCTCGAGGCACTGGGTGCCGAAATCGAACTGCGCGACGGCTATCTTCATGCCGTGGCGCGGGGCGGGCTGAAAGGCGCAGTGATCGAGCAACGCTTCGCATCGGTCGGGGCCACGGAAAACATCGTCATGGCGGCGACGCTGGCCAAGGGCACGACGCTGCTGAAAAACGCCGCGAGAGAGCCGGAGATCGTCGACCTTGTCGCCTGCCTGCGGGCGATGGGCGCGCAGATCGCGGGCGAGGGCACGGATACCATCGAAATTCAGGGCGTCGACCGGCTGCACGGGGCGACACACCCGGTTGTAGCCGACCGGATCGAACTGGGCACCTACATGATTGCGCCTGTTATCGCCGGGGGTTCCGTGGAACTTCTGGGCGGACGGCGTTCTCTGCTGGAAAGCTTTTGCGACAAGCTGGAGGAATGCGGGGCGGAGATCACCGAAAATACCGCCAAGGGCAGCCTGACCGTCAGCCACAAGAACGGTCGTGCCCGTGCCGTCAACGTGCGGACAGAAGTTTTCCCCGGCTTTCCAACCGATCTACAGGCACAGATGATGGCCCTGCTGTGCACTGCGGACGGGGTAAGCGAGCTTGAGGAAACCATTTTCGAAAACCGCTTCATGCATGCGCCGGAACTGATGCGCATGGGGGCAAGGATCGATGTGCACGGCGGCCATGCGAAAGTGACCGGCGTTGAACGGCTGAAGGGCGCACCGGTGATGGCAACCGATCTGCGCGCTTCTGTCAGCCTGATCCTTGCCGGTCTGGCGGCAGAGGGCGAAACGGTCGTCAGCCGCGTCTACCACCTTGATCGCGGCTACGAACGCGTGGAACAGAAACTGGGGGCAATCGGCGCGCAGATAGAGCGTATCCGCGAAAAGACGGTGTCTGAATGAGCGATGTGGCCGACGCCAGGTTCGAGGACGGCGGGGAAAAGCCCCTGAACCTTGGAGCGGAGGATGCCGACGATCTGGGCGTCATTTCGGCGCTGGTTCAGGATGCCGTCTTTCCGCTGGGCGAAATGCAGTGGCAGCGGGAAAAGCAACGCTTCGCCCTGTTGCTGAACCGGTTCCGCTGGGAAGACCGCGCAGCCGCCGAGCGGGCGGGTCGCACGGTGGAGCGGGTCCGGTCGGTTCTGGTTTTCACTTCCGTATTGAAGGTTTCAACGCAGGGCATAGACCGCAGCGGCAGGGATATGGTTCTTTCGCTGTTGTCGGTCGCATTCGAAGCCAGCGCCGATGGTGCAGGCCGGGTGATCCTGACGCTGGCAGGCGACGGGGCGATTGCGCTTGATGTCGAATGCATCGATGCCGTGCTGAAGGATGTGACCCGCCCCTATGCGGCACCCTCGGGCAAGGCCCCTCAGCACCCGGAATGATCGGGCCGAAAGCCGCCTGCGCCCTTCGCATCGACCTGTCTCTCTGCCCTTGAGGCGCAAAGCCCCGGCGGGTATGCCTGCCGCGAAGGAGTCGCCGATGCCCATCTTCCTTTCTGCCGATGCCCCGGATTTCGAAGCCGCCTTTGCCGCGCTTCTGTCGGCGAAGCGCGAGGATGCGCCCGATGTCGATGCAGCGGTGGCGGCGATCATTGCCGATGTGCGGGCGCGGGACGATGCCGCTGTTCTTGAACTGACTGCAAAATTTGACCGACTGAACCTGACACCGGAAACCATGGCGTTTTCGGATGCCGAGATCGAGGCAGAGATTGCCAAAGTGTCCGCCGAGGATCGGGTGGCGCTGGAACTGGCGGCAGAACGCATCCGTGCCTATCACGAACGGCAGTTACCTAAGGATGAGCTTTGGACAGATGAGGTTGGGGCCACGCTGGGCTGGCGCTGGCGTCCGGTATCGGCGGCGGGGCTTTATGTGCCGGGGGGCTTGGCGACTTATCCGTCATCGGTCCTGATGAATGCGATCCCTGCCAAGGTGGCGGGGGTGCGCAATCTGGTGGTGTGCTGTCCGACACCCGACGGGGCAGTTAATCCGCTGGTGCTGCTGGCGGCCCGCATCGCGGGGGTGGACAGGGTATTCCGCGTCGGCGGTGCTCAGGCCATCGCGGCGCTGGCCTATGGCACTGCAACGATCCCGGCGGTGGACAAGATCACCGGGCCGGGCAATGCCTATGTCGCCGCTGCCAAACGGCGTGTGTTCGGCAAGGTCGGCATCGACATGATCGCGGGGCCTTCGGAAATACTGGTGATTGCGGATCGTCACAACGATCCGGACTGGATCGCGTTGGATCTGCTGTCGCAGGCCGAGCATGACGAAAGCGCCCAGGCACTGCTGATTACCGATGATGCTGCCTTTGGGCAGGTGGTGGCGGCAGCGGTCGAAACGCGCCTTGAAACGCTGGACCGGCGCGCCATCGCCGCAGCAAGCTGGCGCGATTTCGGCGCGGTGATCGTGGTTCGCGATCTGGCGCAGGCGGCGGTGCTGTCCGACCGCATCGCGCCCGAGCATCTTGAGCTTTGCGTGCAAGCACCGGAAGCCCTGGCCGAAAGGATCACCCATGCCGGCGCCATTTTCCTTGGCGCGCATACGCCGGAAGCGATAGGCGACTACGTTGGGGGTCCGAACCATGTGCTGCCCACGGCACGGTCGGCGCGGTTTTCCAGCGGCCTTTCCGTGATGGATTTTCTGAAACGGACAACCGTGGCAAGGATGACCCCGGCGGCGCTGGCAGCGATTGGCCCGTCAGCGGAGCGTCTGGCGATCAGTGAAGGTTTGCAGGCCCATGGCCTGTCTGTGCGGGTCCGTCTGGACCGTTTGAACGAGGTGTAGGGATGTCACGGCTGTGCAGGATTGAAATCGACGACGAGGGGCTTGCCGCTCCGTCGCCGGAAATCGAGCAGGAACGGCGCGTGGCCATCTTTGACCTGCTGGAAGACAACAGCTTTTCCCTGCCCGCTCGTGATGGAAGGGAGGCACCCCCCGGCCCCTATGCGCTGCTTTTGTGCATTCGCGAAGGTCGTCTGGTGTTTGACCTCGCGCAGGAAGACAACGCCAAGGTGACGGAGTTTCACCTGAGCCTCGGCCCCTTCCGGCAGGTGGTGAAGGACTACTTCCAGATTTGCGAAAGCTATTTCGAGGCGGTGAAACGTCTTCCCCCGAGCCAGATCGAGGCGATCGACATGGCCCGCCGCGGCATCCACAACGAAGGCGCGCGCATCCTGCAGGAACGGCTGGAAGGCAAAGCCGTGATCGACATTGACACGGCGCGGCGGTTGTTCACCCTTATCAGCGTTCTTCGCTACGGGAGCTGACCTTGGGCGCGAAACTTCCGGCTTCGGTTCTGTTCTGTTGTGACCATAACGCCGTGCGCTCGCCCATGGCCGAAGGGTTGATGAAAAAACTTTACGGGATGCGCTGCTACGTGCAGTCCGCAGGCGTGACGAACGATCTGGAGATTGACGGCTTTGCTGTCGCGGTCTGCCAGGAAATCGGTGTCGAGCTTTCGCGACACCGGGCGCGGTCCTTTGCCGAGATGCACGAACGCGGCGAAGAACTGACCGGATTTGATCTGGTGGTTGCCCTGTCGCCCGCCAGCCAGCGCGAGGCGCTGGACCTGTCGCGCTTTGCCCATACCGATGTGGAATTCTGGCCGATCATCGACCCGACCGGGATCGGTGAAAGCCGCGAGGCAAAGCTGATCGCCTATCGTCAGGCCCGCGATATGATCCGCGACCGGATCGTCGAACGCTTCGGCAAGGCCGAACAGGGCTGATCAGGCAGCTTTTGCCACCTTTCCCGACAGGATTTCCGGCAGGCTCCCCTCGATCCAACCGACCAGCGCAACAACATGCGCTGCCGCCTGCTGACCCAGCGGTGTCAGGCTGTAGTCGACATGCGGTGGCACCACGTCATGCGCGGTTCTAAGAACGAAACCGTCGGCCTCTAGTTGTTGCAGCGTCTGTGCCAGCATCCGTTCGCTGACACCGCCCACGGCGCGGCGCAACTGGCTGAACCGGTGCGGGCGCGTGGCCAGCGCCACCATGCACAGCGTTCCCCATTTGCTGGTGAGGTGCTGCAACACCGGTCGGGACGGGCAATCTGCGGCCATGACATTGCCGCGTTGCCAGCGGTCAAGCATGTTCTGTGCGTCATGGGCGGAAGGCATGTGCGGGCCTGCATTATACTTACAAAAATGTTGGTACTTCCTTTTTGTAAGTATAAGCGTATCGCTGATTTGTCAACATTGCAGAGGGACCATCACCATGACCATCGCCATTACCGGAGCCACCGGCCAGCTTGGCCGTCTTGCCATCGCCGCCCTGAAATCACGGGGTGCAAAGGACGTAATTGCGCTGGCACGCGATCCGTCGCGGGCTGCTGATCTGGGCGTGCCTGCCCGCGCCTTTAACTACATAAGCGCGGATCCGAATGCCCTGCGTGGCGTCGATGTGCTGGTGCTGATCTCGTCGAACGACTTCAACGATCGTGCAGGTCAGCACCGCGCCGTGATCGATGCAGCAAAGGCGGCGGGTGTGGGCCGGATCGTCTATACCTCGATCCTGAAAGGCGATGCCTCGCCCATGATCCTGGCGCAGGACCACATTGCCACCGAAGCTGCACTGCGGGCATCTGGCCTGCCGAACACAATCCTGCGCAACGGCTGGTACACCGAGAACTACACCGGGTCTTTGGGGGCTGCCGTCGAGCACGGTGCGATCATTGGCACCGCAGGCGAGGGGCGCGTATCTTCCGCCACCCGCAAGGATTATGCAGAGGCTATTGCCGTGGTGGCGATGGGCGATTCCCATGCCGGGAAGATATACGAACTGGCGGGGGATACGGCGCATACCGGCGCAGATCTGGCAGCCGCCGTGGCCAAGGCATCCGGAAAGCCGGTTGCCTACGTGAACATGCCGCAGGCCGATTATGCCAAAGCGCTGGAAGGTTTCGGCCTGCCCGCAGGCTTTGCCGCCGTTCTGGCTGACAGCGACGCGCAGGCTGGCAAAGGCGCGCTTTACGACGACAGCCGGACGCTCTCGCGGTTGATCGGGCGGCCAACGACGCCCGTGGCGGATACCGTTACAGCCGCGCTGGCACAGGGCTGATTTCCCCTACACCACGTCATATGCCGCCCGGTACGACCTGCGAGCGGCATTTTTCCCTTGAAAATTCCCCAATGCAGGCGCATGGAGTTGCCGCCTGCGACCCGCAGGCCGAAATCTGGAGTGACCATGGCCAAAGAAGAATTGCTCGAATTCCCCGGTGTCGTGAAGGAACTCCTGCCGAATGCGACATTCAGGGTCGAACTCGACAATGGCCATGAACTGATCGCGACGATGGCAGGCAAGATGCGCAAGAACCGCATCCGTGTTCTGGCGGGCGACAAGGTGCAGGTCGAGATGACCACCTATGACCTGACCAAGGGCCGCATCAGCTATCGCTTCAAGTGATCCGAACGGCGGGCCAATCCCGCCGACCCGGCAAGGAATGCCCATGCGCCTGATCCTCGGCTCTGCCAGCCCGCGCCGCAAGGAATTGCTGGCGCAGATCGGTGTCGTGCCGGATGCCGTTCTGCCCCCCGATATCGACGAAGACCCGCAGCCCCGCGAACTGCCGCGCCCCTATTGCGCGCGTCTGGCGCGGGAAAAGGCGCTGGCTGTGATAGCAGACAGGGGTGATCTGGTGCTTTGTGCCGATACCACCGTTGCGCTCGGTCGCCGTATCCTTGGCAAACCCGACGATGCTGCAATGGCCGCAGAGTTTCTGCTGGCGCTGGGCGGGCGACGACATCAGGTGATCACCGCTGTTGCTCTGCGTCTGGACGACCGGCTGTGGCAGCGGGAAGTGGTGACCGAGGTCAAGCTCAAACGCCTGTCGGATGTTGAACTGAACGGCTATCTGGCCAGCGGCGAATGGCGGGGCAAGGCAGGAGGCTATGCCATACAAGGACTGGCCGGGGCTTTCGTGACATGGTTGCAGGGGTCTTTCAGCGCCGTGGTCGGCCTGCCGCTGGCCGAAACCGCGACGCTGTTGCAGGCAGCGGGCTATCCGCTGTTCGGGGGGGATGGGCGATGATCGGGCGTGTCGTGGCGCTGGGGGACCTGCGCGGAAAACAGGCGGCGGCACTGGTCATCGACGGGCAATTGCACGACCTGCTGATCGATGAGGATGACGGCGTTGCCGTCGGCGCGATCTTTCGCGCGCGGGTGGATCGCCAGATGAAGGGACAGGGCGGCGTTTTCCTGCGTCTCCCAGGTGGCGAAAGCGGTTTCCTGCGGGATGCCGGCGGGCTGAAGCCGGGCCGCAGCCTGCTGGTGCAGGTGACCGGCCATGCCGAGGCAGGCAAGGCCATCCCGGTGACGCAGCGCCTGCTGTTCAAGGGCCGCACCGTGATTGTGACACCGGGCGCGCCGGGGATGAACGTGTCGCGTGCAATCCGCGATCCGGATATCCGCGCGGGGCTGGAGGCACTGGCCCGTTCGGGGATGGAAGGCCGCCCGGAAAATCTGGGCCTGATCCTGCGCAGCGCCGCCGCCGATGCCGACTCCGAAACGATCGGGGAAGAGCTGTCGACGCTGGCCAGCCTGGCGCAGGCGATCCTGTCCGATACAGATGGCGATCCCGAACTGTTGCTGGATGCGCCCCCGGCACATGAGATCGCCTGGCGCGACTGGTCAGACCCGGCCCCGGACGAAGTCGCCGACGGTCCGACCGCCTTTGCCGATCTCGGGATCGAAGAGATGGTGGATGCGCTTCTGTCACCGGAAGTGCGGCTTGGTCAGGGCGGTATGGCCATCGAACCGACGCGGGCGCTGGTCGCGGTCGATGTGAACACAGGGGGCGACACAACGCCCGCCGCCGGACTGAAAATCAACATCGCCGCCGCCCGCGACCTGCCGCGTCAGTTGCGCCTGCGCGGTCTGGGCGGGCAGGTCGTGGTGGATTTCGCCCCCATGCCCAAAAAAGACCGGCATATCCTGGAACAGGTGCTGCGGACGGCCTTCAAAGGGGAAGGTGCGGAAACCAGTCTTGTCGGCTGGACCACGCTGGGGCTTTATGAGCTGCAGCGAAAACGCGACCGCCGCCCTTTGGCCGAGGTGCTGAAATGACCTGCCCGATCTGTCAGAAAAACACCGACCCAAAGTACCGCCCGTTCTGCAGCAAGCGCTGTGCCGACATCGATCTGGGCCGCTGGCTGACCGGAAGCTATGTCATCCCCGGCGATGCGATCGATGAAGAAGAGATGCCACCAGTGCCAGAGGATGCCGGGTCGACACCGCCCCGACGCCACTGACCCCAAAAACCGCGATTCCCCTCTGGACAGGTCCGCGCCGGTCGCCTAATACACCGCAACCCGGCGGGGCAACCCGCAGGCAGCGTGCCCAGATAGCTCAGTTGGTAGAGCAGCGGATTGAAAATCCGCGTGTCGCTGGTTCGATTCCGGCTCTGGGCACCA
>JBOFCO010000013.1:0-18662 GCA_051646105.1 Paracoccaceae bacterium
CTCGTCCGTGCCGTTTGCCTCCGTCGCAGCATCAGTCGACGTGCCCTCTCCTGCGGCTCCGCCCTGGCCGCTGCCCTTGCGCCGACGGCGGCGGCGGCGCTTTTTCCGCGTGCCGTTGCCGCCTTCCCCGTCACCCTCGTCTGCGCGCGGCGCGCGGTCATGGCGGTCGCCACGGGCCGGGGCCTCTGCCACTTCGTCCTCGTCCTCTTCGACGATATCGTCTTCGATATCCTCGTCGACGTCGGCCATGGTGCCAGCGTCCAGCGAAACCACCGGGGTCGCCTCGCGCACGACACGGGTTGCGGTCTTGAACTTCTCGATCGTGTAATTGGGGCTGATCAACGATGGATCGGCCTCCAGCCGGACCGACATGCCGTAGCGCGCCTCGATCAGCGCTATATGTTCGCGCTTGCTGTTGATCAGGAAGTTCACAATCCCCACCGGGGCTTTCAGAAGAACCTCACGCGACCGCTTGCGGGTGCCTTCCTCCTCCAGTGCCCGCAGAACGGACAGCGCCAGACTGTCGTCCGACCGGATCAGACCGGTGCCATGACAATGCGAACAGGGCTGCGTGGTCGATTCCAGCATCCCCGGACGCAAGCGCTGACGGCTCATCTCCATCAGACCAAAACCCGAGATGCGTCCGACCTGGATACGCGCGCGATCTGTCTTCAGCTTGTCTTTGAGACGTTTCTCGACGGCGGCGTTGTTCTTGCGCTCTTCCATGTCGATGAAGTCGATGACGATCAGACCGGCAAGGTCGCGCAGGCGCAACTGCCGGGAAATTTCCTCTGCCGCCTCAAGGTTGGTGTTCAACGCGGTCTGTTCGATAGAGCCTTCCTTGGTCGCCCGGCCAGAGTTGACATCGATAGCCACCAGCGCCTCGGTCACACCGATCACGATATAACCGCCCGATTTCAGCTGCACGACCGGGTTGAACATGGCGCCCAGATAGCTTTCCACCTGGAAACGGGCGAACAGGGGCATGCCTTCGGTATGCTGTTTCACGTTCTTGGCGTGGGACGGCATGATCATCTTCATGAAGTCCTTGGCAGCGCGATAGCCGCCTTCGCCTTCGACCAGCACCTCGTCGATATCCTTGGAATACAGATCGCGGATGGTGCGCTTGATCAGATCGCCTTCTTCATAGATGGGCGCAGGGGCGATGGATTTCAGCGTCAGGTCGCGGATCTGTTCCCACAGACGCATCAGATATTCGTAGTCGCGGCGGATTTCGGTTTTCGTGCGCTGCGATCCGGCAGTGCGGATGATCAGCCCGGCACCTTCCGGCACCTCGATCTCTGATGCGATTTCTTTCAGCTTCTTGCGGTCTGCGGTGTTGGTGATCTTGCGGGAAATCCCGCCACCGCGCGCGGTGTTCGGCATAAGAACGCAATAGCGGCCTGCCAGCGACAGATAGGTGGTCAGCGCGGCACCCTTGTTGCCGCGTTCTTCCTTGACCACCTGTACCAGCATGATCTGGCGGACCTTGATGACTTCCTGAATCTTGTAGCGCCGGGGGCGCGGCTTGCGCGGTTGGCTGATTTCCTCGGCCACGTCCTCTTCGGCGATGGATTCGATTTCGTCGTCGGTGTCAGACGCGTGATCGATGGCGTGATAAGCCTCTGCCTCATCGCCGTTGGTGCTTTCGGCAACGGGCGCGGTCGTTTCACCCGCAGCCGGGGTCTGGGCAGTCTCGGCTGCGGCACTGAACAGTCCGCTATCCGCCGCCTCATCCTCACCCAGATCGACAACATCCATGGCGGTGATTTCGGCTTTCACCACCACGTCGGCGTCTGTGGTGCGTGCGGCCTTGCTCCCCCCGCGCGAACGCGATCCGCGGCGCGATTTCTCACGCCCTTCGTCCTCTTCCATCTCGCGGGCAAAGGCGCGCTCTTCCTCGATCAGCGCTTTGCGATCCGCGACCGGGATCTGGTAGTAATCAGGATGGATTTCGGAAAAGGCCAGAAAACCGTGGCGATTGCCGCCGTAATCCACAAAAGCCGCCTGCAACGACGGTTCGACCCGCGTCACCTTGGCCAGATAGATATTCCCCGCAAGCTGGCGCTTGTTCAGGGTTTCAAAATCAAATTCCTCGACCTTGTTTCCGTCCACCACGACCACGCGGGTTTCTTCCGCATGGGTCGCGTCGATAAGCATCTTCTTTGTCATAGTGTCTTTCTGCACGCGGGCGTGCGCCCGGCCCCAAGGGACCTGCGTTCGTAGCGGCGTGTCTTGCTGAGGCGAATACGCAGACAGCAGATGCAGCGCCGGTGCCCGGGGGCATTCTTCCTGACAGCTGCTCGTATCTTGCGCGTTTCATCGCGGTTATATGTCCCGGACGCGAAAATGCGCCCATTGCTGACCCGATTTTCGAAAAAATCCGGCAAAGAATTGGCCTTGCGGCCCTTTTTCCACCTCGTCAGCGCGCTGACCATGCCGGCCCTGCGCCCGCAACGGGGGCGAAACTCACGGCAGGTAGGATTGCCCGAACCTGCGTTCTGCAACCTTAGCGGCGAAGGACCGCCAATGACAATGGGAATCTTCCGCCAATTGCATGGGCACACTGGCGAAGAGCGCTTTCAAACGCCGGTCAGCGCGGGATCACAGGTATTCCGAACGCGACAGGCCGTATTTGGCCATCTTTTCGTTCAATGTCCGACGAGGCAGGCACAGCTCATCCATGACCGCCGAAATCGACCCCTTGTGTCGCCGCATCGTATTGTCGATCAGCATCTTCTCGAAGCTTTCGACATATTCCTTCAGGGGCTTGCCCTCTGTCGTGATCGCAGGTCCCGCTTCTTCATTGTCGGCCATAAGAAGCGATGCGATAGACCCGGACCCTCTCCGGTTCTGAAGCACGGCGCGTTCGGCCACGTTGATCAACTGGCGCACGTTGCCCGGCCATGGTGCCTGTAATAGCTGCGCCGCTTCCTGTGCGGTCACTTCCGGCGCATCGCAACCGTATTCCTCGGCGAACTGCTGTGTCAGGTTGGTGAACAGGGTCAGGATATCCTCGCCCCGCTGACGCAGCGGCGGCAGCATGATCTTCAGCGCCGCCAGCCGATAGTAAAGATCCGGGCGCAGCGCATCCTCGACCGTGCGGCCCGGTTCGTGATCGTTGCAGATCGCGATGATCCGCGTTTCCGCCGGTGTGCCCTGATCGTTGATAAAAGTCAGAAGCCGCGCCTGAAGCGGATGGCTCAACGACTCCACGTCTTCAAGGCACAGGGTGCCACCACGCGCCTCCTCGACAAGGGGGATTGCCCCACCCTCCTCGATCGGACCAAACAGACGGGCGGAAAGCGCCTCTTCCCCGTATGCGGCGCAGGAAACGACCACGAATTTCTTCGCGGCGCGCGGGCCGACCGCGTGCAGGGCATGCGCGACAAGGGTCTTGCCGGTTCCGGTTTCGCCATCGATCAATACGTGGCCGTCGGCCTGCCCCAGATCGAGGATATCCTCGCGCAGGCGTTCCATTGCGGCCGACCCCCCGATCAGCTTCTTGATGATGCCCGAGCCGTCGGACAGCTCGCGCCGAAGCGCGCGGTTGTCCAGCGTCAGCCGCCGGTTTTGCGTGGCACGCTTGGTCAGTTCGGTCATCCGGTCCGGGTTGAACGGCTTTTCCAGAAAATCGAATGCGCCGACCCGCATCGCCTCGACCGCCATTGGCACATCGCCGTGACCCGTGATCATGATGACCGGCAGACCGCTGTCCAGGCTCATCAGCTTTTTCAGAAACGCCATGCCGTCCATGCCGGGCATCCGGATATCGGAAACCACAACCCCCGGCCAATCCGCCCCGATGGTCTTCAGCGCATCTTCGGCAGACGGATAGGTGACGGTGTCAAAACCGGAAAGGGCCAGCCACTGGCTGATTGACTGCCGCATATCCTGTTCGTCATCGACGATTGCAACCTTCATGGCGCGGGTCATGTCCACCTCATTCTGCTGCCTGCGACCGCCGGTCCTGACGGGGCAGATGCACTTCGAACACCGCACCGCCGGCAGAACCGTTGCGCGCGATAAGTCTTCCGCCCAAGTCCTTGACGATGCCGGATGAAATGGCAAGCCCAAGGCCGATGCCGTCACCAGGCTTCTTCGTTGTATAGAACGGCTCGAACAGGTTCTCGAGATCCTCTATGCCGTGACCGTTGTCACGGACAGACAGAACAACCATTTCACCCTCGGCCACGACGATCTCGATCTGCGGCTCGGTAGAATCGAGCGTGGCATCCAGCGCGTTGCGCAACAGGTTGATGATCACCTGTTCCAGCCTGATGCGGTCGACGGTCACAAGCACGGGGTGTCGTGGTATGGAACGAAGGATACGCACCTTCCGCGTGCGCAGCTGCGGTTCCATCATCGACAAAGCCGATGAAACGCAAGACTTTATATCGACCGTCTCCAGTGCCTCCCCACCCTTGCGGGCATAGGATTTCAACTGTCTGGTGATTGCTCCCATGCGCTCGATCAGATCGTCGATCCGCTGGAAGGACGACAGCGCCTCATCCGTCCGCCGTCGCTGCAACAACAGCTTCGCCCCGGCCAGATAGGTTTTCATGGCGGCGAGCGGCTGGTTCAGCTCATGGCTGACCGATGCCGACATTTCCCCCAGCGCCGCCAGCTTGGACGATTGTGCAAGGGTCTGTTCGGCCACCGCCAGCTCCTTCTGCACCTTTTCCCGTTCGGCGATTTCCCGCTTCAACTGCTGATAAAGACGGCGCAGTTCTGCCGATTCCTGCTGGAACACACGCGAGCGTGAAGTGGCCCGCCGGGACATCACGAAAAACGCCAGAGAGGTCAGGATCGCGAAACCCATGATTTCCAGCGCGATCGCGCCGGCCACCTGTTCGCGCACCGAATCGTAAGAGGTGAAGCCCACCAGCGTCCAGCCGCGGAACGGAATGCGCACGTCGTTGCGCATGACCGCCTCGCCCAGCAGATAGGCATCCGGGGCTGGCTGGGTCCAGTCCGCCGTTGCACGAAAGGCGCGCTGGATCGCACTTGGGGCCGATTGCGTGGCCAGCGCCTCATCAATGGTTTTGCCCCGCCAGCGCGGTTCCGTCGCCAGAACGATTATCCCCTCGCTGTCGACAACCAGCAGCGCATCCCAGATACCTGCCCAGGCACGCTCGAACTTCGAAAGATCGACCTCGACCGCGACAACACCCACGGCGTTGCTTTCAAGCTTGACCGCCCGGGCATAGGTAAATTCGAAACCGCCGGCCTCGCCCTTGACGGCGGTAAACACGGTATCGTTAGACCGCATCGCCTCGATGAACATCGCGGACTGGCGGTAATTTGTCCCCAGCCGGTTGCGGTTCGTGGCGGCGACGGTGTGCCCTTCTGCATCCAGCAGGATGATCGACGCGGCGCCGATTTCCTCTTGTGCCGAAATCAACCGGGCCGAAGTTACCGAAAAGTCGCCACTGCCAAGCGCGCCGATCAGCGCGGGATCGCGCGCCAGAAGCAGCGGCACCACCGAATTGCGCTGCAATTCCGAAAGGATGTTGCCCACGTAAAGCGCGATGCGCAGTTCGGCGCGCGATCTTGTATCGGCGGTGAAGCGTTCGGTCAGCAGGCGATTGGTCACCCAGACGGTCGCCAGCGCAACGACGATGACCATAATAACCACCAAACGCACCAGAAAGCGCGACGGGCGGCGTTCCCCGGCGGGGCTATCGGTCTGACTTTCAGCGGCCATGGCAGGCAGTCTACCGCGCCAGCCCGCGCCCCTCAAGCATCTAAGCCGAAAGGCGGAAATTGCGCAGGATCAGGCCGACACCAGTTGCGACACCAGCGATGCGAACATCGCATTGCCATCACCGCTGCCCTGTGCCGCTTCCAAAGCACGTTCCGGATGCGGCATCATACCCAACACCCTGCGGTTGGTGCTCAGGATACCGGCAATATCAGCAGCAGAGCCGTTCGGGTTGCCGACATAACGAAAGGCGATACGATCCTCGGCCGCCAACAGGGCGAGTGTTTCGGGGTCGGCGGTGTAATTGCCGTCATGATGGGCAACCGGAATCGAAACCTGCTGGCCCTTTGCATAGCCGGCAGTAAAGGCACTGTCAGAAGAAGCCACCGCAAGCTGCTGCGCGCGGCAGACAAACTTCAGCGTGGCATTCCGCATCAGCACACCGGGCAGCAGCCCGGTTTCGGTCAGCACCTGAAAGCCGTTACAGATCCCCAGGGCAAAACCACCGCGCGCCACGTGATCCCGCAGGGCCGCAGCAACAGGCGAACGTGCGGCGATGGCCCCGCAGCGCAGATAATCGCCAAAGGAAAAGCCGCCGGGAATGGCAACGATGTCGGTCCCCGCCGGGATCGCGCTGTCCTTGTGCCAGACGCGTTCAACTTTTGCCCCCGCCTTTTCAAAAGCCACGGCGAGATCTCGGTCACAGTTCGATCCGGGAAAGGTGATGACGGCGGCTTTCATGGAACTCACCTTGCTTGCTGTTCGCGACTTCAGTCCGGCGCACATATTCTGCGGGGACCGTCAGGGCACAAAGCCCGGCATACTTAATCCAAGGGCGGGTGTACCGAACCCCGCCGCTGTCAGGCGATCTCGACGCTGTAGGTTTCGATCACGGTGTTGGCCAGAAGCTTTTCACACATCGCCTTCACCTCCGCCTCCGCCGCCCTGCGGTCGGTCGCGGCCAGATCAAGATCGATCACCTTGCCCTGACGAACGCCGGTCACGCCCTGGAACCCCAGCGTGCCAAGCGCATGGCGCACGGCTTCCCCCTGCGGGTCCAGCACACCATTTTTCAGCATGACATGCACACGGGCTTTCATCGCAAGGCCTTTCAGTTGATCAGTTTCGGCTTTGGCATCGCTGTCGCGGCCGACGGCATGACCCCCAGCCGCCGGGCGACCTCGGTATAGGCATCCGTCAGGTTGCCCAGATCGCGGCGGAACACATCCTTGTCCAGCTTCTGGCCGGTCTTGATGTCCCACAGGCGGCAGCTGTCGGGGCTGATTTCATCGGCCACGATCAGCCGCGGATAGTCATTTTCCCAGATACGCCCGATCTCGATCTTGAAATCGACCAGCCGGATGCCGACGCCCATCATGACGCCCGACATGAAATCGTTGACCCGCAACGCCAACGCCACCATGTCGTCCAGATCCTGCTGCGTGGCCCATCCGAAGGCAATGATATGCTCTTCCGATACCATGGGATCGTGCAATTCATCGTTCTTGAAGTAGAATTCCACAATCGGACGCGGCAGCGGCACGCCTTCCTCGATCCCCAGCCGTCGGGAAATCGATCCGGCGGCAAAGTTGCGAACGACCACTTCCAGCGGAATGATATCGACCTGACGGATCAGTTGCTCGCGCATGTTCAGGCGACGGATGAAATGCGTCGGCACCCCGATCATGTTCAGCCCGTTCATGAAGAATTCCGACAGCCGGTTGTTCAGAACACCCTTGCCGTCGATCAGTTCTTTCTTGGCGCCGTCGCCCGCAGTGGTGTCGTCCTTGAAATACTGGACCAGCGTTCCCGGTTCGGGGCCTTCGTACAGGATCTTCGCCTTGCCTTCGTAGACTTTCTTGCGACGCGGTGCCATGCGGGTTCCGTTTTGCGGGGACTGGAAAGGGGCGAACGCGGCGAGGCCGCCGCAACTGGTATCTGGCGCCCCTATAGGCCAAGCGGCGACCTGCCGCAAGCGCGCGTGGCTTCCCCTGCCCCAAGCTTCGGCGCGATCAGGTGCCCGGCCTAGATCACCGCGCATTCAAAAGCCAGAAACCTGCCGTCCCGGTTCCCGACGATCTTGCCCAGGGGGCGCGGGCTGAACCCCATGCCCTTGGCCATGCGCATGAAGGCGGGTGGGCCGAGGAAAAGACAGGATCGCCCGCCCTGCGATTTCAGGAAATCGTTCACATGCCGCAGGATATCGGCCCCAAGACCCACGCCGCCCGGTGCGGCAAAGCGCGTCAGTTCCCAGATCGCGGGATCGACAGGCGGTTCCTCGTCACACAGATCGGTCGGAAGGCCCGGCAAAAGACCGAGTTTGGCATCGCGGATCATATAGCTGTAACGTTGCTGCGGGTCGCGGCTGCGGTTGTCCGTCCGGATAAGGCGCGCACCGCCCAGCACCGTGCCGCCCTCATGGGCAATCACATAAATCGATGCGAACGTATCATACTGTTCATATTCCATGTCCCCCGCGACTGTGAGATCCCATGACATCTGCTCCATGAACACCTGACGGCGCAGACGCAGGAAATCTGCCACAAGATTCCATTTTGCCAGGTCTTCAGGCGCCCGCAGGACCGAGATCGCGGCAGTTCCGGATTCCGCCGTTGGTTCACGCGCCGTCATCGGATCACGAACTCGCGCATCCAAAGGCACATGCCCTGACAATTTTTGGCAGTCATTTGGGTCTCACTTGCAGCTAACTCGCGTAAAAATTGCATTTCTACTGCTAAGCGCGTGTAGGAGCCGAGCACAAGACGGGCACGTGAAAGTTGCAAAACTATCCGTTTGGATATATCCAGAAAAAAGATTTCCCAAGACCGAATTGGCGCGAATCCCAGCCGATGTCGACCAAAGACGAAGAAGACATTCCCATCGTTCGCAGCGACTCTGTCCTGAGTCAGCTGATCCCGGGGTTTGAGCAGGAGCTGGCGCAGGTTTCCGCAATGGCGCCAAGCGGTCTGGTCATCGGGTTCAACGTCACGTGGAAGGGTCCGGAGCATGTGCTGTCACTGGTCCCTCTGAAATGGCAGAAGCACTACCATCGCCGCGCCTATTACTTCGCCGATCCGGTGTTCAAATGGTTAAGTACCAACGCCGGCGTGTCGCGTTGGTCGGATATTTCGTTTTTTGACCCGTTCAACATCATGGAAAAGGCCAAGGATTACGGCCTCGTCTATGGTTTCGTGGTGTCCGTCCACATAGGCGAAAAGAAGTCCTTCATCACGCTGTCACGCCCTGACCGCGAATTTACCGACGAGGAAATCGCGGAAGTGGAGCCCGTGTTCCGGTCCTGGGCGGAAATCATGACGGGGGAGGAGCTTTCCGAGAGAGAGCTGGAGGCACTGCGCCTGCTCGCTTCCGGCCTGACGACCCGCGAAATTGCCGAAAAGCTGGAACTTTCAGAACCTGCTGTGAAGCTGCGGCTTTCCAAGGCGACGAAAAAGCTTGGGGCGAAATCACGCACGCAGGCCGTCGCCATCGCCGTATGGCGCAGATTGTTCAGCTGATAACGCGGCCGTTGCCATGAAAAACGCCGCTGCCCATCGGGCCGCGGCGTAGTCGAGGGAACAGCGTCGGATGTCGGGCAGGATCAGGCGGCGAACTGCCGCTGCTGTTCCACGGCCTGCACGTAAAGTGCGTTGGCACGAACCAGGTCGATGCCCAGGCCCTGCCCCATCGCCATCAGGAAGGCGCGCTGGCTGGCATCGGGCTGGCCATAATCAAGCAGGACACGGATCGCCAGCGTCAGCGCGACTTCCGCCTCTGCGGTGGTAAGATCGCGGACGGCCTCGGCGAAAACGCGCGACGCACGGGTGTACTGCAGCGAGTCGACAATATCCTCGGCAAGGATGCGGGTCTGGGTCAGGCCGGTCAGCCGGAAGATCGGCTCATCCACACAGATGTCGAGCAGGCGCTCAAGTTCCGCTTCCGGCAGGATGCCGTCGGCTGCAAGGGTCAGGATCGGCATGGTCATTACTGCGCGGGCCAGATGCTGGTTCGCGACGGCACCGACGCTGGCAGAGCGGTAGTTGAAATAAAGACCCATCTTGCAATCTCCCTTGCTTTCGCAATCATTCGTTAAGCAAGTGATCGCGCCGGATTCGGGCGGAAACGTGACCGTGGCGGGGAAGTTTCGCGCCATACGGGAATGCATTGCGGCACCCGCATGGCTGCCAGATCAACGCCTGCCACCGGCGAAGAAGCTGTAAAGCTTGTTTTTCAAGGCGTTTTCGTCACCGCGGATGGCGTTTTCAAAACCCGGAGGGGCCGGTTCGCGGCTGCGGGGGCCGAATGCCTTCATCTCGTCGATCTTGCTATCGGGATGAAGCAGGACGAACATGTCGGTCTGCGCGCCTTCCATCCCTTCGGGCATGTGGCGGATACGGATCTTCCGGCTTTCCCCCTCGATCCCGATCGTATCGCTGTCACGATACACGTGCCCGCGTTCCAGCGCGAGGATCGCCATGCCGACAACCCATTTCGCGGCTTCTCCCGGGTGCGTGCGGGCCAGCGGCATGAAGATTTCATAGCCGGTAAAGGCCGCAACGCCGACCGTCTGCACCGAAACCGGCATCGGTTCTTTCCCGTCCGGCATTGGATTGACGCCAATCGTCACCCACTGCTCGATCGGAACCGAAGCCTTCATCGCCCTGTCCGCAGCGTGAACCCACTTTTCCGGCTTCACGATGGTGTCGCCGTTCGGGAAATAGACGGCCTCGCAAACCGGGAGCTTGGCGAAGACAGCCGCCATGCAGGTCACCCGCCGTGCCGCATCGAAACGTGCGGCAAGGGACTGGTCGACAGAGTCGATACTGATGGAAAGCCAGCTCCTGTGCCGTTTCACGACCTGCTCGGCCTCGGGAAACAGGAATCGCGCCTTGTGGAACAGACCGCCCCAATCCACATCGCAAGGACCGGGGGCAGACATCAGGTTCATCATTCTTGGTTCCGCTTCCGCCCTTGACCAGAAGGTTCCGATCGAAACCTTGGACGTGTCAAAGGACAGGTCGACGCCCAGATCATCCGTCCAGTTCAGCCCCGGATAATCCTCGCGCACGGCGGCGAGGATTTCCGACGTCTGAAACTGCAGCGGTTCTGACAGCAGAACATAGGCAGTGAAGGGGTCCTTCAGACGCTTCTCGCTGTAGCGTTCCGGCTGTTTGGCGGCTGGCGCGGTCATCTCTTGCTGCCCCTCAGGCCGCGCGACGTTGCAACATGGCGATCACGTCGAAAATCTTGACAAAGGTTTCCGGGGCGACGCCCAGCCCTTCGCCCATCTGGATCAGCATTTTCTTTTCCGACTCGTCGAGCGATCCATCGGCCAGCGCCGTGCGGATCGCAAAGCACAGCGCCGTTTCGGCCATCTGCACCGATAGATGCGGCCTTGCCGCCTGGAAAGCGGCCGCCCCGCCCTTGCTTTTGGCAAGCGCGAGAATTTCCTTGGCCAGTTCCATGGTGCGTTCGGCCCCCACGGCATGGAATACCGGGCTGTAGGCACACATATTCAGCAACTGGTCCAGTTCAGCCTGATCGATCCTGCCATCGGCAGTGGCAACCAGCAGCGGCATGGTCAGCACCGAGCGCGCCAGATCGTCGCTGACGTTGCGGCTGGCTGCTGCACCACGCAGATTTGAAAACAGTCCCATGTCGATCTCCCATTTTTCCAGTAATTGAAGCGTCAGAGGCTACAATTTCGGCGGCAAACGTTAGAAATTCGGCGCACGGGCGACATTTTTGCGGCATTTACCCGTGTTGGGCGAGTATTCGCGTGAAATCCCGCTGTCCTGCCCTCTTGCAGGCGCGACGCGGGGCGGGCATATCACCATCAGACCTTCGCCAAAGCGGGAGCGAGAGATGACCACATTCGACGAACGCGAAAGCGCCTTTGAAAACAAGTTCGCCCATGATGCCGACATGCAGTTCCGCGCCGAAGCGCGCCGCAACAAGCTGGCCGGGCTTTGGGCCGCCGGGCTGCTGGGCAAGACCGGTAGCGATGCTGATGCCTACGCCAAGGAAATCGTGACGGCAGATTTCGAGGAAGCCGGTTCCGAGGATGTCGTACGCCGTCTGGCTGCCGATCTGGGTGCTCTGTCCGACGCCGACACGATCCGTGCCAAGCTGATCGGCCTTATGGCGGAAGCCAAGGCCCAGATCATGTCGGAACTCTGAAACAGACGTCCTGACGGCACCCGCAAGACCGATCTGCTGTTCCTGTCAAACCGGGCGCGATTTTTTTTGCGCCCGTTAAACTGTTCTGAACTCCCTTCGCGGATGGTGCGCCCCATCATCGGGTGAGGGGAACATGTCAGGAACAGCCATTAATGCGCCCCGGTCGCTGCCTGCACCCCTGCATCGCCTGATGCTGCGAAATGGATGGGCGCTGCCTGTAGCTGCCAGTTTGGTCTGGATTGTCGGGCAACGCATCGCCACGGCTGATCCAGCCGTCATTCTCACCACGATTGCCGGTATATCAGCCCCACAGTGGGCTGCGTCGGTGCTGTTTGCCGCACTCAGCTACGCCGCGATCGGCGAGTATGACCGGATGTTCCACCGGCTGTCGGATACCGGTCTTGGCACCGGACCGGCACGCACCAGCGGCATGGTCGCCATGGCACTTGCGCAGATGCTGGGCTTTGGTGTGATCAGCGGCGCGCTGGTGCGCTGGCGACTGGTACCGCAATTTGACCTGTGGCGGGCCACGCGCTTTTCTGCGCTGGTGTCGGCATCGTTTCTGGCCGGATTTGCCGTGTTGACCGCCCTGGCGTCGAAACTGTCCGATCATCAGCATCTGCCAGCAGGATCGGATGGGCTGGCAACGCTGGTGCTGCTGGCGGCGCTTGCGCTTGTCGCCGCATCCCTGGTGGTGCGTTGCGTGCATATCCGGGACCGGATCGTGATGCTGCCCCCTGTCAGGCGACTGTTCCGCATCTTATTGATCGTGACTGCGGATTGTACGGCAGCGGCGGCCTGTGCCTATGTGCTGTTGCCGGATGGGATGACCGATGGCTTGCTGTCCTTTCTGCCGGTTTTCCTGCTCGCATCGGGTGCCGGCCTGATTTCCGGCGCGCCGGCGGGCCTGGGCGCTTATGAATTGACCTTGCTGGCCCTTCTGCCTGTGGGCATCGGGGCGGATGGCAGTGCGGTGTCGGGCGATGCCATCCTGGCTTCCGCGCTGGCGTTCCGGCTGGTTTATCACGCGCTGCCTGCCAGTCTGGCCGCCCTTCTGGCAATTGCAATGCTGGTGCGCGGCTCTCGACCGGTATCAGGTCAGGCAGCGGCTGATCAGTCATTCGTGCCCGCGACCGCCCTGCCCTCGCCGGAGGCCGGTCTGCTGCATCAGGGCCGTTTGTCCCTTTGGCAGGGCCAGGGCAGCGCTTTTCTGGGCGCCGCAACCGGGCAGGCACTTGTCGCCCTGTTCGATCCGGCGGGTTGCCCTGACGCGGCCCTGTCGTTGCTGTCGTCACGCGCGGCCGCAGGGGACCGGTTTCCCTGCCTGTACAAGATCGGCGCCCGCATGGCCGTCATCGCACGACATCGCGGGTTCATTCCCTGGCGCATTGCAGAGGAGGCGGTCCTGAACCCGACCGGATTTTCGCTGGCAACGCCCGGCCGCGCCACGCTGCGGCGCAAACTTCGTCGTGCAGATGCCGCAGGATTGCGCTGTACTGTCGCTGTTGCCGATCCTCTGCTGCTGTCGCAACTGGCAGTGATCAACGACGAATGGTCGCTGACCCACGGCGGTGAACGCGGCTTTTCCATGGGCCGCTTTGACCGGGTTTCGCTGGGCCGTCAAAAGCTGTTCGTTGCCGTCCTTGATGGCGTCGCCGTCGCTTTCGTCAGTTTTCACCACGCAAGGTCGAACGGGCGGGGGTGCTGGACGCTCGACCTGATGCGCCACCGCGATGCAGTGCCGGATGGCACGATGCACGCGCTGATCACAACTGCCATAGGTGCGGCCAGGGTGGAGGGTGTCACTCAACTGTCGCTCGCTGCGGTGCCCGCCATTGCAATGCCGACCGGACGTCATGCCTACCTCCGGCTTGTTCGGTTCCTGTTCGGGGCGGCGTCCCGCAGATGGCCCGATGGCGGACTGCGCCGGTTCAAGCAAAGTTTTGAACCGTGCTGGAAGCCGCTTTATGCCGCGGCCCCGGATCGCTGGCGCCTTGCGGTTGCGCTGGCCGAAGTTGCCGCCGAAATCCACCGCCCGCTGCCGCGTGCCACCGTCTCTGCAGACGGGAACGCGACGCAACTGCCGGTTTGCCTTGCCGCCCCGGTCATGCGATAGCATCGCCGATCCACCGGGCGCCGACGGGCGACAGGCCCGGCCACCGGCACAGCAGAGCGAGGCAGAAATGAAAACCGCATTCACCGACCTTCTGGCCAGCCGCGACTGGATACTGGCCGATGGCGCCACCGGCACGAACCTGTTCAACATGGGTCTGGAATCGGGAGAACCGCCGGAACTTTGGAACCTGTCCCGACCGGACAATATCCGCACGCTCTACCGCAATGCTGTCGAGGCGGGCAGCGACCTGTTCCTGACCAACAGCTTTGGTGGAAACGCCAGTCGGCTGAAGCTCCACTCTGCCGAAAAACAGGTGCATGAACTGAACCGCGTCGCCGCAAGCCTGGGGCGTGAAATCGCCGATGCGGCGGGCCGCCCGGTGATCGTCGCCGGGTCTATCGGCCCCACCGGCGAAATCATGGCCCCGATGGGCAGCCTGACACATGACCTGGCGGTCGAGATGTTCCACGAGCAGGCCGAGGGGCTGAAGGACGGCGGCGTCGACGTGCTTTGGGTTGAAACCATCAGCGCGCCCGAGGAATACGCCGCCGCGGCCGAAGCATGCGCCCGCGCCGGTATGCCGTGGTGCGGCACGATGAGCTTTGACACCGCTGGTCGCACCATGATGGGCGTCACCTCGGCAGCGATGGTCGGGCTGGTCGAAAAGCTGCCAAACCCTCCGCTGGCCTTTGGCGCAAATTGCGGTGTTGGCGCGTCTGACCTGCTGCGCACCGTTCTGGGCTTTGTCGCACAGGGCACCGAACGCCCGCTGATCGCAAAGGGCAATGCCGGTATCCCGAAATACCACGACGGGCATATCCACTATGACGGCACGCCGGAACTGATGGCCGAATATGCCGTGCTGGCCCGCGACTGCGGGGCCAGGATCATCGGCGGCTGCTGCGGCACGATGCCGGTGCACCTCAAGTCGATGCGCGCGGCGCTTGAAAACCGCCCCACCGGCCCTCGTCCGACGCTGGAGACCATCACCGCTGCGTTGGGCAGCTTCTCCTCTGCCTCGGACGGCACCGGTGACGACGGTGGCGCACCGAAACGCGAACGCCGGGGACGGCGCGGCTAAGCCGGGTCATGAAAACCCGGTCCGGTTTCGGTAAAACTGTAAACATCGCGGGTTGAGCCGATACGCTTCAAGTGTAGACGACTCAGGATCCGGTTCCCCGCTTCGCATCAGGTTGCGGGTCAGTGCATCTCTCCCCCTTACGTGGGGAGAGAACGAACAAGTCAGCGATCTCGGCAGCATGCCCTGGTCAAGACCTTGGCTGCAACAAACCCGTTCAATGCAGCACCAGCACCGGCAGGCGCGTCCCGGTCAGCAGATGGACCGTTTCGCTGTCGACAGTCTTGCCCATCAGACCATAGCGCTCATGTGCGGGCATCACGATCAGATCACATCCTTCGCGCACGGCGGCCTTGCGCACCGCTTCATGCAGATGCGCGCTTTCGGCCTGGATATGGCTGCACTTCACGCCTGACTTGCGCACCTTTTCTTCCAGCAAATTGTCGGTGCTGACATGCTCCTCGATCAACCGACGATGCTCGGGGGCGGTATCGGCGATGACCTCGGGTGCAAAACTGAACACCTGAAACGGGTGAAGCACCGTCAGGATGGTCAGCTTCGCGCCAAGAGCACGGGCCAGATCAAGCCCCTGCTCCACTGCGCGCGACGCCACATCGGAACCGTCTGTGGGAATGATGATATGGGAATACATAGTGGTCTCCCTGGTTTGTGGACCGATCAGAGAACACCCTCATCATATCACAGAAAACCCGTCTTGTTCAGGTTCTATCGCATTCGAAAAAGGCGGAGGGCGAACAGGCAGACGCACCAACCTGTCGTAAATTTGGCCACCTGTCAGAACAGCGAAAGCTGACCTGTGTCCCGCGCAGGCGGCTGGAACAGATCCAGCCGCAGCGGTTGGTCGGGCTGGTCAAGCCTGAACCTGCGCACCGCCAGGGTAAAGCGCTGCCGCATCAACACCGCCCATTCCCCCTGCCCGGTGAAGCGCCGCCCCCATTCCGGGTCATAGTCCCGACCGCCATGCAACTCGCGCACCCGTCCCATGATCCGCGTTGCACGGTCCGGGAAATGTTCGGTCAGCCAGTCGCGGAACAGGCCCGACACCTCTCGCGGCAGGCGCAGCAGTATCAGGCTGGCCTGACCCGCACCGGCCTTTGCCACCGCCTCGACGATTCGCTCCATCTCATGATCGGTCAGGGCGGGGATCACCGGCGCGATCATCGCGCGCACAGGAATGCCTGCGGCTGAAAGCCTGCGGATCGTTTCCAGCCGCCGGGCCGGTGCAGGTGCACGCGGTTCCATCGCACGGCTGATCACAGGGTCAAGGGATGTGACGCTGACCCCCACCTTGACCAGCCTGTCGCGGGCCATGTCGGACAGAATGTCGATGTCGCGCTCAACAAGGGTGCCCTTGGTGACGATGACCACGGGATGACGGAAATCCCGCAGCACTTCCAGCACGCCGCGCATCGCGCGATGCGTCTTTTCGATGGGCTGATAGGGATCGGTGTTGGTGCCGATGGCAATCACCGCAGGTCTATAGGATTTTGCCCGCAACTCACGGGCCAGAACCGTGCCGATACCGGGGCGCGCGACCAGTTTCGTTTCGAAATCCAGTCCAGGCGACAGGCCCAGCCACGCGTGGCTGGGGCGGGCAAAGCAATAGATGCAGCCGTGTTCGCACCCGCGATAGGGATTGATTGACCGGTCAAAGGGCAGATCGGGCGATGTGTTATAGCTGATCGCGCTGCGCGGGGATTCAAGGGCGACATCTGTCGGCAGCAGCCGCTCATCCTCGGGAATATCCCAGCCGTCGGCTTCGGCTTCGCTGGCGTATTTCTCATATCGTCCGACAGCATTTGATCCGGCGCCACGGGCGCGCGCACGCAGCCATGGCGGCAGTTCCGGATAGTTTCGATCTTTCGCGTCGGGCATGTCTAAAACTAGAACACAACAGGAACATTTGCCAGCCTGATTTCCGGGGCCCGTCGCGTGCGGCCTGCCCCATGTCGCAATTCGCATTGTCTGCCCAAGGCTTTGGCGTCATGTATGGGCCAAACGGGCATTTTCCGCCCGGCAGGAGGTTTCCCCATGGCCGATGACGAGATCATCCTTTCCGAACTCAGCGACGATGAACTCGTCCTTCAGATGCACGATGACCTTTACGATGGCCTGAAAGAGGAAATTGAGGAAGGCGTGAACATCCTGCTGGAACGCGGCTGGGCACCCTATGATGTGCTGACCAAGGCACTGGTTGCGGGCATGACCATCGTCGGCGCAGATTTCCGCGACGGCATCCTTTTTGTGCCCGAGGTTCTGCTGGCCGCCAACGCAATGAAGGCGGGCATGGCGATCCTGAAGCCGCTTCTGGCCGAAACCGGTGCGCCCCGCATGGGCAAGATGGTGATCGGAACGGTCAAGGGCGACATCCACGACATCGGCAAGAACCTCGTCGGCATGATGATGGAAGGTGCCGGTTTCGAGGTCGTCGATCTGGGCATCAACAACGCGGTCGAAAAGTATCTGGAGGCGCTGGAGCGCGAGCAGGCCGATATTCTTGGCATGTCGGCGCTGCTGACCACGACCATGCCCTATATGAAGGTTGTCATCGACTCGATGAAGGAAAAGGGCATCCGCGAGGATTACATCGTTCTGGTTGGCGGAGCGCCCCTGAACGAGGAATTCGGCAAGGCGATCGGTGCCGATGCCTATTGTCGCGATGCGGCCGTGGCGGTTGAGACCGCGAAAAGTTTCATGGCGCGCAAGCATAACACGCTGAGCGCGGGTTGATCCGGCGCCGCTTGCACATGCTGCGAGCGGCCCCCATCTGAAAAGGGCAGGAGGTCTCCGATGCCCGCAAAGACATTCGCATTTCTGCTGACCGGCGTGATCGCCGCTGCCGGGCTGACAGTGGCGATCTTTACGCAAACCGGTGCAGGGATTGCAGGCGCTTTGTTCGTGGCCCTTCTTGCTGCCGCCGTTGTCAGGTTGCGTGCGCCATGATCCCCGATGACACCACGCTGACCGAAACCGGAATCGCCGCCACCGGCAAGGGCCGGGTGCTGCTGATCGCCTGCGGGGCGCTGGCGCGGGAAATTCTTGATCTGAAGGCCGCGAACGGCTGGCGGCACCTCGACCTGCAATGCCTGCCGGCCAAGTTGCACCTCTGGCCCAACCGGATCGTGGATGCGGTGACCGAAGCGGTCGAGGAATATCGCACCGCCTATGAAACCATCTTTGTTGTCTATGCCGATTGCGGTACCGGCGGGCTGCTGGCCAAGCGTTGTGCAGAACTGGGCGTGGGCATGGTCGAGGGCCCGCATTGCTATTCCTTCTTCGAGGGCAATGCGGCCTTTGCCGAACGGGATGAGATGACGGCCTTTTACCTCACCGACTTTCTGGTCCGGCAGTTCGATGCCTTTGTGTGGAAACCCATGGGGCTGGATCGTCATCCGGAACTGCGCGACATGTATTTCGGCAATTACGAAAAACTGGTGTATCAGGCCCAGACGAATGATCCAGCGCTCGACGCCAGGGCGCGCGACTGTGCAGACCGGCTTGGCCTGGCCTATGAACGCCGCTTCACGGGTTATGGCGACCTGATCCCGGCCCTGGCGCGGCTTTAG
>JBOFCO010000210.1:0-7449 GCA_051646105.1 Paracoccaceae bacterium
CGGTCGAACTGATCCGTTTTGCGCTGTATCTGCAATTCGACCTGACATCCTTTCTGGTAACGCTGTTCTGTTTTGCGGTGTTTTTCGGTGCGGCCGTTTTCATGTATGATCCATCAAAGGGCCTTTGGGCACGGCGGAAAGGACAGGGCGGATGAAAGTGTCGTTCGGGACCTTGCTGGTGGTCGCGCTGGCCACGCCCGGCCTGGCGGCAGAGGGCGCCGACCCCGGCTGGCCCTGCATCCAGCGCAAGCAGCCCCACCTGTCGCCCGGCGCGCTCTGGTCCGGCCCGCTGCCCGATGTGGCCGTGGAAGAGCTGGCAAGGCGCGACGACATTGCAGCGCTTGGCAATGCCCTGCATCAGCGCCGGATGCCGATGGAGGAGGCCGAGGCGCGGATCGCGGCTTTCGCGAAAGACGCGGATACGCAGGAACTGACCGCGCTTTTCGTGGCCACGTTCGCGCCGCTGGACAGCTATCGCACACAGATCGTCGGCGGCATCGCACGCTACGCCGAAAAGCAGGCGGCGCTTGGCGCGCAGATCGAGGATCGCCGCGCAGAAATGGCCCGGCTGGAGGCCGCCGACCCGCCGGACTTCGACAAGATCGACGCGGCAGAGGAAGCGCTGGACTGGGATACCCGCATCTTCACCGATCGCCAGCAGGCGCTGACCTATGTCTGCGAAACGCCGGTGCTGCTGGAACAGCGCGCCTTTGCGCTGGCCCGCGCGATTGCCGCCCACCTGCCGCCGCAATAGCCTGTTATTCCCATTCCAGTTCCTTGAAGGCGGCGACGGCGTTGCGTTCGTTGAAGTCGTCAAATCCGATCCAGTCGCCGCGCAGCCCCTGCCCCACATGCCGGGCCGCCTCGCTCATCGGTTCACCTGCGGCAATCGCCGCGCGGGTTTCGTCGGCAAGTGTGGTCAGATAGGCGCGCATCGGTCCGCTCGCCTGTTCCCAGTCCAGCGGCGCCGGGCCATGGCCGGGAACAATCTGCCGCAGCGCAGGCTGGGGCGGCACAGCAAGCCACTCCAGCCAGCCGGTGATCGACCCGTCCAGCGACGGCAGCAGCCCGGCAAACACCAGATCGCCGGTGAACAGCGTGCCGCTTTCGACATGAAACACGGTCAGGTCGTTGTCGGTATGGGCGATCCCCTGGGGTTGAAGTTGCAGCGTCGCACCGCCCAGGTCCATCGTTTCAGGCCCGGTAAGCCCCCTGTCCGGAAGGCGCTGTTTCGTACCGAGCATGGCCAGTGCGCCCACCTGCGCGGGGATGGACCGCGCCCAGGTTTCCGCCCGTCGCGCCATACCGTCGGCAAGGTTTTCATGACCGATCACTTCGGCCCCGGCTTCGGCAAAAACCTCTGCGCCATAACTGTGATCGGGGTGCATATGGGTGATGATCACAGCGACGATGGGCTTGTCGCTCCGCGCCCGGATCGCCGCGAACAGCGCCTCGCCTATGGCACGGCTGCCACCGGGATCGATCACCGCCACGCTGTCCGTGCCGATGATGACACCAAGGTTTGCGATGTTACCGCCGTTTGCCGGAGAAATCGGCGCAGGCAGCGGATTGTGCAATAAAATGCCGGGCGCAATTTCCCGAACTGGAACCACAGGCAGTTCTTCGACGGGCACGCAGCGCCAATGACCTGGAATCAAATCCCCGTGCGTTTTGCCCCATTCGTTCAAACGGGCGACAGCACCGCTTTCGCAAGCGGCCAGATCGAGCGGGTCAGGCGCAGGCAGCAGCCGTTCCGCACAGATGTTCGGATCGCTGGCCAGACAGGCGGTGACAAGCAGGTGAAACATGACCCCGGTCCTTTGCCGCGACTCAAGCCATTCTATCGCCGGTTTCACTTCTGCGGGATCAACCGAAAGAATGACTCGCCACAAGGGGCCGGATATGCGGAAATCCGGTGTGGGAGGAACGCCGATGCGACGCAGTATCCGCCTTGCCCATGGCCTTGTGGCTGCATTCTTCTGCCTGTCGGCCACAACCGCCTTGTCCGAAGACAACCCGCTTCAGAACGGGGCAAGCTGGACCGATTTGCGGGCCCTGCTGCTGGATGGTCCCGATCCCGCAGAAAACGCGGCGCTGCTGTCGCTGGACGCGCCGCCCCGCGCCGTCGATCCGGCCTTTGTTCCCATCCGCCTCAGCCAGCAGCCGGGCACAGATGCGCTGGATCACATCACGCTGGTGGTCGATGAAAACCCTGCCCCGGTGGCTGCCGAGATCACCCTTGGCCGCGCCATGTTCCCGCTGGATATGGAGGTGCGGCTGCGGGTCAATGAATATTCCAACGTCCGTGCGATTGGTCATGCCGCCGACGCTCAGGTCATGAGCGGGCGTTTTGTGAAGGCCGCCGGGGGCTGCGCCGCACCCGCATCGAAAAGCGCAGAGGAAGCGCTCGCGGAGCTTGGCCTGATGCGGTTCGAGGTGCTGACACGAACAGAGGCAGATGCCGCGGATCGCCGCCGGGCGAAACTGATGATCCGCCATCCGAATGCGACGGGCTTTCAGCGCGATCAGGTCACGCTACTGACGGTTCCCGCACATTTCATCGATGTGCTTGAGGTGAAGCAGGGCGATGCGCTGCTGTTCCGGGTCGAGGCCGGGATTTCCATATCCGAGGATCCGGTGTTCCAGTTCAGCTTTGCCGACAACGGCAGTGAAACCATCCGGGTCCATGTCGAGGATACCGAAGGCAATATCTTTGACCGTGATTTTCCCCTGACCGGTCTGTGAGATACTATCAGGCCATCGCCATCCGAGACTTGCGCGGCAGTTGTCCGCCCATGGTGAAATCTCATCCCGAAGTCGCAGAGACTCCGGGTATCTTTTCTGCCATACAAAAATAATAAGAACGTCCGACGCCCTTCTGACAAGGCCGATCAACGGCCTGCGGAAACGGACATTCAGCAGATCAGTCTGTGCACATGCGCGGCCGGTCGGGAGGAGAGACGAATGCACCACCAATCCATGACCGACATTGGCGGTCAGGCGATCGGCGTCATGCGGCGCATCGATGACCTGCTGATTGTGGATGATCATCCGCTGATGTGCGAAGCGCTGTCCATGGCGCTGAAGATTGCCTTTGGCATGAAGCAGGCGCGATGCGAACGCAGCCTGTCTGCTGCGCAGCAGCGGCTGCGGTATGGCAAGATGCCCGACGCCATTCTGCTTGATCTGAACCTGCCGGATTCCAAGGGATCCGAAGGGATCGTTTCGTTGTGCAGGCTGGCCCCGCAGATACCGATCACCGTGATTTCCGCCAATGACGATCCCGACATGATTTCCGCCGTCATGGCGGCGGGGGCGCAGGGTTATATTTCCAAGTCGCTGGGCAGGGAAGCGATGTGCAATGCCCTTCGCCGCGTATGGTCCGGGGAAACCGTCCTGCCTGACAGCTATGATCCCGGGCAGCGCCATTCCGGCCCCGCGAAACCGGAAAGCGCAGAGATCGCCCGCCGCTTCGCAAGCCTGACCCGCCAGCAGATGAAAACGCTGCGACTCATCTGCCAGGGACGCGCCAACAAGGAAATTTCGTACGAACTGAACATCGCCGAGGCGACGGTCAAAACCCATATCACAGCGATCATGGGCAAGATCGGCGCCCGGCGACGCACACAGATCGTGCTGCTGGCAAAGTCGATAAAACTGTTCGACGACGAGTAAAGCGGAGAGCAAGGAAAGGAAGGGGACGCACGGAAAGGAAGCCAGGTGGACATGTCGGCACACAGGGCAGCCATCGCCAGACCGGTCAAGGCGACGACCTCGCTGGACCAAACCGATCCGGGCGGGTGGCTTCTTTCTGAAATCCTGCCCTGCGATCCCTGCCTTGTGCTTCTGTTCGCCTCGCCAAGCGACCACCTTCCCGATCTGGCTGCATCCTTGCGCAAAGCCTTGTCGCCGGATTGCTGTGTCATCGGCTGCTCGACAGCGGGGGAATTGTGCGGGAACGGCTACACGTCCAGAACTGCCGTGGCCATCGGCTTTCCCCGTGCCAGTTTCCGTGCAAGTGCGCAAACGCTGCGTGACCTCTCCGAACTGCCCGTATCCACCTGGATGTCCGACATCCGCGCGATGTGGAGCAGCTTTCACGCCGATCCGAAACGGCAGTTGTTCGGCATCCTGCTGGTCGACGGCTATTCCAACAAGGAAGAGGTGCTGGTCGCCACCATCGATGCCGCCCTGCCGCATGTGATGGTGCTGGGGGGGTCGGCCGGGGACGGGCAGGATTTTTCCCGCACCTGCGTGATCTGTGATGACGAGGTGTTGCAGGATGCCGCCGTGTTCTGCCTTGTCGAAACCGATCTGATGGTGCGGGATCTGATCTTTGATCATTTCCGCGCCACCGATACGCGGATGATCGTCACACGCGCCAACCCATCGCAACGGTCCATTCTGGAAATCAACGCCGAACCCGCCGCCGAGGAATATGCCCGGCTGGTCGGCGTGCCGGTTTCGGAACTGTCGCAGCTTGTCTTTGCCGGGCATCCGCTGCTGGTCAACATGGGCGGGCGCTATTTCGTGCGCGCGATCCGCGAGCCGACAGAGGATGGCGGGCTCAGCCTGATGTCCTCGATCGACACGGGGGCAATCATGTCGCTGGGACTGGCCGAGGATATTACCGAAGGCTTTGCCGCAATGCTGGAGAAGTTGCCATCAACGCCGTCACTGATCCTGTCCTTCGATTGTGTCCTGCGGCGACTGGCGGTGGAACATGCGGGCCTTGGGGAGGAGGTTGGCGATCTTTGTCGTCGCTACAACATGGCAGGCTTCAGTACCTATGGCGAACAGCACAGCGGCATGCACATGAACCAGACTTTTGTGGGTCTGGCGTTTCTTGATCCGCCGGGGACAGGATGATGCTACGGGACGGCGATGACACAGAACGGCGCATTGCCAAACTGTCGCGGATCAACGCCGCGTTGATCGAGCGTCTGGATCGTCTGGACAGCACACGGGGATCGTCGTGGTCGATGTTTCAGGCCGCCATGGCTCTTGAAAAGGAAGTCGCCGCCAGGACGGATGATCTGGAACGTGTTCTGGCCGACCTGAGCCAGAAGAATGTCGAACTTGCCGCTGCCCGTCAGGCCGCCGAGGACGCCAACCGGTCCAAAACCCGTTTCCTGCGGGCGGCCAGCCACGACCTGTTGCAACCGCTGAGCGCGGCAAGGCTGTTCCTGTCGACACTGGCCACAACCGAGATGAACGAAGATCAGGTCGATCTGGTCAAGCGGCTTGGCAACGCCTTTGAATCGGTCGACGAACTGATGCATGCCGTGCTTGATATTTCGCGGCTGGATTCACAGCGGATCGAATTCAACCGCAAGTCCGTCGCCTTGAATGCCCTGTTCCAACGCCTGCGTGACGAATACGAACCGCTGGCGCTGGCGCGCGGGCTTGTCCTGCAATTCGTGCCCACGTCGCTTTGTGTGAACAGCGATCCGACCTTTCTGCGCCGGATCGCGCAGAATCTGGTTTCCAACGCGATCAAATACACGCGGGCTGGCAAGGTTCTGGTCGGCGCACGGCGGTACGGTGCGCGGGTGTCACTGGAAGTGCACGACACCGGCATCGGCATCCCGGCAGAGGATCGCAACCGCATCTTCGACGAATTTCAAAGGCTGGATGCCGACGCGCGCGGTGAATCCGGCATGGGGCTTGGTCTGTCAATCGTCAGGCGTGCCTGCGCCAAACTCGACCATCCTATCACACTCGACAGCACGCCTGGGCGAGGTACAGTTTTTCGCATCTCGCTTCCGCTGGCGGCGCAACGCCAGACAGTCGCACCGCATGACCATGCTGGCCGCGTCAATCGGGAACGCCTTCGCGGGCGGCTGGCACTGGTCGTCGAAAATGACGCCGACATGCGCCATGGCTACAGCCTGATCCTGCGGGACACATGGGGGATGGAGGTTATGGCCGTCGAGGGCACCGCAGCGGCGGAGCGCGAGGTGATATCTGCGGGGCGCAGCCCCGACCTGATCCTGGCCGATTATCATCTTGCGGGCGAAGATACCGGCGTACGCAGCATCCGTGCGCTGCGCAGGCGCGCCGGCGCGGATATTCCCGCGCTGATGGTCACCGCGCATCGGAACGCCGGTCTGGTGCGCAGCTGCGGGCGCATGGGAATCCGTGTGCTGGAAAAGCCGGTGCGCCCCGAAGACTTGCAGGAAAACCTGCTGGCCCTGATCGTGGGGCAGACATGATCGCGTGGAGAACCCCCAGCCTGCGGCAACGACTGGTGGCCGGGGCCGGTGGTCTGGGCGGATTGGCGATCCTTGCGGCTTTTCTCGCAGCCTATGGCGTACGGCAGGCGCTGTGGCTGGGAGAGGAGGCCGCAGCCGCCCAGAGGCGTATGGATGCGCTGGCCGGACTGTCCGCGCGCATCACCGAGATGATCCTGACGCCGGCCGACCTGCGGGGCAGCCGGACCGGCCCGGTCTTGTCGGCCTTTGCAACCCTTGATGATCTGGTCGCACAGGATGTGGCGCGGGTGGCGGGTGCGGATGCGCTGGGACGGGCCGCCCAGGGACAGACGCTGGCGCGGATGCGCGCGGCCTTTGACCGGATGGTACAGGACATGGCGGGTGCCCAGGGTGTGGATTCCGTGCTGCGCGACGCCATGCTCAGCAGCTTTGCCCAGGTGTTCACACCGCTTGTACGCGAGCAAGGCGAATACAACCGAATGCGCCGTGAAACGGCCCTGGCCGCGCTGGACACGCTCCAGAAGCGGATGATGGGGCTTGCGCTGGGCATGGCGGTGTTGGTGCTTTCCCTCATGGGACTGCTTTACGTTGTGGTTCTGCGCCCGCTGCTGTCGCGGTTGCGTCTTGCGGGGGCGGCCCTGGCACAGGCGGGCGGCGATGGCTTGCCCCCGCGCCTGCCAACCGCGCCCCGTGACGAACTGGCGCTGCTGTTCGCGCGGCTGAACCAGCTTGCGGCGCGGCTGGATCGCAGGCGCCAAACTGTCGCCGCCGATCGCGCCCGATTGGAAAGCACCGTCGCCACCCGCACGGCAGCGCTGGCCGAAGCGAATGCCCGGCTGTCCCGCATCGACGAGGACCGCCGCCGGTTCTTTGCCGATGTCAGCCATGAATTGCGCACCCCGTTGACCGTGATCCTCGCCGAGGCAGAGCTTGCCGCATCGGCCCGTCCGCCGGAACTTTCGTCCGTCGTGATTCCCGCGCTTGCCACCATCCGCGTCCGCGCCATACGGCTGAACCGCCGGATCGAGGATTTGCTGCGCATTGCCCGGTCGGACAGCGGCCAGCTTGAACTTGACCCCCGCCCCACGACTCTGGCCGAAGCGGTGGAAACGGCGCTGGATGATCTGCGCCCGCTGCTGCACCGCGCAGGCCTGCGGGTTGAACGACGGATGGATGGACCTGCTCCTGTTCTGGCCGATCCGGACTGGCTCCGACAGATCGTCGGCGGCATTAT
>JBOFCO010000108.1:0-16822 GCA_051646105.1 Paracoccaceae bacterium
GGGGCATGGACACGCTCAATAGATCACGGGTTCGGGCACTGGACCGCCATAATCCGTGCGCAGAAAATCAAAGTCGCATCCCTTGTCGGCCTGTTCGACATGCCGGTTGAAAACGAAACCATAGCCGCGCTCGTAACGCGGCTTCGGTGCAACCCAGACGGCGCGGCGGGCGGCAAGCTCCGCCTCGGGCACATCCATGTTCAGGCTGCGGGCGGGGATATCCAGCGTGACCATATCGCCCGTCTTAAGCAGCGCCAGCGGGCCGCCGATCCACGATTCCGGTGCAACATGCAGCACGCAAGCCCCGAAGCTGGTCCCTGACATCCGCGCATCGGAAATCCGCACCATATCACGCAGGCCCAGTTTCAGCAGCGCCTTCGGCATCGGGATCATCCCCCATTCCGGCATCCCCGGCCCGCCTTGCGGCCCGGCATTGCGCAAGACCAGAACGGTGTCGGGCGTCATGGGATAGTCGGGGTCGTCGATGATCTTTTTCAGGTCTGGATAACTGTCGGCCACCAGCGCCGGGCCCGTATGACGGTGGAACTTCGGGTCGCAGGCGGCGGGTTTGATCACCGCGCCATCCGGGCACAGGTTTCCCTTCAGCACGGCAAGAGAGCCCTCGTGATAGACCGGGTTCGACAGCGGGCGGATCACATCCTCATTCCAGATCTTCACCTGGTCCAGCCCGTCGACCAGCGGCTTGCCGGTGACGGTAATTGCGGCAGGGTCAAGCTTGTCTCCCAGCTGTTTCATCAGGGCGCGCAAGCCCCCGGCATAGAAGAAATCCTCCATCAGATACTGTGTACCCGATGGCCGGATATTGGCGATCACCGGGGTCGTCCGCCCGATCCGGTCCAGATCGTCCAGCCCCAGCGGCACACCCGCCCGCCGGGCCATTGCGATGACATGGATGATGGCATTCGTAGAGCAGCCTGTGGCCATCGCCACCGTCACGGCATTGTTTACGGCGGCCGGGGTGATGATCTTTTCGGGTGTCAGGTCTTCCCACACCATTCCCACGATCCGTCGCCCGCATTGGGTGGACATGCGCTGATGGTTGGCATCCGCCGCCGGGATCGACGATGCACCCGGCAGGCACAGGCCCATCGCCTCGGCAATGGCGGTCATCGTGCTGGCGGTGCCCATGGTCATGCAGTGGCCATAGCTGCGGGCAATGCCGCCCTCGATCCCCTGCCATTCTTCCTTGCTGATTGTGCCCGCGCGGCGTTCATCCCAATACTTGAATCCGTCCGTGCCGGAACCGAGATATTTGCCCGCGTAATTTCCCCGCAGCATCGGTCCGGCCGGCAGGAAGATGAACGGCAGCCCCATGCTGACTGCACCCATGATCAGCGCGGGCGTGGTCTTGTCACATCCGCCCATCAACACGGCACCATCGACGGGGTGGGAACGCAGCAGCTCCTCTGTCTCCATCGCCAGCATGTTGCGGTAAAGCATGGTGGTCGGCTTGACGAAGTTCTCCGAAAGCGACAGCGCGGGAAGCTCCATGGGAAAGCCGCCCGCTTGCAGGATGCCACGCTTCACCCATTCCACGCGGTCCTTGAAATGCATGTGGCAGGGCTGCGCTTCCGACCAGGTGTTGATCACAGCGATGATCGGCTTGCCCTCCCAGTCTGCAGGATCATAGCCCATCTGCATAGACCGGGATCGATGGCCAAAGCTGCGCTGGTCATCCGGCAGCATCCAGCGGGCAGAGCGAAGGTCTTTGTATTCTTTCATCTATTTCCCCTCACCCCGCCTGACACATGGCTTTGTCGGTCTATGGTTGACTAATATATTAGTTTTTCTGATGTTGCAACCAGCATTGCCCCGTGATCAATTGAGGGCAGCAAGCAAGGGAAGGCTTTCTTGGCGCAGGACACACAACTGGCAGAGGTGCTGAACCGCTTTGGCGCGCTTGGGCTGGGCATGGGCACGACTGTGGCGCAATCGGCGGCTGCACGCACGGTCGATTCCCTTCGCCACCGTATCATCACCATGGACCTGCCGCCCGATACCGTGCTGTCTCGTGCAGAACTCGCCGCCGAGTACCATATCAGCCAGACACCGCTGCGCGAAGCGCTGCAAAAACTGGAATCCGAAGGGCTGGTGGACATCTATCCGCAGTCCCGCACGGTGGTCACACGCATCGATCCGGGACAAATCCGCGAAGCGCATTTTTTGCGGCTGGCCGTCGAGACTGAGGTCACGCGCCGTCTGGCGGAAAACACTGATACGGTCGTGATCAGCCGCCTGAAAACCATCGTCGCGCTTCAGGAAGCGCTGGCGGGAAATACCGCCGAACTTCCCGCCTTTCAGGAACTGGACGAACTGTTCCACCAGACGATGATCGGTGCGGCGGGGCAGCCCGGACTTTATGCGCTCCTGCGATCGCGCTCTGGCCACCTGAACCGGCTTCGGCGATTGGACTTGCCGGGCGAAGGCAAGATCCGCCACATCCTTGAAGGCCACCGCGCCATCGTTGCGGCGATAGAGTCGCATGAACCCGAAAAGGCACAAGAGGCGATCCGCAGCCATCTCAGCCAGACGCTTGGCCGTCTGGATATGTTGCGGCAAAGCCATCCGCAGTTCTTCACTGCCTGACGTCAAAGCGATGCCCCGCCACAGACGATAACCTGCTGGCCGGTTATGCTGCGCGCGGCCGGGGAAAGCAGGAAGGCGACAGTTCCCGCCACCTCCTCCGGCTGGATCAGGCGGCCCATTAGCGGCAGTTTCGGCGGCGCGGATTTCCGGGCAGGATCGGACAGCATCGGGGTTTCCGTGGCACCGGGCGCGACGATATTCACGGTAATCCGGCGCGGGGCAAGTTCTGCAGCGATAGAGCGGACAAATCCGGTCAGCGCCGATTTCGAAGCCGCATAAAGCGACCGGCCCGCCATGCCCTGCGCCACACGGCTGCCGACGATGATGATCCGCCCACCGTCCGGCATCGCCGGTCCCAGATGCTGGACAAGTTCTGCCGCCACCCCCACATGCAGACGCCACATCAACTCACCGTCGGCAAGCTGCATCGTGTCATGACGGCCCACCCGCAAAAGACCAGCGGCGTGAATGACCGCATCGAAACGACCAAGACCAGCAAGTGCTTGCCGCGTTGCCTCAGGATCAGACAAATCGACAGACACATGATCCAGTCCGGAAAGATCGGGTGACGTCCGGGACAGCGCGACGATCTGCCAACCCTGCCCCAAAAGCGCCTCGGCAATCGCCCGGCCAATGCCGGAACTGGCCCCGGTTACAAGGGCACGCATCAGTTCACCGGTGTCAGCAACGGTTTTCCTGCGAAATGCGCGGCAAGATTATCAACCACCAGTTGCGCCATGGCGTTCCGGGTTTCTACCGTACCGCTGGCATGATGCGGGAACAGCGTGACATTGGGCAGCGATGTCAGCGCCGGATCGGGGTTGGGTTCATTCCAGAACACATCCAAAGCTGCCGCCCCCAGACCACCATCCCGCAGCGCCGCGATCAGCGCGGATTCATCGACCACCGAACCCCGGCTGACGTTGACCAGCGTCCCCTTTGGGCCCAGCGCGCGGATCACGCGGTCATCGATCAGGTTCTTTGTCCCCGCCCCGCCCGCAACGATGACGATCAGCGCATCCGCCCATTCCGCCAGCTTCAGAAGATCGGGCTGGAACGGCAATCCCAGCCCCTTGCGTTCACTTCGGCTGAAATAGGCCAGTTCCAGACCCATAGCCTGCGCACGTCCGACGATGGCCTGACCGATCTTGCCCATGCCGACGATGCCAAGCCGCTTCCCCTTCAGTGCTGATTGCAGCGGGAACATGCCTTTGCGCCCCCAGTCGCCGGAAACAACGTAGGCGTGGGCAGCAACCAGACTGCGCCGGGAAGCGAGCAGAAGCATCATGGCCAGATCAGCCACATCATCCGACAGCGCATCCGATGTGTTGGTCAGCCTGATCCCGCGGTCGGTCAGCGCCTCGACATCAATGGTTTCGTAGCCGGCGCTGGAGCAGGCCACAATCGCCAGCGCCGGAAGCCTGTCGATCATCGCCCGCGTCAGTTCGGCATGCCCGTTGGTCACGATTGCCGTGCACTGCTTGCCCGGTCCGTCCAGCATCGCCTCGCGCCCGGCAGCATCGGCAAGATCGTAACGATGCAGGGTATAAGCCGCCTCCAGCATCGCCATCTGCGGGGCAAGCGTGGGGTAAAGCACCAGAACGTCGGGTTTCATGCTGTCACCTTTGCCGCATGACGTGCTGCGCGACGCGCCGCCTGCACCGCCGGATCGGGATCAAGCGACGCTGCCAGCAGGTTTTTTGTATACATCTCTCGCGGGGTCCCGAATATCTGTCGCACGCTGCCCTGCTCCACGATCCGCCCCCCCTGCATCACGATTACCCTGTCGGCAAAGTCACGCACCACCGGCAGGTCATGCGCGATGAAGATGTAGCTCAGCCCCAACCGCCTGCGAAGGTCTGCCAGAAGCTCGATCACCTGTGCCTGGATCGACACATCCAGCGCGCTGACCGCCTCGTCGCAGATGATGATACGCGGTTCCAGCGCCAGCGCGCGGGCAATGGCGATCCGTTGCCTTTGCCCGCCGGAAAACTGGTGTGGGTAGCGGTGCATGTGCTCGACCGTCAAGCCCACCTGTTGCAGCAGCTCGGACGCCCGTGCCTTCCATCGATCACGGGGCAGGATTTCCGGATGAATGACCCAGGCTTCTGAAATCAGCTCATAGACCGACATGCGCGGGTTCAGACTTTGCGTAGGATCCTGAAACACCATCTGGATGTCACGGCGCATCTGATACAACTCACGCGGCGACAGCGCGAAAAGATCACGCCCCTGATAGACCGCCTGCCCCGATGTCGGCTCCTCCAGCCGCAACAGGCATTTGGCCAGCGTGGATTTCCCCGATCCGCTCTCGCCGACGATGGCAAGGGTTTCCCCCTCGGCCAGTGCAAAATCGGCATTATCTAGTGCTGCAAATTCCCCGTAGCGCTTTGAAAGCCCCGACACGGACAGCAGCGGTGCGGCAGGGACACGGTCGGCGGGCATTTCGCCCTTGCCGGGAGCGGCAGCGATCAGCTTTCGGGTATAGGGATGCTGCGGATTGGCATAAACTTCGGCGGCAGAACCCGCTTCCACGATCTCGCCGCCGTTCATCACCACAACCCTGTCGGCGACCTCGGCCACCACGCCAAGATCGTGCGTGATCAACAACAGGCCCATGCCGGTTTCTTCCTGCAACTTTTCCAGCAAGTCCAGGATTTGCGCCTGCACCGTCACATCCAGCGCCGTCGTCGGTTCATCCGCAATCAGGATATCGGGACGCAACGCCAGTGCCATGGCGATCATCAGCCGCTGGCGTTGCCCGCCGGAAAACTGGTGCGGATATTTGTGTGCCGAAGCTTCGGGGTTCGGAATACCGACCTTGGCCAAAAGCGACAGTGTTTCCTCTCTGGCCTTCGCACGGCTGGTGCCGTGGATGACCATCGTTTCCTCGATCTGCCAGCCCACGGTATAAACCGGATTCAAATGCGAGAGCGGATCCTGAAAGATCATGGCAATACGCTTGCCGTTGATGGCCCGCCGCTGTTCCCTGGTCATGCGCAGCAGATCGCGCCCCTCGAACAGCAGTTCGCCGCTGGTTATTTCGCCGGGTGGACAATCGATCAGGTCAAGAATCGCCGAAGCCGAAACGGATTTCCCCGACCCGCTTTCCCCAAGGATCGCCAGGACCTCGCCCCTGTCCAGATGCCAGTTGACGTTCCTGACCGCATGAACGGGGCCGCGTGCGGTATGAAAGGTGACGGAAAGGTTGCGCACCTCTAGCAGATGGTCAGCCATTCTTGCGCCCCCCGATTTCCAGCCGCCAGCGCTGCTGGGGATCAAGCGCGACGCGCAGCCAGTTGGACAGCAGATTCAGACTTAGCGTCGTAAGGATGATCGCCAGCCCCGGCCAGAACGAAAGCCACCAGGCATTGATCATATACTGGCGGCCCTGACTGACCATCAGCCCCCAGGTAAGTTGTGGTGCCTGAATGCCGATACCAAGAAACGACAGCGCACTTTCTGCCAGCATGACAAAGGCGAAATCCAGGGTGGCGATGGTCAGCAGCGTTGGCAGGACAACGGGCAGAATGTGACGAAAGACAATGCGTGCATCCGATGCGCCCATCACCTTGGCGGCCTGCACGAACATGCGCTCGCGGATTTCCAGAACCTCGGCCCGCGTGGTGCGCAGATAAACCGGAATCCGCGTGATGGCGAGAACAAGGATGATGTTCGCGACCGAGGGCTCCAGCATATAAAGCACGATCACTGCAAGAAGCAGCGACGGGAACGACATGATGACATCCGCCAGTCGCGGGATAATCTGCGCCCAGCGCCCGCGCGAATAGCCCGCCACAAGCCCGAGCGCGGACCCGATCAGCATCGAAGCCAGTACGGCACCGACGGCGATCATGATGGTGTTGCGCGCGGCGACGATCATCAGGGCCAGCAGCGGCCGGCCCCTTGCCTCACCCCCAAGAACGTAAAGCCAGCCGCGGGACAGATCGAACGGTGGACTGTTGCGGCCGCGCAGGTTCTGTTTGGTCACCACATCGCCAAGCAGCAACGGCCCAAGCACCGCGCACAAAAGGACGATCATCAGGAATACGGCGGCGAAGGTTGCGGGTTTGTCGGCCCACAACATCGAAAGGAACGTCCTGATCCGGGTTTTTTCTGGGACTGTCACGTCGGTCATGGCCGATCAGTACCGGATACGGGGATCAAGCACCGCATAGGCGATGTCGATGAGAATGTTCATCAGGAAGATCGCACATGCCGTTACCATGATGGCTGCAAGAACGACGGCGAAATCCCTTTGCAGAATGGAATCGATCATCAGCTTTCCGACACCGGGAAAGCCGAAAATCGTTTCGACAACCACTGCGCCGTTCAGCATACCGGCCGCCTGATCCCCGATCACGGTGATGACAGGCAGCATCCCGTTGCGCAACGCATGGACAAAGATGATCGGGCGCGGCCGCACCCCTTTTGCACGCGCGGTTTTGACATAGGCCGATGACAGGGCAGAGATCATCGATCCGCGCACGACCTGCAAGATAAGGCCGAATGGCCTTATGAACAGCACGCCGACGGGCATGATCCAGTGCCATATGGTGCCGGTGCCCGATGTGGGCAGCCAACCGAGATTTACGGCAAAAATCACGATTGCGACGATGGCAATCCAGAAATCGGGGGCAGAAGCGCCGATCAGGGAAAAGAAGGTGGCGATCCGGTCAAATACGCCTCCCACGTTGAACGCCGCGAGCGAGCCAACGACGATTGCCGCGAGCGATACCAGAAGCATTGTGATGACAGCCAGCGCGAGCGTCCATTTGAACGCTTCCAGCACCACCTCAAGCGCCGGGCGCGACTTGCGGATGCTGTCACCAAAGTCGAGCGTCACAAGATCGCTGACATACCGCCCGAACTGCACCAGCAGCGGATCGTTCAGCCCGTGAAGCTTGCGGAAATTTTCCCGCGCCTCAAGGCTGGCATCCACCGGCAGATATAGCTGCGCCGGATCACCGGTCAGGCGTGAGAGGAAGAACACCATTACGATCAGGACCAGCAGCGAAGCTGCGCTGGCGACGGCCCGTTTTGCGAGGAATTTCTGCATCCGTGCCCCCTAACGCGAATGGCTGGCAGCGGCGGGGCATGCCCGCCGCTGCCAGTCTTTCAGCTTACTTGAACTTGATCTGCGACAGTTGCAGTTCGCTGTTCGTTGCGATGGTCGGCACGAAATCCAGCTTTTCCGACACGCGGCTGAAGCCAACCATGTGGAACAGGAAGACATCGGCAACCAGTTCTTCGTGCACCTTCTTGAACACCGGCGGCCATGCCGTGGCGCGGGCATCGCCCGTTGCAGCGGTGGCGTCGGCTATGCCCTTGTCCAGGTCAGCATCGCAGAGGCCGGACTGCAGGCCTTCGCAGGCATATTTGAAGTACATGGAGAATACGGGATCGCCACGGTTGTTGTCATGCATGGCCATGACCATGCGCGGGCCGCGATCCTCGGCGAAGGGCTTGGAATAGACTTCGACCCATTCCGCGACCTCCATCATGTTCAGTTTCACGTTCAGGCCAACATCTGCGAACATCTGCTGCAAGGCTTCGCAAACCTCGGTCACGTTCGGGAAGTTGCCGATCCGGCAGACCATCTCGATTTCTGCGTCAACCGGAACACCGGCTGCCTTTGCTTCCTCAATAAGGGCCTTGGCCTGATCGGGATCAAAGGGCCAGGGCTGAAGATCGGGGTTCGATCCCAGCGTGGTGGGCACCACCATCTGCACTGCCTTGATCGCGTCGGCCGGGATCAGCGTGCCAAGGAACGCATCGCGATCAACGGCAAGGTTCAGTGCCTTGCGCACCCGGATGTCGTTCAGCGGCGCGATGGCATGATCGATGCGCAGATAGGTGGTTTCCGAGTTCGGATAGCTGAAATCGGTTGCGGTGTTGGTGGCGTCGTTCTGGTTGATCAGCGGGACTATGTCCGCCTCTGCCGTGCCGACCATGGCGGCGCGCACCGCGTCATCGCTGCGGAACACATAGGTCGCCTTGGTCACGGCGGGCTTTTCACCCCAGTAGCCGTCTCGCGCCGCCAGCACGATCGACTGGCCTGCGTTCCACTCCGCCAGTGTATAGGCGCCAGTGCCAACCGGGGATTTCACGAATTCCATCGCCGTTTCCGAAGGCACGATGGTCAGCGTGGACATCAGAAGCGGCAGGATCGGCTGCGCAGGGTCGGATGTGATATCGACGGTCGTGTCATCGACGGGTTCGACAGTGATCTTCATGCCGCCAAAGAACTTTGCGCCAATCTCGCAGGTCAGCGCCTCGGACACTGTGCGTTCCATCGAATGCTTTACGTCGGCAGCATCAAAAGCCGAGCCATCCGAGAAGGTAACACCGGACCGCAGCTTGAAACGCCAGGTATCCGCATCGACCGCCTCCCAGCTTTCGGCCAGCCGCGGTTTCAGTTGGCCATTGGCGGGATCAAGTTCGGTAAGTGTCTCGCTGATGTTCTGCAGGATCACGCGGCCGATGTTCGACTGCGACGCCATGCAGGGTTCGACAACCTCCAGTTCCTCGTTCAGCGCTATGATGATCTCGCCCTCGGCAAAGGCCGGTGTGGCGAACGCAAGGGCGGCAATGCCACCCAACAGACGGGCTTTCGTGAAGCTCACTTTCTCCTCCATGTCGGGACAGCTTGTTTCATTCCGGCACGAACGCGCTGCAACATCCGTGCCGTACCGCGCCGATACTCCTCCTGGTGCGGTACTTTTCTGATATATTAGTGCATCAAACTTGCCATTCATAGCCGTGCCTGATGCATGGTGATACAAAAATGCTATCATTTGCGCCCACCCCGCTATCATGTGCCCATGGGATCGGGGCTGCGCCCGCGTCTGGTGGCTGCCATGATCATCGTGGCCACAAAGATGACGACGGCGCCGACCCAGGTTGAAACACCTGCCACTTCCTGAAACAGGACGAAGGCAAGGATCGCCACAAAGGGCAGTCTTAGAAAGTCGATGGGTGCGACAAGCGACGCATCGGCAAGCTGGAAGGCCTGGGTGACCATGGTCTGGTTCAATGCGCCAAGCGCGCCCTGAACCGCAAGAAGCCCCCAGTGATAGGGTGACGGGTTCTGCCAGACGAGCATCGCCGGAACGACGGCCAGCGGAACAGACACGATCAGGTTCCACGCGACCAGCGTATCCGTCCGGTCGCGGCCGGCCATGGCTTTCAGCATAAGCTGGATCACCGCGGTCAGCCCCGCCCCAAGCAACGCAAGCAGAAGCGCGGGCGAGATGTGCAGCCCACCGGCCCAGTCCGGCCGCAACACAATAAGAACCCCGCAGAACCCCAGCAGCACGGCAAAGATGCGCACAGGCTGTGGCGGTTCGCCAAACAACACCCATGCACCAACCGTTACAAACAGCGGTGCAGCAAATCCGATCGCCGTCACATCCGCCAGACGCGCATCAGCAAGCGCAAAGAATACCGCGATCAGGGAAGCCAGCTTTAGCGCAGCCCGCAGAACATGCATGAGCCGGTACTGTGTCGCCAGAATTTGCGGACGCGTCAGGATCCAGGGCAACATGACGATCAGCCCGAAGGATGTCCGCGTCAGTCCGATGATGAAGGGATGAACTTCCTTCGCCAGAAGCCGCACGATCACCGCATCGATCGCATTGATGACGCCGACCAGCATCATCAGCACGACACCGATCAGCGCCGCGCGGTCACGCAGCTTCGGATCGTGCTGAGAGGATGAGTTCGTCCGCATGTGAGGCATGGCCGCGTTCAGGTGTCGGAAAGCTTCGCGCTCATGAGGTAATTTGTCAATTGATGATTGGACGTTTGAGAATTATCTTTTCAGATAGAAATTAAATATCATAATATCAATGTAATAAGCCTATTTCCATTTTTGTTCCTACATATTTCCACACAAATCAACTTGACAACTTTATGTCAAATCGTCAGCCTTCCATCAAGTCTCGCTGCCATTTCGTCAGAAAAATCATGCCCCTGAGCCCCGCTGAAATCGCGAATCGGATGACTGGCCGGATCGTCGCGCTTCGCGACCGGGAGGAGGCTGTCCTGCCGTCGCCCGCCGTCCAGAACCACGCCGCCTTTCTGTCGCGGGCGGATGACGGACGGCTTGACTGTCTTTGGTTTGGCGGCTCCCTGGAGGGAAAATCGGACATCTGTATCTGGCGATCCTCGCTTGCGCCAGGTGCCGACCAATGGTCGGAGGCCGAACAGATCAGCGACGATCCCGAACGGTCGGAGCAGAACCCTGTGCAGTTTCACGCCCCTGCTGGACGCCTGCTGATCCTGCACACGGCGCAGCCAAAGGGCGGGCGACAGGATGAATGTGCGGTACGGATGCGGGAACAGGGCCGCATCCCGCAAGACCTGCCGCTTCCACAAGGCAGCTTCATCCGCGCGCCCGTCCACGTCCGCCCGGACGGCGCGTGGTTGCTGCCGCTGTTCCATTGCGTACAGACCCCCGGCGCACAATGGACCGGTCGGCATGACTATGCCTCTGTCGCCATCTCGGCAGATGCCGGGAAAAGCTGGCGGCGCGTCGATGTTCCTGGATCTACCGGTTGCGTCCACATGACCATCGTCGATCTCGGCGCATCTGACGGACAGCATCTTGCGGCCTTCTTTCGCCGCCGTCAGGCCGATTTCGTCCATCGGACAGAAAGCAGGGACGGTGGGGAAAGCTGGTCAGTGCCCATGGCGACCGATGTGCCGAACAACAATTCGTCGATCTCGGTCATCCGGTTGGGCGATGGTCGTCTGGCAATGGCCTGCAACCCCGTAAACGCGATGATGAGCGCCGACCGCCGCGCATCCCTTTACGACGAACTGGGCGATGACGCCCGCCCGCAGGCCACTGGCGGCTGTACGCCGATCTGGGGGGTGCGGCGCGGGCCGATGTCGCTGTGCCTGTCATCGGACGGCGGGCTGACCTTCCCCAGTCGGATCGTGGTCGAGGACAGCCCCGGCACATGCCTGTCGAATGACAGTCTGGATGGCAAGAATCTTGAACTCTCCTACCCGTCGCTGTCTCAGGCCCCCGATGGCATGATCGACCTCGCCTATACCCTTTACCGGCGCGCGATAAAGCATGTGCGGCTGCCACTTTCCGCCCTTCCGAAAGGTGCACCATGATCGGCATCACGCTGGGCGATCCGGCTGGTGTCGGCCCCGAAGTCACCCTCAAGGCCGTGGCGGAGATGTCGGCTGCGGACCGGGCACAGACGCGCATCTTTGGCGATCTCGCCACGCTACAGCGCGTGGCCGATCTGTTGTCGATCCCAGTCAAACCCGGCGTCGATGTAGCCGTCACCGACCTGCCCATCGACAGCGGCCCTCTGCCCTTTGGCAAGATGGACCCGCGCGGGGGCGATGCATCGTTCCGTTTCATCGAGGCGGCGGTAAAGGCGGCGCTGGCGGGGGAAATCGGCTGCATCGTCACCGCGCCGATCAACAAGGAATCGCTGAACCTCGCGGGCCACCACTACGATGGCCACACCGGGATGCTGGCGGCGCTGACGGGGGGCAAGGCATGGATGCTGCTCGCATCCGACCGGCTGAAAGTGATCCACTGCACCACCCATGTCAGTCTGAAAGATGCCATCACCCGCATCACCACCGACCGCGTTCTGGAAACCATCCGGCAGGGTCATGCCCATCTGAAACGCATCGGCTATGACGCGCCGCGCATCGCCGTTGCGGGGCTGAACCCCCATTGTGGAGAGGGCGGCCTGTTCGGGACCGAGGACATGACGAACATCGCCCCCGCGGTCGAGGCCGCGCGTGCCGAAGGAATCGATGCCCGTGGCCCGATCTCTGCCGATACGCTGTTCTTTCGTGCCTACAACGGTGAGTTTGACCTGATCGTCGCGCAATATCACGATCAGGGCCATATCCCGGTGAAGCTTGTCGCTTTTGACACTGGCGTGAATGTCTCTGTCGGGCTGCCTATTGACCGCACCTCTGTCGATCATGGCACCGCGTTTGACATCGCGGGCAAGGGCATTGCCAAGCACATCAATATGACGGCTGCCATCGCCTATGCGCGCAAACTGGCGGCGGGAAGGAAGCCATGACCCCCTTCTTTGGCGGCGTGAACTGCGCCGCAGCCACGCCGGTGACCCCCGACGGCAAACCCGATCTGCGGCTGTTCACCGCGCATTGTCACGCGCTGCTGGCCGAGGGCGCGCATGGTCTTGCCGTGCTTGGCACGACAGGCGAAGCAAACAGCTTTGCCGTCGCAGACCGCATGGCCCTGGTCGATGCTGCCGTCGAATCCGGTATTGTCGGTGACAAGCTGTTGCCCGGCACCTCGGCCTGCAACGTCACCGAAACAGTCGCATTGACCCGCCATGCCGTACAGAGTGGCGCGCGCGGCTGCGTGCTGCTGCCGCCGTTCTACTACAAGGGCGCGTCGGATGACGGGCTGTTCCGCTTCTACTCGGAAGTGATCGATGGTGTGGCAGACGACCGCCTGCGCGTTGTCCTCTACCACATTCCGCAGGTCACGCAGGTACCGCTCAGCCATGACCTGATCGAGCGTCTGCTTGCCGCGTTTCCTGGTATTGTCGTCGGCATCAAGGACAGCGCCGGAGATCTCGGCAACATGCAGGCGATGGTTGAGCGGTTCCCCGGCTTTGCCGTGCTGGCAGGGGCCGACCCGCTGCTTTTGCCGCTGCTCCGCATGGGTGGCGCGGGCTGCATCACGGCCACGTCGAACCTGCGGTCTACCGATCTGAGGATCGTGTGGGACAACTGGCAGGACCCTGCCAAAGCGGCAGAGGTCGAAGCAGCGCAGGCCCGGATCAACGACTGGCGCACATTGACCAATGCCTATGTGCAGCTTCCGACCGTCAAGACCATGCTGGCAAGGTCGCGCGGGGATATGGGCTGGCTGAACACCCGCCCGCCGCTGGTGCCGCTGGAGGAAGCCGAATGCCAAAAGGTATGGGCCGAAATGGCACGGTTGGAGGGTTGAGGGGTCAGGTCATGACAACCGGAATGGATCGCGCAATCACCCTGCATCAGCCGAAGCGGCTGGAATTCGGCATGGGGGCTGCGGCACGACTGGGCGATTGGGCAGCGGAATTTTCTCGTGTGCTTGTCCTGGCCTCTCCCCAGACGGCACCCATGCTTGGCAACCTGAATCTGACCGGAAAGGTGACGCTGTTCAGCGATGTGCCACCTGAACCCGATGATGTGGCGCTGTCCGCCGTGCTGGCCAGCGCCGCCGCTGTGAAACCCGATCTGGTTGTCGGCCTTGGCGGCGGATCGGTGATGGACCTCGCCAAGCTCGCCGCTTGCCTGTGGGACGGCACCCAGCGGCTGGACGATGTGGTCGGCCCCAACAAGGTCGCCCGTAGGCTTTCGGCGCTGGCGCAGGTGGCCACAACCGCCGGAACCGGGTCAGAGGCGGGCATCCGCGCGCTTGTCACCAATTCCGCGACGAAAAATAAGATGGCGGTCGAAAGCCCGCACATGATTGCCGACATCGCCATTCTGGACCCGGAACTTACCTTCTCGGTCCCTGCCGCCGTCACTGCCGCAACCGGCATCGATGCGATGGCGCATTGTGTAGAGGCGTTCACCAACATCCGCGCCCATGACCTGATCGACGGCTACGCCAGACAGGGCATCGCGCTGGTCGGCAAATATCTGGCGCGGTGCGTCAGGGATGGGCGGGATGCCGGGGCGCGGGCGGGCATGATGCTGGCCAGCTTCTACGGTGGTATCTGCCTTGGCCCGGTGAACACGGCGGCAGGTCATGCGCTGGCCTATCCGCTTGGCACCCGTCTGGGGCTTCCGCATGGTCTTGCAAATGCGATCATCTTCCCGCATGTGCTGGCATTCAACGCGCCTGTGCAGCCGCAAAAGACCGCGGAAATCCTTGCGGCACTCGGTCTGCCCGCAAGCGACGATCCCGCCACGGTGCTGCGCGATGCGAGCGGCTTTTGCCGCGACTTGGGGATAGAGATGCGGCTGTCGGCCCACGGCGCGAAAAAAACCGATCTGGCAGCCTGGGCAGCAGAGGCCCATGCAATCCGCCGCCTGATGGATAACAACCCGCGCGACATGACGGTGGCCGATGTCCAGACGATCTATCAGGCCGCCTTCTAGGCCGCGGGAAACAGACGATCACGGGAATGGGCCAAGTGCCCCTGCATCAGCTCCCGCGCCCGCAGACCATCCCGATCTCGGATCGCATCGTGGATCGCCCTGTGTTCGGCATAAACCCGTTCCAGCGCGCCGGGCGTCGTCTTCAGGCTTTGCCCGTGAAACTGCATGCCAACAGCGATATGGGTTTCCAGCGCGTCCATGGCGATCGCCACATACTGATTTTCCGACGCCCGCGCGATGGCCAGATGAAATGCGAAATCCGCATCCTCACGGTGGCGCTGCCGCGCTGTCGCATCGCGCAGGCGTTCCAGCGCCAGCGTGATGGGGTCCAGCGTTTCGGGCGTATGCCGCGCGGCGGCCTGTTCTGCCGCCGCCGGTTCCAGCATCAACCGGAATTCATAGCATCGCAGCAGGCCGGTCACATTTTCCACGCTGCCAAAGCCCAGCGGCTGCCTTATGCCAAGCTGCCGCACGAAGCTTCCGGCGCCCTGTCGCGAATAGATCAATCCTTGATCCCGAAGGCGTTTCAGTGCTTCGCGGACCACGGGGCGGGAAACCTGAAATTCCGCCGCCAGATCGTGTTCGGTCGGCAAGCGTTCGTCAGGCGCATAGGCCCCGGATTTGATCGCCTTGAACATGCGGTCAAAGACAAGCTCGCCCAGTGATTTCCGGGGTGCCGCGTGATCCATCATCCGTTGATCCTCCGTGCCAACCGCAGCAGCGCATCCCGATCCCCAAAGCCGCCGGATTTCGTCACGATCCGCCAACCCCCGCCGGTTGACAGCGGCAAGCCCGGCTGAATGTCGCCGTGCAGGTCCAGCACGTGAACCGCAAGCGCGTCCAGAGCCGCCTCGGCCGTGGCGCCACCGGTCAGCACCAGGCATTTCGCGTCGCGCGCCAGACGCGCGATCCCTCTGCCAAGCGCGGCAGCCACCTGTGCCCCCGTTGCACCGCTGCCCTGAACAACCTGCACCAGAGTTACATCGGGGGCGAACAGTGCGTCAGTTTGCCCGTCCGGGGCGGAAATATATCGCAGATCAAGCAGGCCGGCACGAATGGCATCGACCTGCCCCAGCGTGATCGGGTCGGTCGACCCGACTGCGATCAGCATCGGGCCTTGCAGCCGGGGCAAATTAGCCTGCCCGTTTGCCATTTCTGCCGCCATTGCCTGCGCCGCACCCCGAGCGCCGACGATCAGGTGCCCCGATGCAGATCGGATCGCGCGGGCCATGTCTTCGGCCGTTTCAATATCCGGAATCCGTGCGGGCTGGCCGAGCACCGCCGCAACGGACAAGGGCCGATCCACGCCAAACCCACAGACCATTCCATCCTTCACCAGTCGACCGAAATCGGGCAGCGCCGGCACTGCCAGCACCGGACCGGGGGCAAAGGCCGCAAGCTCTGCCGCGATATTGCCTTTCAGACGGGAGTCAACTTTCTTGAACAGCCGCGTGTCCGACGGCACGGCCGCCACCACCCTTGCCACAGCGTCCCGCGCGGCATCGGCCGCAATCTCTCGTGAACGCGTGGAAACTGCCAGCACGTCCGCATCATGAATTGCCGTCGCCAGCGCATCGGGGCATGTCGCCACCCGAACCTTCATCCCCTTGTCGGCAAAAGGTGCCGCCGCATCCAGCGCACCCGTCAGATCATCGGCAACGATCACCAGTCTGGGCCGCGCAACTGACAACCTGATTTGTTCGGCGGATGTCATTCTTTCCTGCTTTTGCAAGCGACTATTCTACACGACAGGTTTACATTACCCCTGTCGAATGACAAGTGGAGGAGACCAGAACCAATGCCCGCCACGCCTTTTGAGCTGAACCAGCTTCGCTATTTCGTGGCGGTGGCAGAGGAACTGAACTTTCGCCGCGCCGCGCGCCGACTGAACATTTCGCAGCCGCCACTGTCCAGGCATATAAACCTGCTGGAACATGCCCTTGGCGTTCGGCTTTTCGACCGGACCAACCGCTCCGTCCGCCTGACCGCGGCAGGGGAGCGGTTTCTTTTCGACGCCATCGACATCCTCAAGCGCGCCGAGGCGGCTGCATTATTCGCCCGACAGACCGAACGCGGAGAGTCCGGTACACTGGTGCTGGGTTTC
>JBOFCO010000167.1:0-5465 GCA_051646105.1 Paracoccaceae bacterium
CGTGCCATGTCTCCATGCGTTTGAAATAGGGCAGCACATCGGCATAGCCCCAGCCCGCAGCACCCATCTCGGCCCAGGTGTCATAGTCCCGCGCATGGCCGCGCACATAGACCATGCCGTTGATGCTGCTGGACCCGCCGATGACCTTGCCGCGCGGGGTGGCAAGGGTGCGCCCGCCCAGATGCGGCTCCGGTTCAGTGTGCAGGCCCCAGTCGTAACGCGCCATGTTCATGGGAAAGCTGAGGGCTGCGGGCATCTGGATGAAGGGGCCGATATCCGTGCCGCCGTGTTCGATCACAATGACCGAACAGCCCGCCTCGCCCAGACGGTAAGCCATTGCCGACCCGGCACTGCCCGCGCCAACGATGACGAAATCCGCCGTTTCAGCAGGGCGCATCAACCAGCCCCATGCCCACATAGAAGCCATCCGCAAAGAGACCGGCCTTCGGCTGCGCGATCATGACCGCCCCTTCACATAGCCCAGCGCCATCGCTACCGCTTCCGCCCGATCCGCCGGGCCTTCCTTCAACACCTCGCGCAGGTAGATCCCGTCGATCAGCGCACCCAGACCATCCGCCACGGCCTCCGCATCCCGCATCGGGCGCAGGCAGGCCAGCAGGTTCGACCGCAGCCGCCCCCGGTACACCCTGAGAAGCCGCCGCGCCTGCGGCACCGTCTGCGCCAGCACCCAGAAGTTCAGCCAGGCCCCCACCACCTCGCGCCGGAAGTTCATCGGGCTGAACGACGCCTGCAAAATCGCCCGCAGCCGTGCCTCCGGCCCTTCAGCCACTGCAAGCGCGCCCCGCACCTCGGCCCCGTAGACCGTCAGCACATGCCGCATCGCCGCCAGAAACATGTCTTCCTTGGACCCGAAGTAATGATGCGCCAGCGCCGAAGACATGCCCGCACGCTTCGCAATCTGGCTGACCGTCACGTCAAGACTGCCTACGCGCCCGATTTCAAGAATCGTTGCGTTGACCAGCGCCTGCTTTCGGATAGGCTCCATCCCCAGCTTTGGCATAATGCGAAGGCTCCCAGAAAACACTTGCCAGAAGAAGGGTGCGTGAAGTTTATTGACTCGTCAATCAACAAAAACACCACCACCAACAGACAGAGGAACCAACCATGACCCGCCTGAAAACCGCCCTGCTTGCCACTGCAGCAGCATTGGCGCTGACCAGCGCCGCTGCGGCGCAGGAAGCCTGTGACAGCGTCAGCTTTTCTGACGTCGGCTGGACCGACATCACCGTAACCACATCTGCCACCAAACAGGTGCTGACGGCCCTCGGCTATGAGGTCGAGGTCCAGATGCTGGCCGTGCCGGTGACATTTGCCGCGCTCGAATCCGGCGATGTGGACGTTTTCCTTGGCAACTGGATGCCCGCACAGGCTGGAGCCATCGGCCCCTATGTCGAGGCAGGTACGATTGAAGTTTTGTCCACCAATCTTGAAGGCACCAAGTACACACTGGCCGTGCCGACCTATCTCTATGACAAAGGTCTGAAAACATACGCAGATATCCCGAAGTTCAAGGAGGAGCTGGAAGGCAAGATCTACGGCATTGAACCTGGCAACGAAGGCAACGGATACCTCGTCAGCCTGACGGAAGCAGGCAAGCCGCTGGAAGGCATGGAGATCGTCGAAAGCTCTGAACAGGGCATGCTGGCGCAGGTCGCGCGGCTTTACCCTGAACAGAAGGCCGTCGCCTTCCTCGGCTGGGAACCGCACCCGATGAACGCCAGCTTTGATCTGAAGTATCTGACGGGCGGCGAGGATTTCTTTGGTGGTGAAGGCATCGTTCAGACCGTGACACGCAAAGGATTCGCGGCCGAATGTGCGAATGTGGCCAAACTGCTGACGAATCAGAAGTTCACCCTGCCGATGGAAAACGAGATCATGGGCGAGATTCTGAACAACGGGGCCGATCCGGACGCGGCGACGCTGGCATGGCTTCAGGCGAATCCGGCAGTTCTGGATGGCTGGCTGGCCGGTGTCACGGCGAAAGACGGCTCTGACGGGATGGCGGCTGTCAAAGCAGGCCTCGGTCTGTAAGACTGCAGGGGCAGGCTGGAGGGCCTGCCCCTTCGCGGCCTCCGGGCCGCGTCGGGACCGGGTGAGGGGAAATGCACCATGGCGTTTGAACAGATCGGCGAATTGCTGATGACGAAGATACCTGTCGGGGCCTATGCCAAGATTGCCTTTGACTGGCTGAAAACCAACGCATCATGGTTCTTCGACGGGCTTGGCGCAGGCATGCAGGCCATGATCGACGCCATCCTCTGGGCGCTGCAGACACCGCCCGCCTGGATCATCATTGCCATCTTTGTCGCCATCACTTGGCTGCTGCAGCGCAGCTGGAAGACCTGCCTTGGCGTACTTGTCGGTTTTCTGTTCATCCTCAATCAGGGGTATTGGGAGGAAACGACAGAAAGCCTGACACTCGTGCTGTCCGCCTGTGTCGTCTGCATGGGCATTGGCGTTCCCGTTGGCATCGCAATGGCGCATCGGCCCAAACTCTATGCCTACATGGTGCCCGTTCTGGACCTCATGCAAACCCTGCCCACATTTGTCTATCTGATCCCGGCAATCGTGTTCTTCGGCATCGGCATGGTACCCGGCCTGATTGCCGCCGTCATCTTCGTGCTGCCAGCGCCCATCCGCCTGACACAACTTGGCATTTCCACCACGCCAAAGGCGCTGATCGAGGCTGCAACCGCCTTTGGTGCCACCCCCCGTCAACGGTTGTGGAAAGTGGAGCTGCCCTATGCTTTCCCGCAGATCATGGCCGGGCTGAACCAGACGATCATGCTGTCCCTGTCCATGGTCGTGATTGCGGCTTTGGTCGGCGCGGGCGGTCTTGGATCACCCGTGCAACGCGCCCTTGGATCGGTCAACACGGCCCTGGGGTTTGAATCCGGCTTCATCATCGTGGTGGTCGCCATCCTTTTGGACCGCATGCTGCGGGTGGAACGCAAATGAACCAGCCCGTGAACGCCGTCGAATTCGACAAGGTCAACATCGTCTTTGGCAACAACCCGCAGGTCGCCCTGCCCCTGATGGACCAAGGCCAGGACCGCAGCACCATTCAGGCCAGCACCAGCCAGATACTCGGCGTGCATGATTGCAGCCTCTCCGTCGGCAATGGCGAAATTCTTGTGCTGATGGGCCTGTCCGGTTCCGGCAAATCCACCCTGCTGCGCGCCGTCAACGGGTTGAACCCTGTTGTGCGGGGCGAGGTGCGGGTGCTGGACGGCGACAAGATGACATCCGTCACCCATGCCGACGCCGCAACGCTGCGCCGGTTGCGGCTGTCGCACATCGCCATGGTGTTTCAGGCCTTTGGCCTGCTGCCATGGCGCACGGTGCGCGACAATGTGGGGCTGGGGCTGGAACTCGCCGGCCAGACCCCCGACCAGCGCCGGGCCAGGGTGGACGAACAGCTGGCGCTGGTGAACCTGACACAATGGGCCGACCGCAAGGTGGGCGAGCTGTCGGGCGGCATGCAGCAGCGCGTGGGCCTTGCGCGGGCCTTTGTGACCGATGCGCCGATCCTGCTGATGGACGAGCCGTTTTCGGCCTTGGACCCGCTGATCCGCTCGCGCCTGCAGGACGAACTGCTGGACCTGCAGGACAAGCTGAAACGCACGATCATCTTCGTCAGCCACGATTTGGATGAGGCCTTCAAACTCGGTGACCGCATCGCGCTGATGGAAGGCGGGCGCATCGTGCAATGCGGGACGGCACGCGACATCATCGCCAACCCGGTATCAGACTATGTGGCTGATTTCGTGGCGCATATGAACCCTTTGTCCGTGCTGACCGCGCGAGATGTGATGCAGGGCGGGACGACGTCATCTGCCCATGCCGTTACCGCCGAGACCCCGGTGAAGGCCGTGATGGCAGCGATGCGCGACGGGGCGGCGGAACTGGCGGTGACCGAGGATGGCAAACCCATCGGTGTAATCCGTCCGGGCGGGCTGATGGGGCGGCTGGTGAATCCGCGCGGGTAATCTACTGCCGTGTATAGCTGAGGGTATTGCCTGTCCCGCCCATCAGGCTCATCTCCAGCGCGCCGTCCGCCAGACTGACAATGGCGTAACACGCCATTTCCCCCGGATCATCGCCCATGACCTGCGCAATCATCACCGGCCCCACGCCCGCCAGGCCATCCGGGCATTCCGCCGCAAAGGTCAGCAGCGATGACGCCTGCACCTCGCCGGCATAGCTGTCGACCATCTGCGTGCCGACAACCTCGAACGCAGCCTGCGCATCGTCATCCGATACCCACATCCCCTGCATGTCCGCTGCCAGCGTGGCATAGGGGTCCGCCTCCGCCAGCCTCACCGTGGACAGCACGATCTCCGCCGTAATGTCGCCCATCGACGTGATATCGCCGCTGACATTCACGGCTGTATTCAGCGGCAATGCCATCAGCACAGCCATCACCGCATCCGGCGTTTCGCCTGCCCGCGCGATCAGATTTGCCCCGCGCGAGGTGACCGTGCAGACCATCTGCCCGCCCTCATCCGCGCAGCCCTGCGTCAGCCCCGTATCGTCGAAAGCCTCGCCATAGGTGCCAGGCGCAAAGAACGGCACCGCAGCTGCCTCCAGATCCGGCCCGTCCTGCGCCCATGCGGGCGACGTCAGGATCAGCGCAAGGATTACTTTGAGTCGCCGCATGTCACACCTGTTCCGGGGTCAGTCGATCACCGACTCTTCCGTCTTCTTCGCCTTTGGCTTTGCCGCTTTGGACTTGGGCTTTGCCGCAGCTTTCTTCGCCGCCGGTTTCGCCGCAGCCTTTCGCGCAGGCTTCTTCCCCTTGCCCGCCTTTTCCGCCACCAGCGCCAGCGCCTCCTCCAGCGTCACCGCTTCCGGCGTCAGTTCCTTTGGCAGCGTCGCGTTCACCTTGCCCCATTTCACATAAGGCCCGTATCTGCCCGGCATTACCTGCACCGGCCCGCCATCCGGATGGATGCCCAGTTCCCGCAACGGTGTCGCCGGTGTTGCCGTGCGCCCGCGCGAGGCCTTTTGCGCCAGAACCTCCACCGCACGGTTCATGCCGATGGTGAAGACCTCCTCCACATCCGCCACATTCGCATAGACGCTGCCATGCTTCACATACGGCCCGAACCGCCCGATCGCCGCCTCGATCATCACACCGTCTTCCGGATGCGGCCCCACCTGACGCGGCAGTTCCAGCAGCGTGATCGCCCGTTCCAGCGTCAGGCTTTCCGGTGACCATCCCTTTGGCAGGCTTGCCCGTGGCGGCTTGGGAACATCTTCCGTCGCCTCGCCCTTCTGCACATAGGGGCCAAAGCGCCCCGCGCGCAGGCTGATCGGCGTGCCATCCGGGTGTTCCCCCAGGATGCGCCCGTCCACACTGCCGCCTTCGTCCGACCCTGAAATAGGCCGCGTGAAACGGCACTCCGGGTAGTTCCCACAACCGATAAAGGCAGAACCCGACC
>JBOFCO010000082.1:0-34444 GCA_051646105.1 Paracoccaceae bacterium
CGCACACGACCGATGTCAGGTGATGAACGCCGGCATAGCTTTCCAGCGCGCAAAGTTCCGGGACGGCAACCGTTCCCGGTGCGCCGACCCGCGACAGGTCGTTGCGCAGCAGATCGACGATCATGATGTTCTCGGCCCGATCTTTCTCTGACGCCATCAGCGCGGCTGCCAGGGCACGATCCTCGGCAGGATCGGGCGACCTGCGGATGGTGCCCTTGATCGGTCGCGCCTCTGCCAGACCGTTTCGCAGCGAAAGAAACCGTTCCGGAGAGCTGGAGGCAATGATCGTATCGCCATCGGTCAGATAGGCGGCGAAGGGTGCGGGATTGGCAAGCCGCAGGTTGCGGTAAAAGGCCCAGGGATCGAAACGATCGGGCAGGGGGGCCATAAAACGCTGGGCAATGTTGGCCTGATAAATATCGCCATTAAGGATATGCTCTTTCACCTTCTCGACCGCCCCGGCGTAGTTTTCCGCGGTAAAGTTGGATCGCCAACCAGTCACAGGGATGACCGCCATATCGGGGGGACGTGCCGGGCCGGAAAGATGTTGCCGGGCAGCGGCCAGCCGTTGGGACGCCCTTGCGGCACGAAGTTCTGCGCCGGTTTCCGGCAGGCCGCTGGAAAACAGCCATGCCCGGCTTTCATGCAGATCAAAGGCATGGATCACGTCATAGAACCCAAGCCGCACATCGCTGACAGCAGGTTGCGCGGCCTGCGGCCGATCAAGCCGTTCAAGCTGTCGTCCGAAATCATAGGCGACATGGCCGATGCAGCCCGCGCGCAGGGGTGGCGCGGTTGGATCGGGGGCGATGCTATAGCATGAGATCAGATCACGAAGCAGATCGAGCGGTGAACCGTCAACCGCCTGCCCGTTCCAGTAAGCGCACCCGTCACGGACGGTGAAATCCCCGAAAGGGTCGGTGCCGATAAAGGCATATCTTCCCGTCGCGCTGTGCCCCGCCCGGCTTCCGTCGCTGTCAAGAAACGCAAAACCGGGCCGGAATCGCAGCTTTTCCGCAGCCTCGACGGGCGCGACAAAGGGGATTTCATGGCAGAGCATTGCCTATCGGCCCTGATACGAAGCCACTGTGCGCGCGCGATCATGGCGCAGCCCGTCGTCGCCCCATGTCGTATCGGATAGCCGTTCACACATCGTCGCCCGGATCGCCCCTGTCGTCTCTTGCGCTGTCGATGCAGCAGAAACCTGTGCAGGGCGCGTTTACAAGCGGCGATATAGGGACAAATCCGTCAAAGTACACCCCCCGTTTGTGACCCCGGCACTGGCACCACGGGGGCAGATGGCGACAGCCTGGAGGACAGGCGCAACGGTCAACATAGCGCAACGATCCCTGTGTATCAGCGCAGGGACATCCGCACGTAGTTTTCGCGCACCGAATGGGGCGTCATCGCGTAATTCTGTCGGAAGTGATGATAGAACTGGCTGATCGACGTAAAGCCAGAGTTTTCGGCGACGGTGGCAATCGCCATAGAGCTTTCCGTCAGCAATGCCCGCGCCCGCAGCAGACGCATGCGGATGATGAACTGCTTCATCGGCAACCGCATGGTCTGGGTGAACAGTGACAGGGCGTAGTTTTCATGCAGGCCGGTCACACGTGCCACATCGGCATTGCGGATCGGTTCCGCCAGATTTTCCATGATGAACCGCACCATTTCGACCACGTGGCGGATATTGACGGAACTGATCGCCCTGTCACCCCGCGTATCCACCATCGGACGCCGCAGAAAGGAAAGATCATCCAGCAACGCACGCCGCAGCAGGGCATTCAACTCCATCCTTATCAGGTCGGCGCGTTCGAAATCGCCGGTACGGTAGTCGGAATACCAACGTTCGATCAGATCGGCGCCGCACAAGTTTTCCGGAAGAACGACCATGGCGCCGGAAAGGAGCATGATCTGAAGTGGTGCGATGTGCTGCATGAACAGAAAGGCGTCGACTGGCAGATACAGGTTACACAGCCGCTGCGCCTGATCCTGCGCCGTGACCAGCTGTGTCAGACGGTGCGGGACACTGGCCCAGAACAGGACAAGACGCTGTGCCGGAACAGAAATCCGTTCTCCTTCAATATCATAGATCATCCTGCCCGCTGTCAGGAAGTTCACCTCGATATGGCCGTGCCAATGCGGCGCTTCCATGATCTGCGGCGCGAACAACCGCATTCCGAACCGCCCAAAGGCACGGGTGGTCGAATAAAAGCTGCGCTCTGTCGACGGGATCGGGCCATCGTTTCTGCTGATCCGTGACAGCTTCATCGCAGCCCTCTTCCGCAAATCTTAGAAACCCGGAAAACAATGTCTGAAATCGATATTGATGTAAACCGGTGCTGGCCGCAGACTTCACCTGTGGTCGGCAAACGGTAGGAAAACCCGCGTCGGACCAGAACGCGGCAGCCCATCTGCCGAAGGGAGGAACCATGAACAACCTGAAGAGCCGCGCGACGACCGCGGCGCTGTTGCTTGGCGTATCGGCGGGGGCCTTGCAGGCGGAAATGCTTGCCCCGACCGCAGTCCCCGAACCCCCGGTTTTCGAGGCACAGGGCCAGCCCGTCTATGTCAACCGTGCCGACATCTATGAATACAAGGCCCTGCCTGCCTATTCAGAGCCCGCCTGGGTCACGGCTTTCGTCGAAGCGGGCAAACTGCCGCCGGTGGCCGAACGCCTGCCAAAGGAACCGCTGGTCTACAAGACCGCAAACATGCCGGATGGTCCCGGCGTTTATGGCGATGTGATGCGCCATGTGATCGGCGGCCGCCCCGAAGGCTGGAACTTCTGGGCCGGACAATCCTATGGCTGGGGTGGCATCGACATCGGGCTGGTGGAATGCCTGACCCGGACCGGGCCGCTGTTCGAGGTGAACTCGGAAGATTTGCAGCCGCTGCCCAACCTGGCAAAATCCTGGGAGTGGTCCGAAGACGGCAAGGTGCTGACCGTGCATCTGATCGAAGGCGCCAAGTGGTCGGACGGTGACCCCTTCGATACCGAAGATACGGAATTCTACTGGAACGATGTGGTTCTGGATCCCGAAGTAACCCCGCTGATGGGTGCCTCGGCCGAGACATATCTGAACGCAACCTATGCCACAGTTGATCCCTATACCTTCACGTTGACCTTCCAGCAGGCCTTCCCCGAACAGATTCTCTACGCGATGGCCTATGGAAACTTCTGCCCCGGCCCATCCCATGTGTTGAAGCCGAAGCATCCGAAGCATGGCGGTGAAAGCTATGAGGCATTCCTGAATGCCTTCCCGTCTGATTTCATGAACTTCCCGTCCATGGGCGCATGGGTGGTGGTTGAGCATCGCCCCGACGACATCGTGGTGAAGCGCCGCAATCCCTATTACTGGAAGGTCGACGAAACCGGCCAGCAGCTTCCCTACCTGGATGAAATGCACTTCCGCCTATCTACCTGGGCCGACCGGGACGTGCAGGCCGTTGCGGGAACCGGCGACTTTTCCAACCTAGAACAGCCAGAAAACTACGTTGAAAGCCTGAAAAAGGCGGCAGAGGAAAGCAGCCCGGCCCGTCTGGCCTTTGGCCCCCGGTCGATCGGGTATCAGCTTCTGTTCAACATGTCTGGCAACGGCTGGGGCGAACCCGACGCCCGTGGTCAGGCGGTGCGGGAACTGAACCGCAACCTCGATTTCCGGAAGGCCGTGACTTATGCGATGGATCGCCAGCGACTTGGGGAATCGCTTGTCAAAGGCCCCTTCACCGCAGCCTACCCCGGTGGTCTGCTGACCAGCACGTCGTTCTATGACGCGGGGTCGACCGTCTTCTTCCCGTTCTCTGCCGAAAGCGCGAAAGAAGCGCTGGCGGCGGCCGGGCTGGAAGACTCTGACGGCAACGGCTTCGTCAACGTGCCGGGCGGCGAGGATCTGAATGTCACCCTTCTGTCGAATGCCGATTACTCCACCGACGGCAACCTTGCCGAAGGGGTGATCGCCATGATGGGTGATGTCGGCGTCAAGGTTTCGCTGAACAGCCTGACCGGCAAGGACTATGACAATGCCCGTGAATCCGGCAAGTTCGACTGGATGATCCGCCGCAACGATGTTGAATTCGTCTCGGCGGTGCAGGCAACGGACAGGCTTGCCCCGGTCGGTCCGGTAACATCAAGCTGGCACCGTGCCAATGCGGCGGGGGAACTGGACCTGCTGCCGCATGAGCAGCAGATGGTGGACGCCCTGAACGCCTTTACTGCCAGCCGCGATCCGGCCGAACGGGTTGAACTGATGAAGACCTATCAGAAGGTGTTTACCGAAAACGTGAATGCCGTTGGCCTGACAGCCTATCCGGGCGCGCTGATCATCAACAAGCGCTTCTCCAACGTGCCGATTGGCGCACCGATCTTCATGTTCAACTGGGCGGAAGACAACATTATCCGCGAACGTGTCTGGGTCGCTGCCGACAAGCAGATAGGTGCGGAACTTCACCCCAATACCTTGCCCGGTGCCCCGGGCGAGGCAGGGCCTGTCGCCGCGAACTGACAGGCATCGAACCAGCGGGCGGCGCGTTGCCGCCCGCACCCCACCCCGAAGGATGAGGACGGACCATGCTGCGCTTCGTGGGAACGCGCCTTTTGCAGGCCATTCCGGTGCTTCTGGTGATGAGCATGATTACCTTTGCCATCATCCAGGCGCCACCGGGCGATTATGGTGACTTCATCCGCACAAACATGATCGTGCAGGGCAATGCCAGCGCCGAAGCAGCAAGTGCCGCTGCCGAGAAATACCGCGAGGAACACGGATTGAACGATCCCATGGTTGTCCAGTATTTCCGCTGGATCTGGGGCATCGTCAGCCGTGGCGACTTCGGGCAATCCTACCTTTATAACAAGCCGGTCTCGGATGTGGTGATGCAGCGGCTTCCCGCCACCATCGCCATCGCGCTGACCTGCCACCTGCTGGCCACCCTGCTGGGTGTCGGCTTCGGCATCCTGGCGGCTGTCAAGCAATACAGCTGGGTCGATACGCTGCTGTCCTTTGTGTCTTTCCTGGGCATGACCATCCCTCGTTTCCTGCTGGCACTGATCATCCTGTACATTCTGGCCTTCAAGCTGAACGTGCAGGAAATCGGATCGTTCTTTTCTTCGCGCTACGGCGGGCAGCCCTGGTGGCAGGGCTGGTTCGATTTCAACTGGGAAAAGCTATGGAACCTGATCCAGCATGTCTGGCCGGTGATCGCCGTCGCCACCATCGGGGGGCTGGCCTATAACATGCGGGTGATGCGTGCCAACCTTCTGGATACGCTGAACGCGCAATATGTTGAAACCGCCCGCGCCAAGGGTCTGTCGAACAGCGCGGTGGTGATGAAACATGCCGTGCCCAATGCGCTGCACCCGCTGGTCGCGTATCAGGGCGTGGTGCTGCCCTATATGCTGACCGGGGAAATCGAGGTGGCCATCGTTTTTGGTCTGGCCACCATCGGGCCGGCCATCGTCGGTTCCATGGCCATTGGCGATGTGTTCGTCACGGCATCTTTGCTGCTGATCCTCGGGGCGACGCTGATCATCGGCAACATCATCGCCGATCTGCTGCTTGCGGTGCTTGATCCGCGTATCCGTGTCGGGGGGGATTCCTGATGACCGATCCCGTGATCCACGCAGGGGAAACCTCTGATCAGCGCCTGTCCACCGGGTCGCGCCGCAATCAAAGCTATGGCGCCCTTGTCTGGCGGCGGTTCCGGCATTCGCTGCCGGGCATGATCGGCCTTGTTCTTGTTTGCATGCTTCTGTTCGTATCGGTCTTTGCCGATTTCTTTGCGCCGGTCCGCCCCGATGCGTCCGGCACGTCCTTTGCACCGCCCGACCGGCTGGGATGGTCCGGCGGCCCCGTGGCCTATCCCATCGTCGAGGGCGAGGAGCTTGACCCGATCACCTTTCAGCCCCTGATCGGGCCGGACTATGAAGACCCCCGGGGGTTGGCGTTCTTTGCAAAGGGTTGGGAATACAAACTTTTCGGGCTGATACCGGCCAGCCGCCATTTCGTGCAATCTGCCGACGGCACACCGCTGCATCTTTTGGGCACCGACAAGCTGGGGCGGGATATCCTGTCACGCGGAATTGTCGGCAGTCGCATTTCATTGGCGCTTGCGTTGGTATCAGTCGCGCTGATCACGATCATCGGTACCCTGCTCGGCATCGTTTCGGGTTATATCGGTGGCCGCTTCGACATGTGGTTCCAGCGGTTCGTGGAAATCATCCTCGCCTTCCCGCAACTGCCGCTTTACCTGGCGCTGGCGACACTGATCCCTGCTACTGCACCGCCGGGCCTGTTCATGACCTTTGTCGTGCTGGTCATCGTGGGCCTTGGCTGGGCACAGCTCAGCCGTGAGGTGCGGTCAAAGACCATGGCGCTGCGGCGGGTGGATTACGTGCGCGCTGCGCAGGCCATCGGTGCAGGTGACTGGCGCATCATCACCCGGCACATCCTGCCCAATGTGCTGAGCCATGTCATCGTGTCGATCACACTTGGCATTCCGGCGATTGTTCTGCTGGAAAGTTTCCTTGGTTTTCTGGGGCTAGCTGTGAAACCACCGATGATTTCCTGGGGCTTGATGTTGCAGGACGCGGGCACCTTCAGCGTGATCGGGTCCTATCCCTGGATCCTTGCGCCGGTGGGTTTCGTGCTGCTGACCGTCTTTGCCTTCAACGCTTTGGGCGACGGTCTGCGCGACGCCGTCGATCCGTATTGAGGGCAGCAGGCATGGCACTGGATCAGAACCCCGCACCACAGGATGCCGTCATCGATGCCCGCAAGGTTTCCGTCCGCTTCGGCGTGGATGGCGGCGTAATCGAAGCGGTGCGCAACGTATCCTTTACCGTGGCACGCGGACAGACCGTAGCACTGGTCGGGGAAAGCGGATCGGGAAAGTCCGTCACGGCAAGGGCCGTGCTTCGGCTGCTGTCGAAACGCGCACGGGTTGGGGATGAGACGCGGATTTTCTACAAGGGCGCCGACATGGCGCATCTGTCGGAAACACAGATGCGCAAGCTTCGGGGCAACCGGATTTCCATGATCTTTCAGGAACCGATGTCGTCGCTGAACCCGGTCTATACGATCGGTGCCCAGATCGCAGAAGTGTTACGTCTGCATCAGAAAATGGACCGAAAGGCCGCGCTGGCCCGTGCACTGGAACTGCTGGAAGAAGTCAGAATCCCCGATCCGACCGCCCGGTTGCGCCAGTATCCGCACCAGCTTTCAGGTGGTCAAAGGCAGCGGGTGATGATCGCCATGGCGCTGGCCAATCGCCCCGATGTTCTGATCGCGGATGAACCCACCACGGCGCTTGATGTGACGGTGCAGGCCCAGATCCTGCAACTGATCGACGAGCTGAAGGAACGGCTTGGCATGGCGGTCATCCTGATCACCCATGATCTGACCGTGGTCCGCCAGTTCGCCCAGCATGTCTATGTGATGCAGCATGGCGAGGTGCGGGAGGAAGGTCCGACCGAACGCATTTTCTCCGACCCGCAGCATGCCTATACCAAGCGCCTCCTCGGGTCAGAGCCGAAGGGTCGCGCGCTGCCGATTTCCGAAGCCGCCGGAACCGTGCTGGACGGACGCGATGTGCGCGTCAGCTTTACCATGAAAAAGGGCGGCGCGTTCCGGGGACAAAAGACCGAACTGGTCGCGGTGGACAATCTTTCGCTGACACTGAAGCGTGGCGAGACACTGGGATTGGTCGGGGAAAGCGGATCGGGCAAGACCACCTTCGGTCAGGCGCTGATGCGGTTGATCCCGATGGACAAAGGCAGTGTCGCCTTTGAGGGGGCATCGATCGAAAACCTGAGCCGCAAGGAGCTGCGCCCCTTCCGCAGCCGGATGCAGATCGTGTTTCAGGATCCGTTTTCCAGCATGAACCCGCGCATGGCGGTGCGCCAGATCATCGAGGAAGGGCTGATCGTCAACGGCATTGGCACCAGCCGCGCCGACCGGCTGGAACGGGTGAAACAGGCACTGCGCGACGCCGGTATGCCGGACGATATCCTGTCACGTTTTCCGCATGAATTTTCCGGTGGCCAGCGCCAGCGGCTTGCCATCGCCCGTGCCATCGCGCTGGAACCGGAATTCATCCTGCTGGATGAACCGACCTCGGCGCTGGATCTGTCCGTGCAGGCGCAAATCATCGAGCTTTTGCGCAAGCTGCAAAAGGAACGCGGGCTAAGCTACCTGTTTATCAGCCATGACCTGAAAGTGGTGCGCGCCCTGTGCCACCGCGTTCTGGTCATGCTGCATGGCAAGATCGTCGAACAGGGCCCGGTCGACGAAGTGCTCGAAAATCCGAAAACCGACTACACGCGGCGTCTGGTGCGCGCCGCCTTTGACATTGCAACATGAGGCAAGACATGGCCAATACCCCCGTCATCACCTTCGTCGGCGCCGGATCGACGGTTTTCACCAAGAACATCGCTGGCGACATCCTGCAACGCCCCGCGCTTGCATCAGCCGAAATCCGGTTGATGGATATCGATCCGCAAAGGCTGGAAGAATCCGAAATCGTCGTCGGCAAGCTGGCGACAAGTCTTGGCGGCAAGGCGCGGGTAAAGACGTTCTCTGACCAGCGCAAGGCGCTGGACGGTGCGGATTTCGTCGTGGTGTGCTTCCAGGTGGGCGGCTATGATCCCTGCACCATTACCGATTTCGATGTGCCAAAGAAATTCGGCCTGCGTCAGACCATCGCCGATACGCTGGGCATCGGTGGCATCATGCGCGGATTGCGGACGGTGCCGCACCTGTGGTCGGTCTGCGAGGACATGATGCAGGTTTGCCCGCAGGCAATCATGCTGCAATATGTGAACCCCATGGCGATCAACACCTGGGCGATCGCCGCGAAGTATCCCGCGATCCGTCAGGTGGGCCTGTGCCATTCTGTTCAGGGCACCGCCTGGGAGCTGGCCCGCGATCTTGATATCCCCGTCGAGGAAATCCGTTATCGCGCGGCCGGGATCAACCATATGGCCTTCTATCTGCATTTCGAACATCGTCAGGCTGACGGCAGCTTCCGCAACCTTTATCCCGATCTGCTAAAAGGCTACCGGGAAGGGCGTTTCCCCAAGCCCAGCCACTGGAATCCGCGGTGCCCCAACAAGGTGCGGTACGAAATGCTGACCCGGCTGGGCTATTTCGTCACGGAATCCAGCGAACATTTCGCAGAATACGTGCCCTGGTTCATCAAGCGCGACCGTCCGGACCTGATCCAGAAATTCGGCATCCCGCTGGACGAATATCCGACGCGCTGCATCGAAAACATCGAGCGTTGGAAGAAGCAGGCCGAGGACTATCGTATGGCAAAGGAAATCAAGGTCGATGCCAGCCACGAATATGCGAGCGAGATCGTCAATTCCGTTGTCACGGGTGAGCCTTCGGTGATCTACGGCAATTTCGCCAATCGCGGCTTCATCCCGCAACTTCCCGACGGTTGCGCCATCGAGGTGCCGACGCTGGTCGATGCCAATGGTCTGCAACCCACCATCGTGCACGACATCCCCCCGCAACTGATCGCGCTGATGCGCACCAACATCAACGTGCAGGATCTGACCGTGCAGGCCCTGCTGACGGAAAACCGCGATCACATTTATCACGCGGCAATGCTCGATCCGCATACGGCGGCGGAACTCGATCTGGACCAGATATGGGCACTGGTGGATGACCTGTTGGCCGCGCATGGCGACTGGCTGCCGGAATTTGCCCGCCCGGCAAAGCGCCGCAAGGCGGGTTGAGGCATGACCTTTCCGGCGCGCATCTGCATCCTAGGTGGCGGGACGGCGGGTTGGCTGTCGGCGCTTGTGCTGCAGGATGCGGCCCGTCGCGCCGGGGCGGCTTCGGAAATCACGGTTATCGAAAGCTCGCGTTTCGGGGTGATCGGGGTGGGCGAGGGGACGACCGCCGCCTTCCGCATCCTGCTGCGCCACCTTGGTATCGATGAGGCAGCATTCCTGCGCGAAATCGGCGGCACGTTCAAACTGGGCATCCGGCATCGCGACTGGCGGCGGCAGGGGCATCACTACGACGGGCCCATCGATGACCCGCATCAGGTTGCGGGGCTGGGGCGCGGATCGCTGCTGGACGCATATCAGGTGGCAGAGGGCCGCCCTGTGCAGGAAACCCATCTGTTCCAGCATCTGATCGACGGAAGCCGCAGCCCCTATGCCCGCAAGGCTGACGGCGGGATCATCCCCGCAGGGCCGCAGCACCATGCCTTTCACTTCGATCAGGCACGCGCCGGGCAGTTCCTGCGCAAATGCAGCCGCGGCGTCACGGTGATCGACGATCAGGTGACGGGTGTCGAGACGGGAGAGAACGGCATCGCCGCACTGCTTTTGGAAAGCGGCCAGCGCGTCAGCGCCGATCTTTACATCGACTGTTCGGGGTTTCGTCGGGTGCTGGTCGGGGCGCTTGATGTGCCATTTGTAAGCTATCGGCCGGTGCTTCCCATCACCCGCGCACTGCCCTTCTGGCTGGATATTGACGATGACGATCCGATCCGTCCCGTGACCGGCGCATGGGCACAGGGCAACGGCTGGATGTGGCAGATTCCCACACAGGGCCGCTATGGCTGCGGCTATGTTTTTTCCGACACCCACATCAGCATGGATCAGGCGAAAGAGGAAATCGAAGCCGCTTTGGGCAAACCTGTCGAGCCTCGTGGTGACATCCGGATAAATGCCGGCCGGCTGCGGCAAAACTGGACCGGAAACTGTGTGGCGCTGGGGCTGGCCTCATCCTTCATCGAACCGCTGGAGGCGACATCGATCCACGGCTCGGTGGTTCAACTGCTGTGGTTATCCGAGGCGCTGGCGGGCAGGATGACCCGCGACGCCTATAATGCCGCCGCAGCCCGGCAGGTGGACGATTATCGTGATTTCGTTCGGATGCATTATGTCAGCGAACGGCGCGATACGGCTTTCTGGCGCGATATTGCGGCAAGCCACCCGACGCAGGTGAAAGACCGTCTTGCGACCTGGCAACGGCGCGTTCCGGTGGCATCGGATTTTAGCCCGCTGCCGCTGGGTCTGCCCCATTGCACCGAACAGCTTTACACGCCTGTTCTGAACGGGCTGGGCCTGATCCCGCGCTCTGCGGGGCGGGCCTCGCTTCCGCAGGCGATGGCGACACGCACGGCGACGACGGCCAAGGCACTGATTTCCGAATATCGCACCGCCGCCCCGCGCTGCCTGTCGCACCGCGATTATCTTTCCCATCTGCAACAGGACGTCCCGGCATGAGCTTCAGGATCACCATCATCGGCGCGGGCAGCGTCGGCTTCACCAAGAAACTGGTTTCCGACATCCTGAAGGTGCCGGAATTCGCGGATGTCGAAATCGCGCTGACCGACATCAACGCCGCTAACCTTGACATGATCGCGCAGATCATCCGCCGCATTGTCGAGGTGAACGGATTGCCGACAAAGGTCATCGCCACGACAGACCGGCGCGCAGCGCTGGAGGGCGCACGCTATGTGATGAACTGCGTACGCATCGGCGGGCTGGAAGCCTTTGCCGAAGATATCCGTATTCCGCTTAAATACGGGGTGGATCAATGCGTCGGCGATACGATCTGCGCGGGCGGGATCATGTATGCCCAGCGCGGCATCATGGCCATGATGGAGTTTTGTAAGGATATCCGTGAGGTCGCCGAGCCAGGCGCGCTCTTGCTGAACTATGCCAATCCGATGGCAATGATGACGTGGGCCGCGCTTGAACACGGCGGAGTGAACACCGTGGGCCTGTGCCATGGCGTGCAGAACGGCCACCGCCAGATCGCCGCAGCCCTGCGCCTGCCGATGGATGAAATCGACATCATCTGTTCCGGCATCAATCATCAGACCTGGTATCTGGATATCCGCCACAAGGGGCGGAAGGTCGGCAGCGACGAGTTGCTGGCAGCATTCGAGGCGCATCCGCTGTTTTCCCGACAGGAAAAGGTGCGCATCGATGTGCTGAAACGCTTTGGCTATTATTCGACGGAGTCGAACGGGCATCTGTCGGAATACCTGCCCTGGTATCGCAAACGCCCGGACGAGATCGCCGACTGGATCAGCACCGACGAATGGATCCATGGCGAGACGGGGGGGTATCTTCGCTATTCCACGGAAAACCGGAACTGGTTCGAACAGGACTTTCCAAAGTTTCTTGAAGAGGCAGGGGCGCCGCTGTCCGGCTATTCCCGCACCGACGAACACGCCAGCCATATCCTTGAGGCGCTGGAAACAGGCCGTGTTTACCGCGGGCATTTCAATGTCAGGAATGGCGGCGTCATCCGCAACCTGCCCGTCGACTGCATCATCGAAAGCCCCGGCTTTGTCGACCGTTTCGGTATCAATATGGTCGAGGGCATCACCCTGCCCGATGCCTGTGCGGCGACCTGTTCCGTATCGGTCAGCGTGCAGCGCATGGGGATGAGGGCCGCGATGACAGGCGATGTCGATCTGCTGAAACAGGCCGTGCTGCACGATCCGCTGGTAGGCGCGATCTGCACACCGGAGGAGGTCTGGCAAATGGTGGATGAAATGCTGGTCGCGCAGGCGCAATGGCTGCCGCAATATGCCGATGCCATACCCGCCGCGGTCGAGCGGCTGAAAAACCCCAAGGTTGCAACACGGGACTGGCAGGGGGCAGTGCGCATTGGCGTCAGGTCGGTCGAGGAACTGCGCCGGGCCAAGGGAAAGCCCGCTGGCGAAGGTCACGGACTGGGCACAAAGGTGATGGGCTGAAAATGATGTGCCGCGCGCCCTTTCAGGCGCGCGGCACGACCGTCTGCTGCCTCCCCAAGCGTGACGGTCAGGCGGCCACGACCCCCTCGGGGGCCTTGGCGCCGGTCATGAAAGCCACCGCATCCGACATCGAATAATCGCCCGGCTTGATGACGCACAGGCGCTTGCCTAGCCGGTGGATATGGATGCGATCCGCCACTTCGAACACATGCGGCATGTTGTGGCTGATCAGGATGATCGGAATGCCGCGCGCCCGCACGTCACGGATCAGTTCCAGCACGCGGCGGCTTTCTTTCACGCCCAGTGCAGCCGTCGGTTCGTCAAGGATCACGACTTTCGACCCGAAGGCCGCAGCCCGCGCCACCGCAACGCCCTGCCGCTGGCCCCCGGAAAGGGTTTCGACCGGTTGGGTGATGTCCTGAATGGTCATCAGACCCAGTTCGCTTAACTTGTCACGGGCAAACTTTTCCATCCGCGCGCGGTCCATCTTGCGAAACACCGAGCCCATGATCCCGGGTTTGCGCCATTCACGCCCAAGGAACATATTGTCGGCAATCGACAGCGCGGGCGACATGGCAAGGTTCTGATAAACGGTTTCAATTCCCATGGCGCGGGCATCGTCCGGTGTGCGGAAATTGACTGGCTTGCCATCCAGTTCGATGCTGCCATGGTCGGGCGTAACAGCGCCCGACAGCGCCTTGATCAGCGTGGATTTTCCAGCACCGTTGTCACCGATGACGGCCAGGATTTCCCCCGGCAGCAGGTCGAAATCGCACCCGCTCATGGCGACGACGGTGCCATAGCGTTTCATCAGACCCTTGGCTTCAAGGATAGGTTTGACACTCCCGTTCATTGCGAAGCCCTCCGCAGCCATTGGTCAAGCGCCACAGCGATGATGACAAGACATCCCGCGGCGAATTTCTGCCAGTAGTCGTCAACCCCTGCCAGCGACAGGCCGGTGATGAACACGCCCACAATCATGGCGCCCAGAACCGAACCGATGATCGAACCGCGCCCGCCGAACAGCGAGGTGCCGCCGATCACCACGGCAGTGATGGATGCAAGGTTCACATCCGCGAACGCGATGGGAGAAATCGTTCCAACACGGCCGATGGCAATCCACGCGGCAAAGCCACAGATCAGACCGGCAACGGTGTAAACGGAAACCAGCGTCTTGTTGACGTGGATACCCGACAGCATGGCCGCATCGGCATCGTCCCCGATGGCATGGACATGGCGCCCCCATGCCGTGTGGTTCAGCACATACCACAGGATCGCCGCCAGAACGATCAGCGCGACGCCGCCATAGCTGATACCCGCACCGCCAAGATTTATATTCTTTCCGAACCATAGAAGGCCCTGAGCTTTTGCCTCGATATCGACATTTCGGATCGATTCCGACTGGGAATACCAGAGTTTCAGCGCCTCGAAGATCGACAGGGTGCCAAGCGTCACGATGAACGGGGGCAGCCGCATGACCGTGACCAGAAGCCCGTTGAACAGGCCCATCAGCCCCGCAACAATCATACCGATCAGAACGGCAAGGATGACCGGCAAGCCCGTCACAACAGCCAGATTTCCCATGACCAGCGAGCTGACGACAAGGATCGCGCCCACTGACAGATCAATACCGGCGGTCAGGATGATCAGCGTCTGGGCCAGCGCGATGAAGCCGGTGACCGTCACCTGTTTCAGCACGGTGGAAAGTGCACCGACGCCAAGAAAGCGGGGGGCAATCAGCCCAAAAGCGATGATCGAGATGATCAGCACCAGTGCCGGGATCATCGTCGGATTGCGGCGCAGAACATTGCGAAGAACATGGACGAAGGTCTTGTCGTCTTTTTCGAAGCTCGCGACGGACTTGTCGGCATCGCTTAGTTTGGCCTCGAAATCCGATATGGTTTTGGTTGGTGCTTCCTGGTCGCTCATTGTTTCAGTTGCCCCCTCACAATGAATGTGCCGTCGGTATTTTTTCATAGCACGAAATTAGCTGTGCCAGCCGGATATACAAAGGGCGACTGTAACATCGCCCTTTGCCTGCTCGTTATCGGGTTGTCACGTCAGCGCGTGGCTTCAGCCCCAGCAGAGTTCTGTGCCTTTGGTCGAGTCGATCGATTCCACACCTTCGACCGGCTTGTCGGTGACAAGGTTCACACCGGTGTTGAAGAAGGTCAGGCCTTCCGAAGCTGTCGGCTTGGTGCCATCCTTTGCGAAAGCAGCGATCGCTTCGACACCCTTGGACGCCATCAGCAGCGGATACTGCTGAGAAGTCGCGCCGATGACGCCGGACTTGACCGAAGCAACACCAGGGCAGCCGCCGTCAACCGAAACGATGATCGCCTGGGCTTCCTTGCCAGCGTTCTTCAGCGCCTGATAGGCACCTTCGGCAGCCGGTTCGTTGATGGTGTAGACCACGTTGATGTCCGGGTCTTTCGCCAGCAGGTTTTCCATCGCGCGCAGACCGCCTTCGGGGTTCGCGTCCGAGGTTTCGTGTCCGATCACACGCGGGTCAGTTTCGGAACCCATCACGGTCAGGTCCGGCACTTCGATGCCAAAACCCTTGAGGAAGCCCGTGTCACGCTGCACGTCGACCGAGATGTTGTCCTTGTTGATGTCCAGCATCGCGATCTTGGCGGTGGCGGCGCCTTCGCCCATCGTGGCGGCAGCCCACTGGCCGATCAGAAGGCCAGCCTGGAAGTTGTCGGTTGCAAAGGTCATGTCCTGTGCTTCGGCGTCGGCCAGCGGCGTGTCGAGCGCGATGACCAGAATGCCTGCTTCACGCGCGGCTTTCAGCGCCGGGCCGACCGAGTCGTTCGACGGTGTGATCAGGATACCCTTGGCACCGCTGGCAACGCAGTTTTCGATCGCGGTGATCTGCGGGGCAGCGTCGCCGTCCTTTTCACCGGCAAAGGCCTGGAAATCCATTCCCAGTTCGGTTGCCTTGGCCTCTGCACCCTCTTTCATCTTCACGAAGAAGGGGTTGGTGTTGTTCTTGGTGATCAGGCAGGTCAGGTCGGCTGCCATCGCCGGAGCGGCCGACAGAAGCGCAAGCGCAGCAGCGCTGATCAGCGCCGAAGATTTGATTTTGGTCACGAAAGTTCCTCCCATATGGTTGGGTGGACTTGCCACCCATCTGCATCGCTTCCACCTTTCAGGTTTTCGCGTGCTGGCAAAAGAAAAGCTGATTCCCATTGATGCGTCAAGATTAATAAATCAATGTGATTTAGTATTGACAGAAAATTCTTTCCCACCGCACAGTGTTTGAAAGACTGTGTCGCAAGAATCCGGCACGCGAGGTTTCTTGGGGGGAGAAATTGTCAGAGGCGATGGCCACAAGCGCAGAACGCAGCATCGGTGACAGCGCAGGTTTGCGCGGGTCGAACCAAAGCGGCATGCGCGCCTATAACGAAAGGCTCGTGCTGTCGCTTGTCCGTCAAAGCCCGCTGTCGAAATCCGATATTGCCCGGATCACGGGGCTTTCCGCGCAGACCGTTTCTGTCATCATGCGGGCGCTGGAATCTGACGGCCTGCTGATCCGGGGGGAGCCGATCCGGGGAAAGATCGGGCAGCCTTCGGTGCCGATGTCGCTGGCAGCGGACGGGGCCTATTTCTTTGGGCTCAAGATCGGCCGCCGCAGTGTCGACCTGACGCTTGTGGATTTTCTGGGTAACCCCGTCGGAACCTTGCGCGAAACCTATCGCTATCCAACCCCCGCCGCTGTCGTGGATTTTGTCCGCCAGTCCGTTCCCGGCCTGACCCGGACCCTTCCGAAGAAACTGCGCGACAGAGTGGCCGGGCTTGGTATCGCGATGCCGTTCCAGATGTGGCAATGGGCGCAGTATGTGGGCGCACCACAAGCCGACATGGATGCCTGGCGAAACCATGACATCCAGGCCGAGATTACCGCAGCCTGCGATATTCCGGTCTTCCTTCAGAACGACGCCTCTGCCGCCTGTGGCGCCGAACTGGTGTTTGGCAAAGGCGAACGTCCGCGCGACTTCCTTTATTTCTACGTCGGGCACTTCATCGGCGGCGGGCTTGTGCTGAATGGCCAGCTTTACACAGGACGAACCGGCAATGCCGCCGCAATCGGTTCGATGCCCGTTCCCGGACCGGATGGCGCGATGCGCCAGCTTATCAATGTCGCTTCGCTCGCCTCGCTCGAAAGCCGTCTGAATGACGCAGGAAAAAGCGGTGGACAGCTTTGGGAAGGACCTGACGGTTGGTCAATTCCGCCCGATATCCTGGATCAATGGCTCGAGGAAGCCGCGACCGGCCTTGCGCATGCGATCCTGTCGGCCTGCACCGTCATCGATCTGGAAGCGGTGATGATCGACGGCTGGTTACCCAAAGAGATACGCGCCGAATTGACGGGCAGAACCGTTGCCCTGCTGGGCAAACTGAACCTGGCCGGAATCGACCCGCCCAATATCCGCGAAGGTTCGGTCGGCCCCGATGCGCGGACGCTGGGCGCAGCGGCCATTCCGCTGAGCCTGCGCTATCTTATTGACCAGACCGCCTTCATGAAATCGGCCTGACGCTCAGGTCGTCACATCCGGTTGGGTGCGCCCGGTGTGCTTTTCGATCTGCGCGACCGAATGTGCTGCACGGATGATCGGGCCAAGCGCCACCTGCGGATCAAGGCCAAGGTCGCCATTCCCCGGTTCATAGCGTTCCAGATACAGCCGAAGCGTCGCACCTTCGGTTCCGGTGCCTGACAGGCGCAGTACAAACCGCGCTCCGTCCTCGAAAATCACCCGGACGCCCTGCCCTTTCGATACCGAACCATCGACCGGATCGCTGTAGGCGAAATCATCGGCGGCACTGACCTTGCGCCCTTCGATCACCGTGCCGGGCAAACCTGGCAGCTTGTCACGAAGCGCCGTCATCATCGCGTTGGCGGCCCCTGTTTCAATCGCCTCGAAGTCATGCCGGGAATAGTAGTTGCGACCGAACTTTTGCCAGTGTTCTGTAAGGATCTCCGCCACGCTTTCCTTGCGGGCCGCCAGCACGTTCAGCCACAGAAGAACGGCCCACAGCCCATCCTTTTCGCGCACATGATCCGATCCGGTGCCAAAGCTTTCCTCACCACAGATGGTGGCGCGGCCCGCATCCAGAAGGTTGCCAAAGAATTTCCATCCCGTCGGGGTTTCATGCGCCTCGACGCCCAACGATGCCGCCACACGGTCCGCCGCGCCTGAGGTAGGCATCGACCGCGCCACGCCTTTAAGTCCGGCACGATAACCGGGGGCAAGCTGGATATTGGCGGCAAGCACGGCAAGGCTGTCGGACGGGCTGACATAGGTGTTTTGCCCGACGATCATGTTGCGATCGCCGTCGCCATCCGATGCCGCCCCGAAATCGGGGGCATGGGCACCGAACATCTCATCCATCAGTTCCTTGGCCCAGACCGGGTTCGGGTCAGGATGCATGCCGCCGAAATCTGGCAGCGGCGTACCATGCACAACCGTGCCCTTCGCGGCCCCCAGCCGGTTTTCCAGTATCTCTGTCGCATAAGGGCCGGTCACGGCACACATCGCGTCGAAACGCATACGGAAGCCCGCAGCAAACATCGACCGGATCGCGGGGAAATCGAACAGGCTTTCCATCAGCGCGGCATAATCTGCAACAGGATCAACCACGTCGACGACCATTTCGCCCAAGCCGGCACGCCCGATCTTCGCCAGATCAATATCGGGCGCTTCGGCGATGCGATATTCCGTCAGGGTTTTCGTGTGACCGAACATGGCCTCTGTCACTGCTTCCGGTGCAGGACCGCCATTGGCCATGTTGAATTTGACACCGAAATCCTCGTCCGGGCCGCCGGGGTTGTGGCTGGCTGACATGATGATGCCGCCGTCGGTCTTGTTCAGGCGGATCAGGTGGCTGGCTGCCGGGGTGGACAGCAGTGCATTCCGTCCGACAATAACCCGTTTGGCACCTTGCGCGGCAGCCATTTTCAGGATGGTCTGCGCCGCCGCTTCGTTGAAAAAGCGCCCGTCGCCGCCAAGGACCAGCACCTTGCCGGCTACACCACCGATCCCGTCAAAGATTGCCTGCACGAAATTTTCCAGAAAATGCGGCTGCATGAACACCCGTGTTTTCTTGCGCAGGCCCGAGGTGCCGGGGCGCTGACCTTCAAACGGGGTGGTGGCGACGGTAAGGATACGCATGAGAACCTCTCAGGGCTTGAGGCGCGCAAAGACCATGACAGAGGTCGCAGGCGCGGTGACTTCCGGGGTGGGGACAGCTTCGGCGGGTGTGGCGGGCCTGGTGGTATCCAGCACCATCTGCCACCGACCGTTGGAAAGCGACGGCAGCTTGATCGAAATATCACCGCCCGCATTGAACACGGCAAAAATCACGTCATCGCTGTGCAGACCTTCAGCCCCCTCGGCCGACATCCGCATCTCGACACAAAGTGTTTTCCAGTTCGGGTCATGCCAGTCGCCGGGCTGTGGTGAGGTGCCGTCGGGCCGCCACCATTGCAGATCGGGCTTGCCGTCGGAGTCACGTATGTTGCTGTGCAGGAAGCCACGCTGCCGCAGCACCGGATGGGCGCGGCGCAATGCCGTGAGACGCTGACAGAACGCCAGAAAGGCCGTGTCGCCCTTTTCCCAGTTGATCCAGCCGATGGGATTGTCCTGGGCATAGGCATTGTTGTTGCCATCCTGCGAATTGCCTACCTCATCGCCCGCAAGCATCATTGGCGTGCCCTGCGACAGAAGCAGCGTGGCCATCAGGTTGCGGCGGCGCAGGGACCGTGCGGCAAGGATCGCGGCATCCTTCGTCGACCCCTCCACCCCCGCGTTGTCAGAGTGATTGTCGTTCGTGCCGTCGCGATTGTCCTCGCCATTGGCAAGGTTGTGCTTGGCGACAAAACTGACCAGATCGGTAAGGGTGAAACCGTCATGCGCTGTAAGAAAATTCACCGAAGCCGTCGCCGCCCGCCCGTCGCGGTCGAAAAGCTCTGCCGAGCCCAGCAGCCGTTTCGACAGATCGGCGGTCATCAGGGCATCGCCCCGCCAGAATCTTCGTACGCCGTCACGGAAGCGGTCGTTCCATTCCATGAACGGATGCGGCCAATTACCAAGCTGGTAGCCCCCAGGCCCGATGTCCCAAGGTTCGGCGATCAGCTTGACCCGACCCAGAACCGGGTCCTGACGGATCGCATCCATGAAGCCGCCGCCCGGATCAAAGCCGTGCATCTCGCGGGCCAGCACGCTGGCCAGATCGAAGCGGAAGCCATCGACATGCATGACTTCGACCCAATAACGCAGGCTGTCCATGACCATCCGCAAAACCATGGGATGTGACAGGTTCAGCGTGTTGCCTGTGCCAGTGTAGTTTTCATAGTGCCGACCGCCATTCGTCAGCCGGTAATAGGATCGGTTGTCCAACCCCCGGAACGACAGGGTCGGGCCCTGTTCATCACCCTCGCCGGTATGGTTGTAGACCACGTCAAGCAGCACCTCGATTCCGGCGTGATGGAACCGGCGCACCATGGTCTGAAATTCCCAGACCGCGTTCTGCGACATGTATCGCGGTTCGGGGGCAAAAAAGCCGATGGTCTGATAGCCCCAGTAATTGCGCAATCCTCGCGCTATCAGGAAGCGGTCATCGATAAAGGCATGAACCGGCAAAAGTTCCACCGCCGTCACACCCAGCTTTGTCAGGTGGTCCAGCACGGGTTCCGAAGACAGGCCAAGGTAAGTGCCGCGCAGCCCGCGATCCACGCCGGGATACTGCGCTGTCATGCCCTTGACATGTGTTTCGTAGATCAAGCTTTCGGCAATTGCGGTGCGTGGAGCACGGTCGCCTGCCCATTGAAAGCTGGGGTCAACCACCACCGATTTCGGCATGGCAAAGGCACTGTCACGCGTATCGAACGACAGGTCAGCGCGCGGGCTGCCGATGCGGTAACCCATCAGCGCGTCCGACCATTTCAACCTGCCGCCAAGCTGCTTGGCATAGGGATCAAGCAACAGCTTGTTCGGGTTGAAGCGCTGGCCCGCCTCGGGCGCATAGGGGCCATGGGCGCGGAACCCGTAATGCGTTCCGGGTGGCAAACCGCCCAGATGCATATGCCAGACATCACCATCGCGTTCATGGAAGGGAATGCGCGCCAGCTCCCGACGGCCATCTTCGGAAAACAGGCACAGGTCGATCTTTTGCGCATTGGCCGAGAAAACGGCGAAGTTCACACCTTCTCCATCGAAGGTCGCGCCTAGTGGCCAGGGACGGCCCGCCGTGACGGGATGATTGGAAAGCCGTGCCGGAAGCACGCCAAGCGCGGTCATGCCGAAATGCCACCGGTGTAAAGTGCCGCATAGGCGCTGGCAGAGGCCGCCCAGTCGACCGGCTGTTTCATCGCGTTGCGCTGAAGCATCGCCCAGGCCTTCGGGTCGGCATACAGCATCGAAAGCCTGCGCAACGCCTGTCCAAACGCCGTGGCATCGGTCGGGTGGAAGGTGATGCCTGTCGCCACGCCCGCAGACATCGCTGCGGGATTGGCCGTTACAACAGTGTCGGCCAGTCCGCCGGTCGCCGCGACAACCGGGATGGTACCATAACGCAGGCCGTACATCTGCGTCAGCCCACAGGGTTCAAACCGGGACGGCACCAGAACGGCATCACCACCGCCGAACATGCGGTGGCTCAACCCTTCGTCATAACCGATGTGCAGACCCACCCGGCCGGGGAACTGCCAGGCTGCGTGGCGCATCGCCTCTTCCAGCGCCGGATCGCCGGACCCGAGCACAGCCAACCCGCCGCCCGCCTCGATGAATCCGGGCAGAACAGCGGGAAGCAGATCGATGCCTTTCTGATGGGTCAGTCGGCTGACGATGATCGCCAGCGGGCCGGGCACATCGCCCATGTTGAATTCTGCCAGCAGAGCCTTGCGGTTTTCGGCCTTTTTCCGCATGATTCTGGCGGAATAGGCGGTGATTTCTTCGTCAGCTTCCGGGTTCCAGACGGCTGTATCGACGCCGTTCAGAATGCCATGCACCCGGTCTGCGCGCTGTGCGATGATCCCTTCCAGCCCCATGCCAAATTCCGGGCGCATCAGTTCCTCGGCATAGGTCGGGCTGACGGTGGTGATGACATCCGCCGTGACCAGCGCTGCCTTGAGCGAAGACAGCTGCCCCCAGTACTCCAGCGCACCGGCATGGAATTCATGCGGCGGCAGCCGCAGGGCATGGATCAGATGACCCGGCGCCCAGCCCTGAAACGCGATATTGTGCACCGTGATAACACTGCGCTTCTGGCTGCCGGAATACCGCAGATAGGCGGGCGCAAACCCGCCCTGCCAGTCATGGGCGTGCAGGACATCGGGCATCCAGCCATCGGATAGTCCCGCCTGCATGATTTGGGCTGCAACCCAGCTAAGTGCGCCAAAGCGGATCGGGTTGTCGGGGTGATCGCCCTGCGGCCCGTTGTAGATGCCGCCATCGCGGTCATACAGATGGGGCGCATCCAGCAGCAGCATGTCGATGCCTTCGATCCTGCCCGACAACACCTGCCCCGGCGCCCCGAACAGATCATCGTTGGCCCAAACCTGGGCCATGCCGTCAAGATGCTTGCGGATGCTGCGATAGGCCGGCATCAGCACCCGCATGTCCCAGCCGATGGGCGCAAGGGCGGCGGGCAGGGCCCCCACGACATCGGCCAGACCGCCGGTCTTGACCAGCGGCACACATTCCGATGCGACCGAGAGAACCTTGCCCGCCATATCCGCCTTCCCGCTGTAGCTTACCCGAGCGCCTTCGCCCTCTGGTCAAGCATATCCTGCGTTATCAGCACAATACCGGAATCGGTGCGGCGGAACCATTTTGTGTCTGCTTCCGCATCTTCGCCCACAACCAGCCCTTCCGGGATGATTACGCCACGGTCGATCACGCAGTTCTTCAGCTGTGCCTTGCGGTGCACGGTCACATAAGGCAGCGCGACAACATATTCGAGCGACGAGAAGCTGTGCGACCGCACACCCGTAAACAGCAGCGAATTGCGCACTTCCGAACCGGACACGATGCAATCACCTGACACGAGTGACGAAATCGCCGAACCCCTGCGGCCGTCTTCGTCATGGATGAACTTGGCGGGGGGGACCAGTTCGGCATAGGTCCAGATCGGCCAGGAGCTGTCATAGATATCCAGCTTCGGGACAAAGTCGGTCAGATCGATATTGGCCTGCCAGAAGGCATCGATCGTTCCCACATCCCGCCAGTAGGGTTCGGTTTCCAGCCCCGCCTTGACGCAACTGTCGGAAAACCTGTGCGCCACTGCCTTGCCGTTCTTCACAATCTCGGGGATCAGATCGAAACCGAAATCATGGCTGGAATTGTCATCAGCCATGTCGCGCTGCAGCAGGTCGCGCAGGAATGCCCAGTCAAAGACATAGATGCCCATCGAGGCCAGCGCATGATCCGGATCGCCAGGGATGGACGGAGGATTCTTCGGCTTTTCCAGAAAATCGGTGATGCGCATGGTCTTGTCGACATGCATCACACCGAATGCGGTCGCCTCCATCCTTGGCACGGTCAGGCAACCGATGGTCACATCCGCGCCGCTGTCGACATGCTGGCGCAGCATCACCTCGTAGTCCATTTTATAGATATGGTCACCCGCCAGAACGACCACAAATTTCACATCGTAGCTGTCGATGATGTCGATGTTCTGCGCCACGGCATCGGCGGTGCCGCGATACCAGTTCACTTCGTCCATGCGCTGCGATGCAGGCAGGATATCCAGATATTCGTTGCGTTCCGCCCTAAAGAAGTTCCATCCGCGCTGAACGTGACGGATCAGTGAATGCGCTTTGTACTGCGTGGCAATGGCCATCTTGCGGATACCGGAGTTCAGCGCGTTCGACAGGGCAAAGTCGATGATCCGGGTCTTGCCGCCAAAATAGACCGCAGGCTTGGCGCGGCGGTCCGTCAGTTCCTTCAGGCGCGACCCGCGACCGCCCGCCAGGACGAAAGCCATGGCCTGCGACGACAGGCGCGCATTCGGTTTTGGTTGCATCGTATCCCTCCCTGGATCGATCGCAGGTCAGCCCTGCATGAAGATGACCGCTGACAAGGGCGGCAGTGTTATTGCGGCAGATTGCTTCTGCCCGTGCCATGGCGTCGGTTCCGCCGTAACGCCGCCGCCGTTGCCGCGATTGCCGCCACCGTAAATTGCGGCATCGGTGTTCAGCACTTCTTTCCAGTGCCCGGCGTCAGGCAGGCCTACGCGATAGCCCTGCCGCTCTACCGGGGTGAAGTTCAGCGCAACGACCACTTTCGGATCTTTCGGCCCACCCTTGCGCACAAAGGCGTAGATCGAGTTTTCGGCGTCGTTCGCTTCCAGCCAGTCGAAACCTTCGGGCCTTGTGTCATTGACATGCAGCGCGGGGGTGCCGCGATAAAGCGCGTTCAGGTCGCGAACCAGCGACTGCATGCCTTTGTGTTCAGCGATGTCCAGAAGATGCCAGTCAAGGCTGCGGGCCTGGTTCCATTCCTGCCCCTGGGCGAATTCCTGCCCCATGAACAGAAGCTTCTTGCCCGGATGCGACCACATGAAACCGTAATAGGCGCGCAGGTTGGCGAACTTTTCCCAGCCATCCCCCGGCATCTTGGCGATCATGCTGCCCTTGCCATGCACCACCTCATCATGGCTGATCGGCAAGATGTAGTTTTCAGACCAGGCGTAGTGCAGGCCAAAGGTCATCTGGTGGTGATGATACTTCCGATGGACCGGTTCCTTGTGCATGTAGGACAGGGTGTCGTTCATCCAGCCCATGTTCCACTTGTAACCGAAACCCAGGCCACCATGATCGACCGGGCGTGATACGCCGGAAAAAGCAGTGCTTTCCTCGGCCACCGTCACGATGCCGGGCACCTCGCCATAGCTGACCTTGTTCATGTTTTGCAGCAGGGCGATCGCCTCATAGTTCTCGCGTCCGCCATCACGGTTGGGAACCCACTGCCCTTCCTGTCGCGAATAGTCGCGGTACAACATGGATGCCACGGCATCCACACGCAGGCCGTCCAGATGATACTCCTCCAGCCAGTAAAGAGCGTTGGAGATCAGATAGTTGGAAACCTCGACCCGGCCGTAGTTGTAGATCAGGGTGTTCCAGTCCTGATGGAAACCTTCCTTGGGATCAGCATGTTCGTAAAGTGCAGTTCCGTCAAAGCGGCCCAGCCCGTGCTGGTCGGTCGGGAAGTGACCCGGCACCCAGTCGAGCAGAATGCCAAGGCCCTTCTTGTGGGCTGCCTCGACAAAGCTTCGGAATTCCGACGGCGTTCCATAGCGGATCGTGGGTGCGAACATGCCGACCGGCTGATAGCCCCATGAGCCGTCAAAAGGAAACTCGCTGATTGGCATCATCTCGATATGGGTGAAACCCATGTCGGCGGCATAGTCGACAAGCTGGCTGGCCAGTTCCAGATAGGACAAGGCGCGCGCGCCATTGTCGGCCTTGCGCCAGCTTCCCATATGTACTTCGTAGATCGACATAGGCGCGTCGATGGCATGCTTCTTCGCGCGCGATTTCATCCATGCGCCGTCGGACCACTTTGCGCCCGTGATGTCCCGCACCACAGATCCGGTGCGTGGCGGGTGTTCGGACCCGAACCCGACAGGATCGGCCTTCAGCGGCATCAGCGCGCCGCCATGGTCCCGGATTTCGTATTTGTAGATCGTACCTTCGCCAAGACCGGGGACAAACATCTCCCACACGCCGGTCGCCCCGCGGCGACGCATGGGATGACGGCGGCCATCCCAGATGTTGAAATCGCCAACCACCGATACACGGGATGCGTTCGGGGCCCAGACGGCGAAATGCACACCACGCACGCCTTCATGGGTAATGACATGCGCGCCAAGTGCCTGCCACATGCGGCGGTGCGTGCCTTCGCCCAGCAGGTATTCGTCCATCTCGCCCAAGACCGGACCGAACCGGAACGGATCGTCGAATTCCCAGGAGGAGTCTGCATTGCTGGCGGCAAGGCGGTAGTCAGCCTTTTTTGGCAACAGGCCCGCGAAAAGCCCGTCTGTACCCTGCACTTGTGACAGCGCCGTTTTTGATCGCCCATGAAGCGCTGTAACGTTTTCTGCCCCCGGCACAAACGCGGTCAGCAGCCATTTTTCACCTCGCTGGTGCAGCCCCAGAACCGAGAACGGATCGCCGTGGGTGCCGCTGGCAATCGCCCGCGCGGTTCCTTCATCGACAAGTGTCTGAATTTCCGGCTGCGGGCGTTTTGCCATCCGAGGTCCTCCCTACAGGGCTGAGGTGATCGACCAGATTTCGTCCATGTAACCACGTATCGAGCGATCAGAGGAAAAGAATCCCATCCGCGCGGTATTCAGCGCGGCCATTTTCATCCAACGGGCGCTGTCACGATAGGCGACATCCACTTCTGCCTGCGCGCGCAGATAGTCGGCGAAATCGGAAGCCACGAGGAAATAGTCGTGCCGCCAGATGCGGTCGACAACGCCATGATACCGATCCGGCTGTTCCGGGCTGAAACGCCCCTCGACCAGCATCTGAAGCACGTCCTTCAGCGGTTGGCAGCTTTCTATCGCGTGACGGGCGTGTTCCACGTTCTTGCGACGTTCGATCACCTGATCTGCGGTCATGCCGAACAGAAAGAAATTCTCGGCCCCGACCTGTTCGCGGATTTCCACGTTGGCCCCGTCCAGTGTGCCGATGGTCAGCGCGCCGTTCATGGCGAACTTCATGTTGCCGGTGCCGGATGCTTCCTTGCCCGCCGTGGAAATCTGTTCCGACAGATCGGCAGCGGGGATCAGCTTTTCCGCCATCGAGACATTATAGTTCGCCGGATAGATCACTTTCAGGCGATCCCCGATCACGGGGTCGTTGTTCACGAGCCGCGCGACATCGTTGATGAGATGCACGATTTCCTTGGCAACGGCATAGCCGGGTGCCGATTTACCACCAAAGATCTTTACCCGTGGCACCCAGTCTGCTTTTGGAGCGCGACGGATCGCATCCCATTGCGCGATGGTTTGCAGGATGTTCAGCAGCTGCCGCTTGTATTCGTGAATACGTTTCACCTGCACATCGAACAGCGCATCGGGGCTGACCGTCACGCCGCAGGTTTCCGCAATCCAGTCGGCCAATGCGGCCTTGTTCTGTCGCTTGGCCGCCGCGAAGCCATCAAGGAATGCCTTGTCATTCACATGGCCTTCCAGCTTGCGCAGTTTGTCCAGATCATCTTCCCAGCCGGCGCCGACCGTATCGGTTATCAGTTTCGACAGGGCCGGATTCGCCAGCTTCATCCAGCGGCGGGGGGTGACGCCGTTGGTCTGGTTGATGATCCGCCCCGGATGCAGTCGGTCGAGATCGGGGAACAGGTTCTTCTTCACCAGTTCGGTGTGCAGCGCCGAAACACCGTTCACCTTGTGCGACATGATGAAGGCAAGCTCGCCCATCTTCACTTCGTTGTTGGCGACGACGGACACATGCGCGGGCCGCCTGGGATAATTGCGGCGGTGCCAGTCATCGATACGCTCGATGATCTGCATGTGACGCGGCAACACGGTGCCCATCAGATAGGTCGACCAGCGCTCCAGCGCCTCGGGCAGAAGGGTGTGGTTGGTATACCCCAGTGTGGCCTGTGCAGTTTCAACCGCATCGTCGAAACCCATACCATGATCGTCGGTAAGCAGGCGCACCAGTTCCGGCCCTGCCAATGCGGGGTGGGTGTCGTTCATCTGGATCGCCACCTTGCCGGGCAGGCCGCGCATGTCGTCATGTGCCTTGCGGTAACGGCGGATGATGTCTTGCAGCGCGGCGGAGGTCAGGAAGAATTCCTGTTTCAGGCGCAGTTCCTTGCCAGCAAAGGTCGTATCGTCCGGATAAAGCACCCGGCTGATGGTGCGGGCCAGCGCCTCCGGTTCTGCCGCAGCGGCATAGTCGCCCCTGTTGAATCGTTCCAGATCGAACAGCGTCGTGGGTTTCGCCCCCCACAGACGCAGGGTATTCGCCCATTTGCCCTGCCAGCCGACAACCGGGGTATCATAGGCAGATGCGATGACGCTTTCACCGGGCTGCCATACTTCCTTGCCGTCGCGCGTCTGCACGCTTCCCTTGAAGCTGATCGTATAGGCGCTTTCAGGCCGCTCGAACTCCCAGGGATGGCGCTGGGTCAGCCAGTCCTCCGGCGCTTCTACCTGGCGACCGCCCTCGAACCGCTGGCGGAACAGCCCGTGTTCATAGCGGATACCGTAGCCATAGGCGGGGCAACCTACCGTCGACATAGATTCCAGATAGCAAGCCGCCAGACGACCAAGCCCGCCGTTGCCCAGTGCGGCGTCCGGCTCATCCTCGACCACGGCATGGAAATCCGCGCCAAGCCCGGCCATCGCCGCCTCTGCCTCTTCCCGCAGGCCGAGGTTGATCGCAGCATCTTCCAGGATTCGGCCGATCAGGAATTCCATCGAAAGGTAATAAACACGCTTGCGATCTTCGGCGTAGGTGCGGCGGGTCGAACGGAACCACGGCTCCACAATCCTGTCGCGCAAGGCCAGGGACAGCGCCATGCGCCAGTCATACAGGCTTGCATGCGGCGCATCCTTGCCGATGGAATATTGCAGGTGATGCAGTATGGCCGACTGGAGCGTGCTGCCGAGGGGGGAGTTATAGGTCAATTCGTCTTCTCGCCTTGGTGGCGCGGCCTGATGACCGCCATCCACGGAATTCTGCCCCGCTGCTTGCAGAAAGCAAGGTAAAGCGCAGCATGTTCGCCACGTTAGCGCTACCAGACTGAGGCATGCAAAGCAAGTTCAAAGCGCTTTGGAAACGTGGCAGACTTGGGCGATTACTCGCCCCTGCCGTCTTTGGCTACCTGAAGCAGATATCGGCCATATTGTGTCTTGAGATACGGTTTCGCCAGCTTTTCAAGCGCTCCGGCCTCGATCCAGCCATTCAGGAATGCGATTTCTTCCGGGCAGCCGACTTTCAGGTTCTGCCTGTGTTCGATCGTGCGGATGAAATCGGCCGCCTCCAGCAAGCTTTCATGCGTCCCCGTATCAAGCCAGGCGAATCCCCGGCCTAGGCGTTCGACACTCAGCGCGCCGTCGGCATGATAGGCGTTCAGAAGATCGGTGATCTCCAGCTCTCCGCGCGGCGAGGGCTTGATCGCCCTTGCACGCTTGGGCGCATCGCCATCCAGGTAGTAAATGCCCGTAACCGCATAGTTCGATTTCGGTTTTTCCGGCTTCTCGACGATGGAAAGCACCTTTCCGGTCGCATCGAATTCGACCACACCATAGCGTTCCGGATCACTGACCCGATAGCCGAACACCGTGCCGCCCTTTTGCCGGGCATCTGCGGCCTTCAGCTTGTCGGAAAGTCCTTCGCCAAAAAACACATTGTCACCCAGCACCATGGCCGAAGGCGCACCATCCAGGAAATCCTCGGCCAGAAGATAGGCCTGCGCCAACCCGTCGGGCGAGGGCTGTTCGATATATTCGAACCGCATGCCCCAATCGCTGCCATCGCCCAGAAGCGCGCGGAACTGCGGCAGATCGCGGGGCGTGGAAATGATCGCCACTTCGCGGATATGGGACAGCATCAGCACCGACAGCGGGTAATAGATCATCGGCTTGTCATAAAGCGGCAGCATCTGCTTCGACACGGCATGGGTGATCGGGTAAAGCCGCGTGCCGGAACCGCCCGCCAGAATGATGCCCTTGCGCGATTTCACGGTCATTTCGATGTCTCCAGTTCCTTGAGCACGCGGGCAAGGCCCATCTGCCAGTCGGGTTGTTCGATGCCATAGGTCGCCTTGACGCGCGTGCAGTCCAGAACGGAGTTCGGGGGGCGCACGGCGGGCGTCGGATAGGCTGATGTGGGTATGCGTTTTACCGTCGGCTTCTTCGGCAGGCTGCTGCCAGCAAAGATCGCTTCGGCAAAATCAGCCCATGTGCAGGCGGGCGAACCCGCGTAATGGAAGGTGCCTGAAACGCCGCGACCGTCATGGAAAGCCTGCGCGATGGTCACCAGCGTCAGCGCGATATCCGCCGCCGCCGTTGGCCCGCCGCGCTGGTCGTCAACGACGGTCAGTTCGTTGCGCAGGGCACCGTGGTGCAGCATGGTCTTGACGAAATTCTTGCCATGCGCGGAAAAAACCCATGCCGTGCGCAGGATGACATGATCACCCCCGGCTGCGCGCACCTGCTCCTCACCCGACAGTTTGGTGCGGCCATAGGCACCAAGCGGGCCGGTGGCCATATCCTCGGTCCAGGGGTCTGTGCCGCCGCCTGGAAAAACATAATCGGTCGAGATGTGCAGGAACGGCAGACCGCGCGCCGCGGCCGCCCGCGCCATTGCACCGGGCGCATCGCCATTCACAAGCTGCGCCGTCGCTTCATCCGTTTCGGCAGCATCGACAGCCGTATAGGCCGCAGCGTTGATAATGATGTCAGCATCCGTGCGGGCGACTATGTCGGCACAGGCAGAAGGATCGGTCAGGTCGGCACGATTGCGGCCCATATAGTCCGCATCGATCCCGCGCACGGGTGTGGCGCGGGCAAGTTCCGTTGCCACCTGCCCCGTCCGCCCGAAGACCAGCAGCTTCATGCCTTGGCCCCAAGCCGCTGGCCGACGCCTTCGCGATCCTGAAGCGCCCGCCACCATTCCTCGTTCGCCAGATACCAGTCGACAGTCTTTTCCAAGCCCTGTTCGACCGTGACCGAGGGCCGCCAGCCCAGTTCCTCGCGGATGCGGGAAGGGTCGATGGCATAGCGCGCATCGTGGCCGGGTCGGTCCGTTACAAAGGTGATCTGGTCAGCATAGGAACCCTTGGTCTTCGGTTTCCGCCGGTCGAGGATTTCGCAGATCGTGCGCACAAGATCGATGTTGCGGCGTTCGTTTTCGCCACCGATGTTGTAGCTGCGCCCGACCGTGCCCTTCTGCACGACCAACAGCAGCGCGTCGGCGTGATCCTCGACATACAGCCAGTCGCGGACGTTTTCGCCCTTGCCGTAAACCGGGATCGGCTGCCCCGCCAGCGCCTTCAGGATCACGACCGGGATCAGCTTTTCGGGGAAGTGGAACGGGCCGTAATTGTTGGAACAATTGGTCAGCACCACGGGCAGACCATAGGTTTCGTGCCAGGCCCGCACCAGATGGTCGGATGCCGCCTTGGATGCCGAATAGGGGCTGCGCGGATCGTAGGGCGTAGTTTCGGTAAATTGGCCTTCGTCCCCCAGTGACCCGAACACTTCGTCGGTCGAGATGTGGTGGAAACGGAAATCCGCAGGCCTGCCCTGTGCAACCCAATAGGCGCGGGCAGCTTCCAGCATGGTGTAGGTGCCGGTGATGTTCGTCTCGATAAACGCCGACGGCCCGTCGATCGACCGGTCGACATGGCTTTCGGCAGCCAGATGCATGATCGCATCGGGCTTGTGCTTTGCCAGAATGGCATCCATTGCCGCGCGGTCGCAGATATCGGCCTGTTCGAATGAATAATTGGGGCTGTTCGCCACCGACTTCACATTGTCGATACAGCCCGCATAGGTCAGCTTGTCGACGTTGACGACGGCATGGCCATCACGGATGGCCTGACGCACCACGGCAGAACCGATGAACCCGGCGCCGCCGGTGACGAGAAGTTTCATTTGCCGCCCTCCCAGACGAACGGGCTGTCGAAGTTTTTCAGGAATGGCGCCTTGGCATCCTTTTCCGAAAGGATGGCACTGCCGGCATCAATGCCCCAGTCGATGCCAATGTCGGGGTCATCGAAGCGTACCGAACCATCGCAATCAGGCGCATAGACGTCAGAGCATTTGTAAAGCAGTTCGCTGTTCGGGGCGCGGGTTGCGAAGCCGTGCAGAAACCCCTTGGGGATCAGCAACTGCCGCCCGTTTTCCGCAGACAGTTCCACACCGATCCATTTACCATAGGTGGGCGAACCCTTGCGAATATCCACCGCCACGTCGAACACCACGCCCACACCGCAACGAACCAACTTGTCCTGCGCGTGGGGCGGCGATTGGAAATGCAGTCCGCGCACCGTGCCGACAGTGGCGGACATGGAGTGGTTGTCCTGCACGAAATCCATATCGATGCCGTTGGCGGCAAGGGTCTGGCGATTCCACACCTCGGAAAACCAGCCGCGGGAATCGCCGAAACGGCGGGGCGTCAGGATAAGAACGCCGGGTAGGTCAGTCTGCTCGATCTGCATGGGTCAGGTCGCCTGTTGGTTCGGTTCAGGCTGGTCGGCGTAATCGTATTGCACGGCAAGGGGCTTTTTCTGCGCTGCCGCATCCGCTGCCCCGCAGCGTGGGCTTTGCACAGAATGCAGGGCAGTGGTAAGCCTCATCTCGTGAACCGTCGTCTTGCACCAACCAACCCCGTGGGGTTGCTACACCAAAGCCCAATCCCGCGAAACTGGCAATTTTGCGGCAATGCAGCGGAAAACCGCCACGGACCGTGTTGAAAAAGGAAACGATGCAATGATGACGCAGTTCTGCAACCGACCGGTGACGCGTAAGAGGTATTTTGATTATGACTGAGCTGAAGAAGGCAAAGAAGCGGGGGTTGAACCGTCTTCTGGGCTTCCGCAGGATCATCGTCGATACGAAGAGATGGTATCTGAATCGTATCTGGGGCATGGACATTCACCCCACGGCGCAGTTTTCCCTGTCCACGAAATTCGACCGCACTTTTTCAAAAGGCGTGCATGTCGGAGAGCATTCCTATGTCGCTTTCGAGTCGCGAATCCTGACGCATGACCGCACGCGGGGGCTGTATCTGCACACCCGAATCGGGCGAAATTGCTTCATCGGCGGGCGCAGCCTGATCCTTCCCGGTGTCGAAATTGGCGACAATTGTGTTATTGGCGCGGGTTCTGTTGTCACCAAGTCCATCCCCCCCAGATCCGTCGCGGCGGGCAATCCCGCCCGTGTGCTGCGCAGCGGCATAGAGGTGGGCGAATACGGTCGTTTCGCCGATGCTGACGCAACGGAAAGCGCACTGGTTGAACAGGGTGCGGCCTGAGTGTAAGGCGCAGCCAAACGCCATGAACGGTTGATCGCGGGTCCACAACCCCGTCGAATTTCCACGTTTATGCCACAAATATGAAACAATCTTTGGTCATCCCGCCAAAGAGCAGAAATCAGATCGAAGTTGGAAAAGTGACCATCATGTCTGTCCCCACCATTCATCCCGTCATCCTTTGCGGCGGTTCCGGCACCCGGCTGTGGCCTTCGTCGCGACGCGCCTATCCGAAGCAGTTCACGACGATTTTCGGCGATGAAAGCCTGTTTCAGGCCACTTTGAAGCGCTTTGGCGCGCCGGGTTTTGCCGCGCCGCTGGTGATGACAAATGCCGATTTCCGGTTTCTGGCGACAGAGCAATGCAAGGATGCCGGCCTGCTTGATGCACGCATCGTGATCGAACCGGCCCTGCGTGACACTGCACCGGCGATCCTGACCGCTGCCCTGATGCATGAATCCGACCCGGACGCGATGTTGTTCGTGGCGCCATCCGATCATGTCATCGCAGATGTATCCGCCTTTCACACAGCGATTGCCGAGGGTGCAAAGGCTGCCGCAACGGGCAGGCTTGTCACCTTTGGCATCACGCCGGACCGTCCTGAAACCGCCTTTGGCTATCTGGAACTGGATGCGCCTCCAAAGGATTCAACTGCGGTTCCGCTGAAAAGCTTTACCGAAAAGCCGAATGCCGAAAAAGCGCAGGCCATGCTGGAAACGGGTCGTTACCTGTGGAACGGCGGGATGTTCCTGTTCCGCGTCCGCGACATTCTGGCTGCCTTTGAAAAGCACGCGCCGGACCTGCTTGCCCCCTGTCGCGATGCCATCCGCAATGGCGCAGAGGATCTGGGTTTCTTCCGGCTTGCGGAAGCAGACTATGCGAAATCCCGTGCGATTTCATTTGACTACGCCGTCATGGAACGCGCGGACAATGTTGCCGCCGTACCATTCTCTGGCGGGTGGTCAGATCTTGGAAGCTGGGACGCCCTGTGGAAGGCGCTGGAACCCGACGCGCAGGGTGTCGTCACGACTGGCGCGGCGACGGCTGTCGATTGCCAGAACACCCTTCTGCGGTCGGAAGATGACAACGTGCGCCTTGTCGGTGTCGGGCTGAAGAACATCGCCGCCGTCGCCATGCGCGATGCCGTGCTGGTCGTCGACATGGGGGCCAGCCAGAAGGTCAAGGAAGCGGTCAACGCGCTGAAGTCACTGAAGGCCAAGCAGGCGGAAGAATATCCCCGATACTACCGCCCGTGGGGCTGGTATGAAACCCTGTGCCTCGACACCCGTTTTCAGGTCAAGCGGATCATGGTGAAACCCGGCGGGGTGCTGTCGCTGCAAAGCCACATGCACCGGTCGGAACACTGGGTGGTCGTCAGCGGCACCGCCGAGGTGACCACAGGCGACGAGACAAGGCTGCTGACCGAAAACCAGTCGGTCTACATCCCCTTGGGCACAATTCATCGCATGGCCAACCGTGGCAAGCTGCCGATGTATCTGATCGAGGTGCAAACCGGCGCATACTTGGGCGAGGATGACATCATTCGTTACGAGGACGTCTACAATCGTAGCTGATCGGGCGAACTGTTGCCGAGCAAGTTGGATTACCCCTTGAACCGGATGCGGCGTCGCAGCATTGAACCCGCGTCCGGATGTGTGAAGGAAAGAGCATGAAAGTAGTTGTCTTCGGCCTGGGTTATGT
>JBOFCO010000202.1:0-14421 GCA_051646105.1 Paracoccaceae bacterium
TACAGACCAGCGCAAGGATGAGGCGATGGCGATGCTGCTGGCGCATCTGCGCGACAGCTATGGCAGCAGGCCTGCATCCATCGTCACCACGATCTTGCCGGTGACCCCGCGCCCGGCCAGTGTGGCATAGGCCTCGTCGATCCTGCTCAGGGGGAATCTGTGGCCGACATGCGGATGCAGCCGTCCGTTTCCGTACCAGCGCAGCAGCTCGGCGAGGCTGTCCGTCAGCGCCAGCGGATTGAACCGCAGATAGCCGCCCCAGTAGAACCCGATGGCTTCGGTGTTTTTTACCAGCATGTGGTTCGGGGCCAGTTTCGGCAGTGCGCCACCGGCAAAGCCGATCAGCAGATGCCGCCCTTCCGGCCGCAGGGCGCGCGTGGCGGTATTGGCCAGATCGCCCCCGACGGCATCATAGATGACATCGACGCCGCCAAGATCGCGCAGCGCCTGCGTCAGCTCGGGCATGTCGGCATCGAACACCTGTTCTGCCCCGGCATCTGCCGCGACGGCGCATTTCGCTTCACCCCGCGCGACGGCAATAACGCGTGCACCCATTTCCCGGCCGATTTCCACCGCCGTCAGACCGACGCCCCCCGCTGCGCCCAGAACCAGTAACGTTTCGCCCTGCGCCAGCCGCGCGCGCCGGGTCAGCGCCAGATGGCTGGTGCCGTAGGCAATCTGGAAGCCCGCCGCGACATCGAATGGCATGGTGTCCGGGATCGGCAGGCAGTTTGCGGTATCAAAGACGCCGAATTCGGCCAGCCCGCCAGCACCGGAATAGACCGCAACGCGATTGCCGGGGGCCAGGGTCGTGACGCCATGACCTGCTGTCTCTACAACCCCTGCGAGTTCCAGCCCTGGCGTAAAGGGAAAGGCGGGCGTGTCCTGATACTCGCCCTTCATCATCAGCAGATCGGCAAAGTTCAGCCCGCAGGCGGCGATACGGATCAACACCTGACCTGGCCCGGCCTCCGGGCGCGGGATCGTGGCGATTTTTGGCCCGGCACCCTGTGCTGCAATGCGCGCCGCTTTCATCATGGCCATGTCTGCCCCCGTCTTTCCGCCTGTCGCATCGGTATCTTTTCGCATGGTTGCGGGGCAGGGCCAAGGCAACGAATGCCGGTGCGATCCTTTGCCGCTTTCGGCGGAGCTCTTGCGGTTTCGCAACCGCATTCCGCGAAAGTTGCAAAATGCAATGCAAAACGAAAAACACGTTTTAGGATAGTTGACGGAAAGCATGCTCGCCGTTTCCGAAACGCGATCAGGACATGTCTGATAGTATCAGTACCGGGTAGGACAACCTGTCGGATTCTTTTCAGGAATTTATTTTTGCCACACGTCAAGATTGGCACGAAACTTGCTTCATATCTGTTAGGCTATTTGGAGACCTACAAGATGAAACACCCCGTGGATGTTCATGTCGGCAAGCGAATCCGCCATCGCCGGTGGATGATCGGCATGACCCAACAACAACTCGCCGACAAGGTGGGGATCAAGTTCCAGCAGATCCAGAAATACGAAACCGGCATGAACCGCGTTTCGGCATCCCGTCTTTGGGATATTTCTGATGCGCTGGCTGTGCAGATTTCATTTTTCTTCGAAGGTCTCGGTGATCAGGAAGCCGCCGCTGTCGAGGGTGATATTCTTGCCGACCGCGAAGCGCTTGAACTGGTGCGGTCGTACTATGCCATTCCCGAACACCAGCGCCGTCGCCTGTTCGATCTGGCGCGCGTCCTGTCCGACGCCGCCTGACGGCCGACGCCGTCCTGCACGGTGGTTTCCGGGTATTCCGCGCTTGACCGAAGCGGTAGCGAAAGCTACCGCGGCTGGCAGGCATGGGGCCGGGTGAAACGGAACATTGCAGGACGGGCGAAATGGCAGATGGAATAAGCGGGTCTGAACGGGGTATCATTGCCGCGACAGCGCATGAACTTGCCGATGCGGCCCGCAAGGCAACGCTTGCCCATTTCCGCAGCGAGGACCTGGCTGCGGACAACAAGGAATCGCACCGCTTTGATCCGGTCACTGCGGGCGACCGCGAGGCGGAATTGCGGATGCGCGAAATTCTGGCGCGCTCACGGCCGCAGGATGGGATTCTGGGCGAGGAATTCGGAAATACAGTCGGGACCAGCGGTTTGACCTGGGTGCTGGATCCCATCGATGGCACGCGCGGCTTTCTGTCAGGCACGCCGACCTGGGGCGTGCTGATTTCTGTGCGCGATAAGAACCGCCCGATCTTTGGTGTGATTGACCAACCCTATATAGGGGAGCGGTTTGTAGGCGGCTTCGGCAAGGCCGAGGTTGTCGGCCCGCTGGGGCGCCGAGACCTGCGCTGTCGTCCGGCCCGGCCATTGTCGGAAAGCATTCTGTTTACCACATTCCCCGAAATCGGAACCGAGGCGGAGGCTGCCGCTTTTCGCCGGGTTGCGTCGCGCGCTCGGTTGGTGCGCTACGGGATGGATTGTTATGCCTATGCCCTGATTGCCGCGGGTCAGATTGATCTGGTGATCGAGGCGGGCTTGCAGGCCTATGACGTTCAGGCGCCGATTGCGGTGATCGAGGCCGCCGGGGGCATTGTAACCGACTGGCAGGGTGGGCCGTGTCACGAAGGCGGGCAGGTTCTGGCCGCCGCCAACCGTGCAATCCATGCCGAGGCGCTGGCGCTGCTGAACGGCTGAAGCAGCGGACATTCTTGTCCTTTACCCCAGCAAGGCATGGCTTCGGCGGGTTGAATGATTCCATGCGAATTTCCGTCGTCCGGCCCTGCCGGAACCCGTTTCCGGGGAACTGATGGCGTAACGAGCAGTGCAAGTGCCAAGCTTTTCAGGGGTAGCTCCCCGGCATAATTCTTCCGATAAAAAGAATCGGACTTTACATCAAAGTATTTTTGTCGGAAATCAGCGGGAAGCACAGCCCGCCATATCGGCCAGCCATATACCCCGATTCCCGACCTGTGCCACTGCGCCGGTCCAGCCGGAGAAGATGATGACCCGTTTCCTTGCCGCCGCTCTTTTGACCACCGCGATGGTGCCAGCGCCGCTGTTCGCCGCCGAACCGGCCGAGGTTGTCGATACCTATGCCGACATTGCCGAAGCAGCCTATGCCGACAGCCTGACCACAGCACAGGCGCTTCAGGGGGCGGTTGATGCGCTGATCGCCGCGCCGTCCGAAGAAACGCTGACCGCCGCAAGGACCGCCTGGCTGATATCGCGTGTGCCCTATCAACAGACGGAGGCGTTCCGTTTCGGCAATCCCATCGTCGACGATTGGGAAGGCAAGGTGAATGCCTGGCCGCTGGACGAGGGCCTTATTGACTACGTTGCCGAAGGCAGCGCGGTGAACGAAGAAAACGCGCTGGCCGCCCTGAACATCGTCGCCACGCCCAAATTTACCCTTTCCGGGGCCGAAGTTGATGCCGCAAGAATTACGCCCGAACTGATTTCCGGGACTTTGCACGAAGCAGACGGGATCGAGGCGAACGTGGCCTCGGGCTATCACGCCATCGAATTCCTGCTGTGGGGGCAGGATCTGAATGGCACCGGGCCGGGCGCAGGCGACCGTTCCTATACCGATTTCCTTCCGGGCGATGGCTGCACCGGCGGCAATTGTGACCGTCGCGCCGCCTATCTGAAGGCCGCCACCGACCTGCTGGTCAGCGATCTGGAATTCATGGCCGCGCAATGGGCCGAGGGCGGCGAAGGCCGCGCCGCTGTCACTGCCGATCCGCAGGCTGGACTGCTGGCCATGCTGACCGGTATGGGCAGCCTTTCCTATGGTGAACAGGCCGGCGAGCGGATGAAGCTGGGCCTGATGCTGAACGACCCGGAGGAGGAACACGATTGCTTCTCGGACAATACTCACAACAGCCATTATTATGACGGGCTGGGGGTGCGGAACGTCTATCTTGGCAGCTATGCGCGCATCGATGGCAGCACGGTTTCCGGCCCGTCGCTTTCGGAACTGGTTGCGGCAAAGGATGCGGCGGTCGATACGCAGCTGAAGGCCGAACTCGACGCTTCGGTTGCCGCGCTTCAGGCGATCAAGACCGCAGCAGAGGGCGGCTTTGCCTATGATCAGATGCTGGAGACCGGCAACAAGGAAGGTGAGGCGCTGGTGATGGGTGCGGTCAACGCGCTGGTGACGCAGACCGCCTCTATCGAACGCGCGGTGGCGACGCTCGGTCTATCGAAGATTGCTTTTGAAGGTTCGGACAGTCTCGACAACCCCGACGCCGTGTTTCAGTGAGGCGGGAATGATCGTCTGTCACTGCCAGTCGATCACCGACCATGACATCCGCGCGGCGGTCGACTGGATGCGCGCCGCCGACGCGGAAACGATCATCACCCCCGGCAAGGTCTATCGCGCGCTGGGCAAGCGCGCCGATTGCGGGGGGTGCATGCCGCTGCTGCTTGACACGATGCGCCGCTGTGACAGTCTGGGCATAGCCACGGCCGATGTGCCGAAGCCATCCATACCCATCCCGCGCAACTTGAAGGAAGCCAGCCATGAAGGGCGACGCCAAGGTTATCGACTATCTGAACGCGGCACTTCGGTCTGAACTGACCGCGGTCAGCCAGTACTGGCTGCATTTCCGCTTGCAGGAGGACTGGGGGTATGGCCGGCTTGCCGACAAGTCGCGCGCCGAAAGCATCGAGGAGATGCACCACGCAGACCGGCTGATCGCGCGCATCATCTTTCTGGAAGGTCACCCCAACCTGCAAAAGCTGGACAGCCTGCGGATCGGGCAGAACATCCGCGAAACACTGGAATGCGATCTGGCCGGGGAACACGATGCCCGCACCCTGTATATCGAGGCCCGCCAGCATTGCGACAGGGTGGGCGACTATGTCAGCCGCGCCCTGTTTGACGGCCTGATTGCCGACGAGGAAGGGCACATCGATTTCCTGGAAACACAGCTTGGCCTGTTCGACAAGCTGGGCGAGGAAAAGTATGGCCTGCTGAATGCAAAGCCGGCCGATCAGGCGGAATGACGCAGGGCATATTTTCCGATTGAAAAACTCGGAAAAAGGCGGGATGCAGGGCCGAAAGGAACCATGATGTTTCGCCCGAGTCTGCTTTCTGTCTGTCTTTCTGCATTGGCATTCGGCACGGCCAATGCAGAACCGCTGGACGACCGGCATCTTTCCGTAATCGCACGTACGGATGCCGAAGCGGCGCGGATAGCCGCGATCCTTGCCCCGCCGGATGATTTCACCAAGGCGGAAAGTTTCGAGGCGAAATCGGGTGGGGCGGCCTCCGTTCGGGCGCGGACCAACGCCGATGCCTTTTCCCAGCCTTCGGGCAACATGCCCTTTGCGCGGGAAATGGATTTCAAGCTGGGCAATGCCCTGTTCCGCAAAACATGGGTCGCCTCGCCCGCCTCTACGCTGGCATCGGACGGGCTGGGACCGCTGTACAATGCTCGGGCCTGCCAGGATTGCCACCTGAAGGATGGTCGCGGGCATTCGCCTGATGGCCCTGATGATGGACGTGTGTCGATGTTCCTGCGGCTGTCGGTGCCGGCAGACGGGGCGAAACCTGTCGTGGATGTGGCGGGGATCGAGCACTGGCTCGCCACCCGACCGGATCCCGTCTATGGCGGGCAGTTGCAGGATCTGGCAGCGCCTGGCCAGACTGCCGAAGGCAAGATGGGTGTGATATATGAAGAGATTGCAGTCACGCTTTCAGATGGAACTTTCGTTTCCTTGCGTAACCCGACGTATAGCATTGAAAATCCTGGTTACGGTGCACCCGATCCCCATCTGATGATTTCCCCGCGCGTGGCGCCGCAGATGATCGGACTGGGCCTGCTGGAGGCAATACCCGTTGCCGACATCGTTTCCCGCGAAGACCCCGAGGATGCGGATGGCGACGGCATTTCCGGTCGCGTCCAGATCGTGCCCAGTCTGGAATTCGGTGTGCCGATGCTGGGCCGTTTCGGGCTTAAGGCGGGCGCGGCGACCGTGAAGGAACAGTCGGCATCGGCTTTTGCCGGGGACATGGGGCTTTCGACCCCGTTGCATCCCGATCCCTGGGGGGAATGTTCGGAAACGCAGATCGATTGCCGGGCCGCCCGCCATGGACAGGAAGATGGGATCCGCGACGGGCTGGAGGTTGATGCAAACAGCCTTGATCTTGTGACCTTCTATTCGCGCAACCTTGGTGTTCCCGAAAGGCGGAACATCGACGATCCGCAGGTGCTGCTTGGCAAGGAACAGTTTCATGCCCTGAATTGTACCGGCTGCCATACGCCGAAATTCGTCACCCATCGGCTGAAAGGCCAGCCAGAGCAAAGCTTTCAACTGATCTGGCCCTATACCGACCTGCTGTTGCATGACATGGGCGAAGGACTGGCAGACCACCGCCCCGAGGGCCGGGCCACGGGCAACGAATGGAAAACGCCGCCGCTCTGGGGCATCGGGATGACGGCGCGGGTTTCGGGGCATACGCAATTCCTGCATGATGGCCGTGCCCGAAACCTGACAGAAGCGATCCTGTGGCATGGCGGAGAGGCACAGGCGGCCCGCGATGGCTTCGCCCGCCTGTCGTCCGGGGATCGTGCCGCCCTGATCGCCTTTCTGGAGAGCCTTTGATGCGTTTGTCGATTTTCGCCACCATTGCTTTCCTGCTTCTCGCCCTGCCGCTGCGGGCGGATTTTCCCGAAACGGTTCGCGACCATATCCTGCCCGGTTACCTGGTCTTTGCCGAAGCGACGGCAGAGCTTGACCGGCAGGCGCAGGCCGATTGCGGGGCGGATGCGCTGCGCCCGGCCTTCAACGCGGCATGGGATGGCTGGATGGGCATCCAGCACATCCGTCTTGGTCCGGTCGAGGTGGACGGGCGGGGGCTGTCCATCGCCTACTGGCCCGATCCGAAGGCGTCCGGTGCACGGGTCCAGCGCGGGCTGCTGGCTGCCAGTGCCGCTGATCTGGAACCGCAGGCCTTTGCCGAGCTATCGGTCGCGGCGCGGGGTTTTCCGGCACTGGAACGGCTGCTTTTCCCTTCTGAACCGCTGCCGGGCGATCCCTGCGCCCTGATCCGCGCCACTGCCGCCGATCTGGCCCGCACAGCGGCGACGATAGAAAGAGAGTGGCGGGAAGGCCATGCCGACAGGCTGCTGACCGCGGGGGAAGCCGGCAATGACCTTTATCTGACCCGGCCCGAGGTGCGGCAGGCCCTGTTCACGCAACTGGCCAGCGGGCTGGAATTCATCGACGACCAGCGGCTTGGCCGACCCTTGGGCAAGTTCGGGGAACCGCATCCCGAAAAGGCCGAGGCGCGGCTGTCGGGACGTTCGCTGCGCAATATCATGGTCGCGCTTCAGGCGATGCGCGAAATGGTGGTGACGCTGACACCGGATGCGCCGCGCACCCTTGCGGCCTTTGACCGGGCGATAGAACAGGCCCGAACGCTGGATGATCCGGTCTTTGCCGGTGTCTCCGATCCCGAAAGCCGCCTGAAGGTCGAAATCCTTCAGCAGTCGGTGCAGGCGATCCGTCAGGTTATCCTTGAGGAACTGGCGCCCGAGCTGGATGTGGGCATCGGCTTCAATGCGCAGGACGGGGACTGATGGCCACGCGTCGCGGATTTCTGGCCGGACTGATCGCCACGGCCCTGCCGCGCCCGGTCTGGGCGGATGTCGGCAACCCGGCATATCTTGCCGCCGGAAAGCACGGTGATGGCTTTGCCCTGCACGGGTTGTCTGCGGCGGGGGAAAGCCTGTTCCATATCCCCCTGCCCGCACGGGGTCACGCCGCCGCTGCCCATCCGGAACGGCCGGAAGTGGTGGCCTTTGCCCGCCGCCCCGGCACCTTCGCCTTTGTCATAGATTGCATGACCGGCGTGGTGCGTCACCGGCTGACCCCGCCCGAAGGCCGCCAGTTCAACGGTCATGGCGCGTTTTTGCCCGATGGCGCGCTGCTGATGACGTCGGAGGTAGTGGCGGAAACCTCTGAAGGTCGCGTCGGATTGTGGTCTGTTCCGGGCTATCGCCGCATCGGGGAATGGGCATCGGGTGGTATTGGCCCGCATGAAATCCGCTGGCTGCCGGGGAAGGGGCTGGTTGTGGCCAATGGCGGTATCGCCACCGATCCGAAGGACCGCACGAAGCTGAATATCGAAGCCATGCGCCCGAACCTGACCCTGCTGGGCAGCGACGGGCGCATTGCGGACACTGCGGAACTGCCTGCCGAACTGCACCAGAACTCGATCCGGCACCTTGCCCTGATACCGGCTGGCGGTGTCGCCTTTGCCATGCAGTGGGAGGGCGATCCGTCCGAAACCGTGCCACAACTCGGCCTGTGGCGGCCCGGCAGCACGCCCGTCCTGTGCCCGCCGAGGGATCAGGACGTCTTGGCGATGAAGGGTTATGCGGGCTCAATCGCGGCATCGGGCGGCATGATTGCGCTGACCTCGCCGCCCGGCGGGGTAGTGATGCTCTTTGACAATGACGGTATTCAGCTTGCCCGCCACGACCGCGCCGACCTGTCCGGTGTGGCGCCTGCCGGTGACGGTTTCCTGTTGACGGACGGGCTTGGCGCGGTCTGGGGCTGCGGTGCCAGGGGGCTGCGACCGCTTTCGCGGCACGACATGGCATGGGACAACCATCTGGTCGTGATCTGACGGTAAGCCGCTTTCGGCTTGCGACGCGGCTGTGGCCCGATAGGGTAACGGTCGAACCCCAACAGATGGCGACAAATCCATGCAAAACATGATCCTGCCCCCGCTTGACCGCGCGCTTTCGGCCCTGTCCGGACTGCTGGAAAAGGCCGAAAACCATATTCAGACGCGCAACATAAAGCCCGAGGCGCTGCTGAGTTTCCGCCTGTTTCCCGACATGTTCGACTTTACCCGGCAGGTACAGTTGACCTGTGATTTCAGTGCCCGCGCGGCGGCGCGGCTGGCCGGGGTGGATGTGCCCGCGTTCCCCGATACCGAAACGAACTTTGCGGAACTGCGCGCCCGCGTCGACCGGGCGCGGGCCTTTGTCGCCTCGGTCCCCCAACAGGGATTTGCCGAGGCGGAGAGCCGCGCGATCACGATCAAGATGCGCGGGCAGGATGTAACGATGACCGGGCTGGAATACTGGACGCTCTATTCCCTGCCGCAGATATATTTTCACCTGACGACGGCCTATGACATCCTGCGACACAACGGCGTCGAATTGGGCAAGCGCGATTACATGGGGGTCGGTGCATGACCACGGCCCTGCTTGTCATCGACATGCAGCAAGGCATGGCCGATCGCATTGCCGCTGGCCGTCAACCGGTCAACCCCGGTGCGATTGCTAAGATGTCAGCCCTGATGGCACGGTTCCGGGCCGCAGGACTGCCTGTCGTGCATGTGCACCATGACGATGCCGATCCCGCTTCGCCGTTTCGCCGCGATGCGCCGGGCGGTGGCACCATGCCCGAAACGGCCCCCGTGACGGGGGAAGAGGTGGTGTGGAAACGCGGCTCCTCAGGCTTTGCCGGGACAGGGCTGGAGAGGGCGTTGCGTACCAAGGGTATCGATACACTGGCCATTATCGGCGCTGTCGCCGGGTTTTGCGTGACCAGCACGGTTCGGGCGGCATCCGATCTGGGGTTCCGCGTTCTGTTGCCGCAGGACGCACTGCTGGGCTTTGACCTGCCTGCCCATGATGGTGGCCGGATCGATGCCGAAACCGTGCACCGGGTGACGCTTTCGCTGCTCGGCGCGGATTTCGCTACCATCCTGCGCGCCGCCGACCTGCCACGCTGATCGGTTCACCCTTGCCCCGGATTTCCTGACGGTTACTCTGTTTGCATGGTGGCGCTAACAGGGGGTGGCAATGTCAGATACGGCAGGGGCAAGGATCGGGCTGATCGGGCTTGGCACGATGGGCGCGGCGCTGGCGATGAACATTGCCGATCACGGCTTTCCGGTCGCGGTGTATAACCGCACCACCTCTGTCACCGGAGAGTTTCTGGAAGCCGCCGGGGCGTTGCGCCCCCGCCTGATCGGGACGGAAACACTGAGCTCTTTCGTGGCTAGTCTCGGCAGCCCCCGTGCCGTCATCATCATGGTAAACGCGGGCGCGCCGGTCGATGCGGTGATTGCCGATCTGCTGCCGCATCTCGACAAGGGTGATCTGATCATCGATGCGGGCAATGCCGACTTCAACGATACGCGCAGGCGAGAGGCGGCGCTTGCCGCGCAGGGTTTCGATTTCATCGGCATGGGCGTGTCGGGCGGCGAGGAAGGCGCGCGTCATGGCCCAGCGGTCATGGCGGGCGGGCCTGCGGCCAGCTATGAGCGTATCCGCGACATCATCGAGGCGATCGCCGCCAAGTATCAGGGCAACCCATGCGCCGCCCACTGCGGGCCTGACGGAGCCGGGCATTTCGTAAAGACCGTGCACAACGGCATCGAATATGGCGACATGCAGATGATCGCCGAAATCTGGGGTCTGCTGCGGGATGGGGCGGGAATGACACCCGCTGACGCCGGGGCGATGTTCGCGCGTTGGGATCAGGGGCCGCTGAAATCCTATCTTATTGAAATATCTGGAAAGGTTCTGGCCGCGACTGATCCGGAAAGCGGCCGCCCGATGGTTGATCTGATCGAAGATCGCGCGGGCCAGAAAGGCACGGGGCGCTGGACGCTGATCGAGGCGCTGCGCATGGGCCAGTCCGCCACCACCATCGAGGCCGCGGTGGCGGCGCGGTCGTTTTCGTCGATGAAACCGGTCCGCAAGGTGGGGGAGGCGATCTTTGGCCTGCCCGCGCCCGCCGATATGCCGAAGGAGGCGGAGCTTGAGGCGGGGCTGCTCGCCGCCAAGATCGTCGCCTATTCGCAGGGGCTGACATTGCTGGCGGCGGCGTCGGACGAATTCAAATGGAACCTCAACCTGTCGCGGATCGCGGAAATCTGGCGCGCGGGCTGCATCATCCGGTCTGCGTTGCTTGACGACATTTCCCGCGCTGTGGCGGCGGGATTGCCCGAGGGGCAGCTGATCTTTGCACCCGCCTTTGCCAAAAGGTTAAAGACAGGCATTCCTGCGTTGCGCCGGGTGGTGGCCGCCGCGGCGCTTGGTGGCCACGCCGCCCCCGCGCTTTCGGCTGCGCTCTCTTTCTTCGATCAGATGGCGCGCGCGCGCGGCACTGCCGATCTGATTCAGGGCCAGCGCGATTTCTTCGGTGCCCATGGGTTCGAGCGCACGGACAGGCCCGGCAAGGATTTCCACGGCCCCTGGGCGATGGCGAAGGGATAGTCGCACGTGCGCCGGTTGCCGCATCCGCGTTTCCTGCTGTTTCTGGCGGTGTTTCTTTGCACGGCCATGCTTCTCTCCTTGCGGCTTGATCCGGCAAAGGCCGTGGTTCTGGGCTTTGATGCTGGCGCGCTGGCATTCGTGCTCAGCACCCTGCCGCTGCTGCGGGAATCCGATCCGCATGCCAACCGGGCGAGGGCGCAACGGGACGACGGCGGCCGCGGTGCCCTGCTGATGGTCACTCTGGGCACACTGGTCATCGTGGCGATGTCGCTGGGTCAGGTGATCGTAAATACCAACACGCCATCTACCTTCGGTGTGCTGACGGAACTGGGAACGGTCCTGCTGGCATGGCTGTTCGTCAATCTGGTCTATGCGTTTCACTATGCCCACCTTTTTTATGACCAAGTGTCCGGCCCCATTGCCGAAGCCGCCGACAAAAGGGGGCTGGACTTTCCCGGCACGGATACGCCGGTCTTTTCTGACTTCTGCTATTTTTCCTTTGTGATCGGCATGACCAGCCAGGTTTCAGACGTCACAATATCATCCCCGTCACTGCGACGAACGGCACTGGTGCAGGGCCTGATCTTCTATGTGTTCAACTTTGGCGTGATCGCGCTGACCATCAACATGCTGGCTTCGCTGTTCTGAGGGTCAGGTGCCGCGCGGCTTTGCCCGCATTGTCGGTTCCGCGATCGTCGGGTCTTCGGGCCAGGGGTGGCGGGGATAGCGCCCGCGCATGTCCTTGCGCACATCGGCATAGGAGGATCGCCAGAAGCCCGGCAAATCCATCGTGACCTGTATGGGTTTCTGGCCCGGCGACAGCAGGACCATGCGCAGCGGCAGGCGTTTCGGCCCTACAATGGGATGGGCTGTCACGCCAAACACTTCCTGTATGCGCAATGTGATGGTTGGATGATCGCCTTCGTAGTCGATGGGGACGGAACGGCCCAACGGCGTCGTGAAATGGGCGGGCGCAAGCTGGTCAACTTCCTGCATGGCCGCCCATCCCAGCCCGTCGCGCAGAATGGCGGACAGGTCCAATCCACGCAGGTCGGCTTCTGTCCTTGCGCGGGCCAGATGCGGCAGCAACCAGTCCTCTCGCCCAAGGATCGCTGCATCGGTGACATCCGGTATGTCTGCACCCCCGCCATGCAGCAGTGCTGCGCGTGCGCGCAAGCGGCGGGCGGGTTCGGACCAGTTCAGCCCGGTCTGGCGCAGGCCGTCCAGCGCGGCCCGGGCCATGTCAGCGGGATCGGGTTCTGGCAGCGGGCGGTCGGCCAGCACCAAAGCGCCGAACCGTTCCTGCTTGCGGGCAAGGACGCGGCCGTCGCGGCGCGACCATTCGACAATATCGTGCCACGCGATCCTGTCGGCAAAAAGCCTGCGCAATTCGCTTTCGGAAAGCGCGATGCCTTGCCGCACCCTTGCCTCGCGCGGGTCGCCATCAAGGTCGGTCGCGACGATCAACCGTTCGCGCGCCAGCGGGTCGGTGGTTTCGACCACAGCACCCTTGCCCCCTGACAGCACATAACGGGCTGCATCCCCCGCACGGCGCAGTCCGATCCGGTCTGGATAGGCGAGGGCCGCCATTTCGGCGGTGCTGTAGCTTTCGGCGACATCGGGCGCGGATTTGCCCAGCCGCTTTGCCTCTGCCCTGATCCGGTCCACAGTGCCGCGATGTGCCTCGGTTCCCGGACGATCCAACGCCTTCACCCGCAGCACCAGATCGGCCCCAGCGCCGCGCGGCAGCGGATCACGCTCGGCCAGCAGGGCCGCCATCACCGCCGCCGGTTTTCCCGCCACCGCCAGCATGTGACCCAGACGCGGATGCAATGGCAGGGCAGCCAGCGCGCGACCATGGGCAGTGACGCGTCCCGCATCATCCAGCGCGCCAAGTCCGGTCAGCAGGGCCCGCGCCTCGGCCAGTGCGCCTGGGTTGGGCTGGGTCAGAAATGCCAGCGCTGCCGGATCGGCCCCCCATTGCGCCAGCTCAAGCGCCAGCCCTGTCAGATCCGCCGCTTCAATCTCTGCCGGAGGGAAGGCCGCCAAAGCACCTTCTTCCCCTTTTGCCCACATCCGGTAACAGAAGCCTTCTGCCACCCGGCCCGCGCGCCCCCGGCGCTGTTCCGCCTCTGCCCGGCTCACGCGCTCCGTCACCAGCCGCGTCATGCCCGAGGCCGGATCAAATCGCGCCCGCCGCGCTTTCCCTGCGTCGATCACCACGCGGATATCCTGAATGGTCAGTGCGGTTTCTGCGATAGCCGTGGACAGAACCACCTTGCGGCCATGCGCAACCGGGGCAACGGCGACGCGTTGCGCAGCGAAATCCATCGCGCCAAAAAGCGGACGCACAGCGACATCATCGGGCAGGTCGTCAAGCAGCGCCGCTACCCGGCGGATTTCTCCCTCCCCAGGCAGAAAGACCAATACGCCGCCGCTGTGTTCCTCCAGTGCTGTCCGCACCTGCGTGGCGGCGGCGGTTTCCAGCCGTGTGTCGGGGGGAAGCGGTCGCGGCAGCCAGCGGGTTTCCACGGGAAAAGCGCGCCCTTCGGACGTGACCAGCGGCGCATTGCCCAGCATCGCCGCCACCGGGGCCGCATCCAGCGTGGCCGACATCACCAGCAGCGCCAGGTCGGGGCGCAACCCTTCGCGCAAGTCCCAGGCCAGCGCCAGACCAAGATCGGCATTCAGCGAGCGTTCATGAAACTCGTCAAAGATCAGCGCACCTACGCCGGGCAGGTCGGCCTGCTGCTGGATCATCCGGGTCAGGATGCCCTCGGTGACGACCTCGATCCGGGTGGCGGCGGAAACGCGGGATTCCCCCCGCATGCGATAGCCGACCGTCGCGCCCACGGCTTCCCCCAGCGTTTCCGCCATCCGTTCTGCGGCTGCGCGGGCGGCAAGGCGGCGGGGTTCCAGCATCAGGATGCGGCCCTTGATCAGGCCGGACTGCGACAGCGCCAGCGGCACCCGCGTGGTCTTGCCCGCCCCCGGCGGCGCCTGCAAAACCGCGCGGCGGTGATCCCGCAACGCCGACATCAGCGCGGGCAGGGCATCATCGATGGGAAGCGGCGGCGGGGTCATGCGCCCTTATGACGGCGGGTGCAGGGATTTTCCAGCGGTCGCGCTCTGGACAGGGCAGTGTGCAGCGGGCAAGAAACCCGCGTCACGAATGGAAAACAAAGCCA
>JBOFCO010000141.1:0-3871 GCA_051646105.1 Paracoccaceae bacterium
GGGGGCAAGCTGCCGATGATCGCCAACATGATCGAAGTGGAGATGCTGAAGAAGAACGACCGGGCGCTGGGGTCGGCCATTGCGGTATCAGCGATGCTGATCGTGGGTCTGGTGAGCATCCTCTTTGTTCTGTGGAACCAACGCTTCCTGCGGGGGACCAGCCGATGAAAACCCCCGGTTTGCGCATCTATGCGGTTGCCTATCTGATCTTCCTCTACGCGCCGATCATCCTGCTGCCGGTGTTTGCGTTCAATGACAGCAAGGTCATCTCCTTTCCGCTGTCGGGCTTTACGACCGCCTGGTTTGCGGAGATGTGGGCGGATCAGCAGCTGTGGAATGCGCTGTGGAATTCGCTGATCATCGCTGTGGCATCGGCGACACTGGCCACGCTGCTGGGGCTGTTTGCGGCGCGGGCGTCGACGCGGTTCAAGTTTCCGGGCAAGGCACCGATCATGGGGCTGATCATGCTGCCGCTGGTGCTGCCCGAAATGATCATGGCGATGTCGCTGATCGTGGTGCTGCTGACGCTGGGCATCCCCTTGTCGATCTTTACGATCATTCTGGGGCATGTGCTGGTCTGCACGCCCTTTGCGGTGGCTATTCTGACCTCGGCCTTTCAGTCGCTGGATGTGTCTTTGGAAGAGGCGGCCTATGATCTGGGCGAGTCGGTGTTTTCGACCTTCATGCTGATCATCCTGCCGCTGGTCTGGCCGGGCATCGTGTCGGCTTTCCTGATCTGCTTTACGATCAGTCTGGATGAATTCATCATCAGCAACTTCCTCGGCGGCAGCGATACGGTGCTGTCCGTCTATATCTTTGGCCAGTTCCGCTTTCCGGCCAGAGTGCCGTCGATGATGGCGCTTGGCACGGTGCTGGTGCTGCTGTCCATCACCCTTCTTGCCATTGCAGAATACTTCCGCCGTCGCGGCATCGCGAAGGTGGGCGGAAAAGATACCGGAGGCTTCCTGTGACCGAGAAACCCACGATGATCGAGTTTCGGGATGTGCAAAAGTACTATGGCGATTACCACGCGCTGCGCGGGATCACGGGCACGATCAAGGCGGGGGAGTTCTTTTCGCTGCTGGGGCCGTCGGGCTGCGGGAAGACGACGCTGCTGCGCACGATTGCGGGGTTCGAGGGCATCAGTTCGGGCATGGTGCTGATCGACGGCAAGGATATGGCGGGCGTGCAGGCGAATGAACGCCCGACGAACATGGTGTTCCAGTCCTATGCGATCTTCCCGCATCTGTCGGTGGAGGAAAACGTGGGCTTTGGCCTGCGGCGCGATCCGCGCAGCAAGGCAGAGAAGGCCGCGGCGGTGGCGGAAGCCTTGGAAATGGTGGGGCTGAAGGGCTATGGCAAGCGGGCGGCGCATGCGCTGTCGGGCGGGCAGCGGCAGCGGGTGGCGCTGGCGCGGGCGCTGATCCTGAAGCCGAAGGTGCTGCTGCTGGACGAGCCGTTGAGTGCCTTGGACAAGAAGATGCGGGAACAGATGCAGGTGGAGCTGATCCGGCTGCAGCGGCAGGTGGGGATCACGTTCATCCTCGTGACGCATGATCAGGAAGAGGCGTTGGTCATGTCGGACCGCATTGCGGTGATGTTCGAGGGCGAGATTGCGCAGCTGGCAGACCCGGAGACGCTCTACCGGCGGCCCAACAGCCGCAAGGTGGCGGATTTCATCGGGACGATGAACTTCCTGCCGACCAAGATCAACGGAGAGGCCGGCGGGCAGGTGGAGGTCGAGGCGCAGGGCTTCGGGCACATGAGCCTTGCGGCGGATCAGTGCATGGGCGGGGCGACGAGCGAAGGCCCGACGGTGGGCTTCCGGCCGGAGACGATGACAATCCTGTTCGAGGGGCAGACGGCGCCGGACCGCGAAAGCATGGCGACGGTGGAGGAGGTCGTCTACTACGGCGACATGACCTATTACGACATGAAGCTGGACGGCACGGAAAAACCGATGCGCATTTCGATGCGCAACGTGTTCGGACGGCCTGTGCTGGATATCGGCACGCGGGCGCGGGTGGGGTGGTCACCGGGGGCGCTGGTGTTGTTCCGGTGACGGGCGGTTATTGAATAGCGCGCTTCGCGCAAGGTTTCTTGAGCGCTTCGCGCGGTTTGGCTCCGCCGGGGATATTTTCGGGAAGATGAAGTTTACTTGTCTGGCGGAAGCAGTCCCAGCCCCCGCAGATAGATGCCGATGCCGGTTTCCAGCAGTTCTTCGGCCGGGAATGGTGCCTGTGCGCCGGGTTTGCCGCGGGTGAAAAGCTCGACAACGCCGTGGCTGAGGGCCCAGATATGCGCGGAGAACATTGCGGCTGGCGGGCGTTGCGCGGGCGGGATGTGCTGGGAAAGCTGCGTGGCGGCGGTTTCGAGCACCTGCCGCGCGCGGGCGGCGACATGGGCGAGGTCGGGATAGGCGTTGAGGGTGAGGCCCGCCTCGAACATCGCCTTGTAATGGCCGGGGTATTTGCGGGCAAAGGCGAGATAGGCCCGGCCCGTCGCCTCGAATGCGGCGAGGGCAGAGGGTTTGCCGTCGTTGTAGGCGAACTCCATCAGGGCGGCGAAGATGTCATAGCCCTGCCGGGCCACCTCGGCCATCAGGTCATCGCGGCCCGCGAAATGGCGGTAGACGGCGGCGGGGGTCACGTCGGCGGCCTTTGCGGCCTCGGACAGGGTGAAACCCTGCGGGCCTTGCGTGGTGATCAAATCCAGGGCGGCATCGACAAGGGCCTGCCGGAGATTGCCGTGGTGGTAGCCTCGTTTCACGAAGCAGACCTGATCTTGGGCGAGCCGCAGATCTTGCTGTCGGGTTCACCGATGACCGCAGGATCCTTGCCGTCATAATCGACCGCATGCAGCACGGTCTGGATTGCCGCAATGCGCGCGCGCAGCTTGTCATCCGACAGGATCGCCGTCCAGGGCGCTGTTTTCGTGTGGGATTTCTTGAGCGTCTCATCGATCGCCGCCGAGTATTCATCCCATTTGGGCAGGCCGTCGATGTCGATGCTGGACAGTTTCCACTGTTTCAGCGGGTCCTGTTCGCGGTCCAGAAAACGCTTGAGCTGTTCGGCACGCCCGACCTCGAGCCAGAGCTTGATGAGGATGATGCCCTCATCCACAATCATCTGTTCAAATCCCGGCAGCTGGCGGAAGAACTTCGCGCGCTGATCGGCTGTGCAGAAGCCGAAGACATGCTCGACGATGCCGCGGTTGTACCAGCTGCGGTCAAAGAGGGCGATTTCACCGGCGGCGGGGAGCCAATCGACATAGCGCTGGAAGTACCACTGCGCCGCCTCACGCTCCGTCGGTTTGGACAGGGCCACGATGTTGGCAACGCGCGGGTTCATGTTTTCACGCATGACCTCGATCGTGCCGCCCTTGCCGGCGGCGTCGCGGCCCTCGAACACAACGATCAGGCGCTGACCGCTGGCCTTGATGCCGGCCTGCAGGCGGACGAGCTGTATCTGCAGCGCCTCCATATGGGCATCGTAGTCCTTGCGCTTCATCTCTTCGCGGTAGGGGTAATCCTTGTTCAGGATTTCATCCTTGCCCTGCTTCTCGATGGCTTTGCGCACGTCTTTGGGTGCGGCTTGCTGATAATAGCGGCTGATCGCGCCGTCGAATGGCAGGGTCATGATGTCCTCCGTTTGCCCTACTATGGCGATTGCACGGGTTAGCGCAATCCGGCGCGGGATGCGGCACGGTGGATGGCGGCGATGACCTCGGGTTCATTGGCATGCTGAGGCATGTGCCCCGTGCCGGGCAATACGGTGAGATTGGCGTCGGGCAGGATATCGACAAGCCGGGCCGCATGCACAGACAGGGGCACGATGTTGTCCATATCGCCATGGACCAGTTCGACCGGAAC
>JBOFCO010000043.1:0-8196 GCA_051646105.1 Paracoccaceae bacterium
AGTCGTTTTGGCGCACTGGCAATGATAGGGATCGCCTTCGCGCAGATAACGTTGGGGCATCCCGTGATAGGATGCGACCAGGATGTCCGGCCTGCGATCAAGCGCGGCATAGCTGCGCTCCACCGACTGTGCCAACGCCTCGATATAGGTCGCGTTCGCGAAATAGGCGGGCACGGTGCGGGTGGCGGGCTGCCACTTTTCCTGCATCAGGGCGCGAAAGAACTGGTCATTGGCAGTTGCTGTCGTCGCCCCGGCATAGTGGGGATATAGCGGAAAGAAGACGATCTTTTCGCAGCCCGCGGCGACCATCCGGCGCACGACTGACGGCGTGGACGGGTTGCCGTAGCGCATGCAGAAATCGACCATCACCCCATCGCCATACCGTGCGGAAACCGCGATTCGCAGTTTTTCAACCTGCGCCTTGGTGATGGTCATCAGCGGGCTTTCGCCCTTGTCATGATTCCAGATCGATTTGTAGTTTGCGCCCGAGGTAAAGGGCCGCTTGCCAAGGATCACGGTCTGCAAAAGCGGTTGCCATTTCCATGCCGGATAATCGATCACCCGCTTGTCGGACAGGAATTCATTCAGGTAGCGACGCATCGGCCAGTAGGTATAGCCGTCGGGCGTACCGAGATTGGCGAACAGCACGCCGATCCGCCCGCGTGGAATGGCGGGGTGATCGGCCGGAGCGTTCAGGGGGCGGGCATCGCGGGCTGGCTCGTCTGTCATACTGTCCGTCCTGGCTTGGCAATATCGGGATAGTCCGAAACGCGGCGGGGTCAATCGTTGTCGCTGTCGCGCCCTGGTACCAAACGCAGCGCATCCGCCAGCCGGTGTGTCGCCGAACCGGGACGAAGCGGCTGGGGTTGCCCGGCGGCAGGTGCCCAGCCGGTCAGAAAGACCAGTTCGAACGTGGCAGCGACGCGATCCGTGCCGAGCGGAAAGTTCTGGCGATAGATCGCTGACGCCAGCTCGAACAATGCGCGGGGTGCGGGAATGCGTCTTCGTGCGGCAAGCGCGTTCGTTTCGCCCATCGCGCGCAGGTCGCGCATCAGTGCAATCATGTCGGCGTAGCTGACCTGCTGGCGCAGCGAATCCGCGACCGGAAGGGCAAAACCCGCGCGCTGCAAAAGACCGCCCATGTCGCGGATTTCGGCCATTGGCAGAATACGGGGGGAAAGCCCGCCTGACAGATGTGCTTCCGCCCCGGCCAGGGCTGCGCGCAGCTCATGCAGGGTCGTACCTCCGGGCATCACGCCAAGAAACAGGCCATCGGGCCGCAATGCACGCAGGCACTGCACAAGCTGCCCGACCGGGTCGTCGGCCCAGTGCAGGGCCATGGCATGTATGACCAGATCATGAGCGCCCCGATCCAGCGCCAGTACGTCCTCATCGGGGCAGATCGTGGCATCAGGGAACCGGTCTGCCCAGAAATCGGGCCAGCCGGTGACGATGGCGGGCTTCGTAAACGTCCTGTTAACCTCTGCCAGTCTTTCCTTCATCTCATCGGCGGCGATGCCGTGCAGAAACAGTGCCGGCCCCGCAGCCGCGGCGCGGGCCTGATTGCGACGCAAGGCAGCACGGTCGGTCAGTTGCGGCGGGCGCGACATGGGCCTGATCCAGAGGAAAACATGGGTCTGCAACGGCTACTTCACATCGTCTACCCACCGCAATGCCTGTCATGCAGTGCATCCGTCGCCCAGGATTTCGGTCTTTGCGGGGCGTGCTGGCGCGATACGCCATTTGTTACCGGGCTGGTCTGTGACAAATGCGGGACGTCGCTGCCGGGGGACGATCCGGGGCATCCCGTTCACTGCGATGATTGCATGACAATAGCGCGGCCATGGCAGCAGGGGCGTGCGGCAATGATCTACCGCGACAACGGCCGCAAGCTGGTGCTGGCGCTGAAGCATGCGGACCGCACCGATCTTGCGCGCCCGGCAGCACAATGGCTTCTGAATGCGGCGCGCCCGATGCTGAACCCCGCGATGCTGGTTGCGCCGGTTCCGCTTCACTGGTCGCGGCTATTGCGCAGGCGCTACAATCAGGCGGCATTATTGTCGTCGGGTCTGGCGCGATCGTCCGGGCTGGACCACTGCCCCGATCTGCTGCTGCGTTGGCGTGACACCCAAAGCCAGGAAGGCCGTGATCGCGAAGACCGTTTCCGCAACGTCCAGGGGGCATTCCGCCTGCATACGAAGCATGCGCAGCGGATCGCCGGTCGTCATCTGCTTCTTGTGGATGACGTAATGACATCCGGTGCGACATTTGCCGCCGCTGCGGAATGCTGCCTGTCTGGTGGTGCATCCGCCGTCAGCATCCTGGCCTTGGCAAGGGTGACCAAATCGGGATGAGCCGCCGCGTTGCTTAACGCCGCGAAATCCCTATAGTTCGCCGCAAAAGGACACGGCCCATGTCAAAAATCGAAATCTATACCACTCCGTTCTGCGGCTATTGCCTTGCGGCGAAGCGGCTGCTGAACGGCAAGGGTGCCCGGTTCACCGAAATCGATGTCAGCGCGGATCCCGATCTGCGCGCCCTGATGACGAAACGGGCAGGCGGGCGGCGCACCGTGCCGCAGATTTTTATCGACGGGCGTCATGTCGGCGGCAGCGACGACCTGCATGCACTGGACAGGGCGGGTGATCTTGATCCGCTGCTGGCAGGGTGATCCATGCGCGCGGCCCTGCTGCAACTGAATGTCACCGATGATCCGGCGGAAAACCTGCCCCTGACCCTTGGACTGGTGCGGCAGGCGGCGGCCGGTGGCGCGGGCTTTGTGCTGACACCCGAGGTGACGAACTGCCTGTCATCGGACCGCGCGCATCAACGGCAGGTTCTTCGCCATGAGGAGGATGACCCAACGCTTGCCGGGCTGCGCGAAGAAGCGGCGCGTGCGGGAATCTGGCTGTTGATCGGATCGCTTGGTGTGCTGACCCATGATGGCGACGGACGTTTTGCCAACCGGTCTTTCCTGATAGCGCCCGATGGCGGAATTTTCGCGCGGTATGACAAGATCCACATGTTCGACGTGGATGTGACCGAAACCGAGAGCTACCGCGAATCGGCGGGCTATCGGCCGGGGGATCGTGCCGTGGTGGCGGAAACGCCTTTTGCCCGGATCGGAATGGCCGTGTGTTACGACCTGCGCTTCCCGCATCTTTTTCGTACGCTGGCAAAAGGCGGGGCAGAGGTGCTTACCGTTCCCGCCGCTTTCAACCATCTGACGGGCGAGGCGCACTGGCATGTTCTGCTTCGCGCCCGTGCGATCGAAAATGGCTGCTATGTGCTGGCCCCCGCGCAAACCGGGCAACATGCCATGCACAATGGCCGACCACGGCAGACCTATGGCCACAGCCTTGTCGTTGCGCCCTGGGGAGAGGTTCTGGCCGATGCCGGAACGCAGCCGGGCATCACCTATGCCGAAATTGACAGGGCCGAAGTCGCCCGCGCAAGGGCGCGCGTGCCATCGCTTTCGCATGACAGGGTCTTTGCCGCACCGGGACAGCCGTCATGAGCGAGGCTGAGGATTCGCTGGCGACGGCACTGTTTTCCGAAATGTTCATGGCTGACCAGCTGGCCCGCAACCGTGTTTCGAAAGCCCTGCCCAAAGGGATGGAGATTTCGCATTTCTCGGTGCTGAACCATCTTGCCCGCACGCAGGAGGAACGCACCCCGGCGCAGCTTGCCAAGATGTTCCACGTTACCCGCGGGGCAATGACCAATACCCTGTCGAAGCTGGAATGGGCGGGCCATATCCATATCCGTCCCGACTGGGACGACGCGCGGCGCAAGTTCGTGTCCATCAGCCCCGCAGGCAGGGCCGCGCGCAATGCAGCGCTGGCATCCATCATGCCGGTTATGGGCGATGTGGTGAAATCCATCGGCCCGGAACGTGTCCGGGCAACACTGCCGGTCCTGCGGGAATTGCGTGGCCGGCTGGAAGAGGAAAGCTGAAACCACGCATCGGAAACGAAGCGGGCACCTTGCGCCCGAAAAGATATCTGAACAGACCCTGTTTCAGGGCTTTACGCTGGCTGTCACATAGTTCACCGAAAGATCGCGGTCCGACAGCGACCACGACCACGCGACGGGGTTGAACACGAAACCCTTCCGGTCCACCGGATCAAGCCCCGCCTGACGGATCATCGCGTAAAGCTCGTCCGGCGTGATGAACTTTGCCCAGTCATGCGTTCCTTTCGGCAACCAGCGCATGACCCATTCCGCGCCGACAATCGCCATCATGAAGCTTTTCGGATTACGGTTCAGCGTGGAACAGATCATCAGGCCGCCGGGTCTCAGCAGGGTCTGGCAGGTGGTCAGAAACCCTTGCGGGTTGGCGACGTGTTCGATCACCTCCATGTTCAGGACCACGTCAAAGATTTCCCCCTGCGCCGTAAGATCTTCGGCGGCACAATGGCGGTAATCGATCGCCAGCCCCATCTGCTCGGCATGAAGCCGCGCGACGGGAATATTGCGTTCGGCGGCGTCGGCACCCAGAACGCTGGCACCCAGCCGTGCCATCGGTTCGGAAAGCAGACCACCTCCACAGCCAATATCCAGAATGCGCAATCCGGCAAAGGGCTGTGCCGCCTTGAGATCGCGGTCGAATTCCGCGGCGATCTGGCTGCTGATATAGTCCAGCCGACAGGGGTTCAGCATATGCAGCGGCTTGAACTTGCCTTCCGGATTCCACCATTCGGCGGCCATCGCCTGAAATTTCGCGATTTCGGCAGGATCTTTCGTGTCGGCCAACGTCATGTCGATTTCCCGGCTTCTGCCCGTGGCGGGGGCGTTCGATGCGTTATATAGGATAAGCATGGACAGGAACGCAGGCCAAAAGCGCGCAGGCGAACAGCTTTATCCGATGATCGATCCGTTCGACCAGCGCATGCTGGACACGGGCGAAGGCCATTTCATCTATGTCGAACAGTGCGGAAATCCTTCTGGCCTGCCGGTAATCGTGTTGCATGGCGGGCCGGGTGGGGGCTGTTCGCCCGCGATGCGCCGTTATTTCGACCCGCAGGTTTACCGGATCGTGCTGTTCGACCAGCGCGGTTGCGGGCGGTCGCGGCCCCATGCCAGCGTTCAGGCCAACACGACATGGCATCTGGTCGCGGATATCGAAAGGATACGTTCCCTGCTGGGGATCGGGTCGTGGATGGTGTTTGGCGGCAGCTGGGGTGCGACGCTGGCACTGCTTTATGCACAGACCCACCCGGAACGGGTGCGCCATCTGATCCTTCGCGGTGTTTTCCTGATGACGCGGGCGGAACTCGACTGGTTCTATGGCGGCGGCGCCGGGCGGTTCTGGCCCGATCTCTGGCGTGAATTCGTGGCACCGATCCCGGAAGGTGAACGCGGAAACCTGATCGCGGCCTATCATCGCAGGCTGTTTTCCGGCGATCTGCTTTCGGAAACCCGCCATGCCAGGATTTGGGCCGGGTGGGAAAATGCGCTGGCTTCCGTCGATTCTGTCGGACAGATGGGGGAAAGTCCGGCCGACTATGCCCGCGCCTTTGCCCGACTGGAAAACCACTATTTCCACAATGCCGGTTTCCTGGACCGCGATGGCCAGATCATGCAGGATTTGCCGCGCATACAGGACATTCCTGCGACCATCGTGCAGGGACGATTCGATATGATCTGCCCACCGGAATCCGCCTGGAAACTGGCGCAGAACTGGCGTCGTGCGTCGCTGCGGATGATCCCGGTGGCCGGGCACGCTCTTTCGGAACCAGGCATCACTGCGGAACTTGTCAGGGTGATGGACAGTTTGCGTATGTAAGGGCCTGTTTGGCCCGAGGACGGGAGTAGCAGGATGGACTGGCAGATTTTCGGCACCTATCTGGCGGCAGCGGCAGTTGCAGGCGCAACGGGAGTGATCTTTCGCCCCGGTCCCTGGTATGAACGACTGATCAAACCTACATGGACCCCGCCCAACCGTGTCTTCCCTTTGGTCTGGACGGCGCTTTACGTTCTTATGGCCTATGTCGCGGCGCGCCTTGCGCTCTTGCCGGGTACGGCATTCATCATGGCTTTGTGGGCTTTGCAGATCGTGTTGAATGCCGTCTGGTCAGGCGTTTTCTTCGGGGCCCGCAGGATGGGTCTGGGGATGGCAGTCATCGCCATGCTTTGGGTCGTGATCGCGGTTTTCATTGTCAACACATGGCCGGTCGACTGGCTGGCGGCGCTGTTGATGGTGCCCTATCTGATCTGGCTTTCCCTGGCTTCGGCTTTGAATTTCTGGATCTGGGCCAAGAACCCCGGTGCCAGCGCGACGGACTGAAAACAGGGCCTATCCCTGCGATTCCGGTTCGCTTTTTGCGATACGCGGGCGGCCCCTTGCCGTCACGGTCAGCCGCGCCTCGATAAACATCGGCTGGCCTTCGATCATCGCTTCGCGCAGCTCTTCTTCCTGCGTCACGTTCGGCTCGTCGATCCCAGCATCAAGGGCACGCTGCGTCGCCTCGTCCGTCAGTGCATCGCGCAGTGCCGCAAAGGCCAGGGCACGATCCGGGAACCGTACGGGGCCGTGCGGCAGATGGGCGATGAAAAGTCCGGCGGCGGGGCTGGTAACGGTTCCGCTGGCCCGCATCGAAACCTGTCCCACCACCGCGCCTATGGCATTTGCGACGCCCGCATGTTCCGGCAGGATCATCCTCGCCCCCAGCCTTTCCCCGACTGCACCATAATAGGTCGGGGCAGAGGCACCCAGCCCGATGACGGGCACGGCAAGCCGAAGACGCGTTTCGACAATGCCGCGATGTGCGTCCAGCCCCGCACGGGTCAGCGGATGGCGCGCAAGGGTCGCGGGATCATGGCCCGGAAAGCTTTCCGCATCCTCCGCAAAGGCAGCCTGCAACAGGCAATCGACCGTCTGTGCAGTCAGCCTGTCGATGATCCGCCGGGCCATTTCCTGTGCCGAGGCCGCCAGTGGCCTGCCGATGCTGTCGCGGCGGCGGGCGAACAGGGTAAGCGCCTTTTCCGCCGCCAGACCATCCCAGGCCGTGCTCTTGCCCAGCACATGCGCGGCATCCGAAGGCGTCACCCCCGCCAACAGCACCAGCCCGCGCGACACAAGCGCGTCGAGGGAAGCTTGTTCGATCCGGCTGTGCAGGACCTTCGCAATCGGCAGCGGCCCCACGGCAAGCCGGGCGGCGACCATGCTTTCCCGCGCCGAGAGGCCAACCGGCATTTCGTGCCAGAGAGGAACCGCAAAGCGGGTCGCATCTTCTGCCACGGCCTCCTGCGCCAAAGCGGCATCCAGCGTATCGTGCACCAGCGTCGGCCAACTTTGCGCCGCCAGCGACACCGGCATCAGGCGCCGCGGCCCCAGGTGCACGCCATCCGGCCCCGACGCAGGATGAACCACGCTGTCGCCGCCAAGGCCGGTTGTGCGCATGGCAACGGCTTCGACCATGGTGCGCATTCCGCCGACTTCGGCCCCAAGCGGGTCTATTTCAGGCTTTCCGTCACGCAAAAGACAGATATCCGTCGTCGTTCCGCCGATGTCGGACACCAGCGCGAAACTTTCACCTGTCAGCCACGCCGCCCCTGCGACCGACGCGGCAGGCCCGGACAGGATGGTTTCGATCGGTCGCAGCCGTGCCTGCGCGGCAGAGATCAACGCCCCGTCGCCGCGCACGACCATCAGTGGTGCAGAGATGCCACGCACCGCAAGATGCCGTTCATAGGCATCGATCAGCACTGCGATCATGCCGACAAGCCGCGCGTTCAGCACCGCTGTCAACGCGCGTTTCGGCCCGTTCAAACCGGCGGAAAGATCGTGGGAACAAGTCACCGGCAACCCTGTTGCCGCGACCAGCGCATCGCGGGCCGCGAGTTCGTGGGCGGGGTTTCGCGTGGCAAAGCGCGCGGCGACGGCAAAGGCTGTCACAGTCGTGGAAAGTTCACGACCCCGATCAGCAAGAGCCGTCAGGTCAAGCGGCGCCACTTCGCCCCCTGCATGATCGTGTCCGCCCGCCAGCAAGATGACCGGATCGCCGCGCAGCGCTTCCGGCAGGCCGCCACGGCCCAGATCGGCCTCCTCGAACCCGATGAACACCAGCGCGATCCGACCGCCCTGGCCCTCGACCAGCGCATTGGTTGCCAGCGTTGTAGACAGCGACGCCAGTGCGATCTTGGCCGGATCGATGCCACCCTGGGCAAGCACCGCATCAATCGCGGCGCCGA
>JBOFCO010000158.1:0-2952 GCA_051646105.1 Paracoccaceae bacterium
CCGGCAGGAACCGTCAGCCTGTCGAGGAAATTCTTCAACAGCGCATGGCCATGTTCGGACGCAATGCTTTCAGGGTGGAACTGCACGCCCTCGATCGGCAGGGTCCTGTGGCGCAGACCCATGATGGTGCCGTCCTCAAGCCATGCGGTGATTTCAAGGCAATCGGGCAGGCTTTCACGTTCCACGATCAAGGAATGATAGCGCGTCGCCGCGAACGGGCTGGGAAGGCCAGCGAAAACGCCGGTGCCGGAATGGTGCATCGTGCCCATCTTGCCATGCACGATTTCATGGCAGCGCACGACCTTGCCCCCGAATGCCTCGCCGATCGTCTGGTGGCCAAGACAGACACCCAGAAGCGGTGTACGGGTTTCGGCTGCCGCAGCAGTCAGGGCAAGGCAAATTCCCGCCTGTGCCGGATCACAGGGACCGGGCGACAGCACAATCCCGGCGGGATTCAGGGCCATGGCTTCCTGCACATCCAGCGCATCATTGCGACGGACGGTGACATCGGCGCCCAATTCGCCCAGATAGTGCACCAGATTGTAGGTGAAGCTGTCGTAGTTATCTATCAGAAGAAGCATTATGGCCTCAGGCGCACGTGTTGCGTGAAGATTGTGTGTTTTCAGATGAACCCGGCGAAAGCCCGCGCTATACATGTGACAAGCGGCGCGTCCGGGTCAAGGCCCGGCAGCAGCAGACGCCGCAAAGGGCAGCCGCCGAACCGGGCGCGAGAGAGCAGAACAGGAGAACGCCTTGCTGAAAGGGGTCATCTTCGGGTTGATCTGGGGGATCGTGACGATTTCCCTGATGGTTGTCGCCATTGGCCTTGGCATTCCGCCCGAGACAGAGCGGGAGAATGCTGTCGCTGCGTCCGAGGAAGAGATATCCGTCGAACCGGCGCGAAACGATCCGATGTTCGCAACTGCCGAAAGGCCGTCCTTGCTGACCGAAGAGCCTGAGGGCATCGCTTCAATCAGCCCGGAGGATATCCCAGCCGCATCCGAAGACGCAGGCAATACCGCGTCTCCGGCACAGGCACCTGCGGAACCAGCCGCCGAGCCCGCTGCGTCACCCAGTGCGGAGGTGGCCAGCCTGCCAGATGCGCCCGATCAGAACGATGCGGTGGCGGAAGCCTCGCCCATCCCGACGGCGGAAACATCTGCCGAGCCTGCTCAGGTTGCAGCCCTTGGCGGCGAAGACGCCGCCGCTGTCGTGCCGGCGCCGGATGCGCCCTTGCCGGATCGCGGGCAACCGCAGGCGGTTGAGGGTGGGGCAGCCGACGAAAATACCCCTGTGACCGGCATCGACTTGGCCGCTTCGCCCCGGCCGGTGCTGAACGGGCCTGATACCATCGTCGCGCCGGCCGAACCGTCGGACGTACCCGCCGTTGCGGCCGCCGCAGACACCACGCCTGCCGCAGTTCATGCCCCGCTGACGGAGCCGGTGACGGCAGAAGCCGCCGTCATGACAAGCGCGACCGAACCGGCGGTGCCACCGCTGCCGGTTCCCGTCGCCGCGACAGAGGCACCGCTGCCCGGCCCTGCCGACAGCGTTGGCGACACCTCGATCGAGGTCGCTGCATTACCTGACGGAAATCCTTCGCAGGAATGGCGGCCTGTGCCCGGAACCGTCAGGCTGAACACGCAGGATGTCCCCGAAACCGCCCCCCGGTCCGATCAACCGGCGAGCCCTTCAAACGCAGTCAATGCCGCGCCGCGCAAACTGCCGCAGCGGATCGAGCTTGAAGCGGAGGGGTCCACCGCTTCCGAAGGCGCCATTTCTGCAGGTGCGGGGTCTGGAACTGCGGGCGCGAACGGTGAAACCGCCGAAAGAACCGCCGCCAGCACGGGGATCGAAACGGAATCCAGGACGGGCTTTCGCCGCGTGGTCACGGGCGTGCGGACCGACCGTCTTCCCACAATTGCCGGGGGAACTCCGGCTGAGGCGACAGGCGCCCAGTCCGACACGACCTTGCCCAGCGTGACCATTCCGGCAGCCGGGGAAACGCCGCTTGACCGCAACGCGCGGCCCTTCGACAATCAGGCGGGTCTGCCGATGATCGCCATCGTCCTGACACCGGCAGAGGGCGGTGTCGATGCCGGAACGGTGCAAAGCCTGTCATTTCCCGTCGCGGTCGCGCTTGATCCGCTGTCAGCAGATGCCGGGGGCAGGGCCGATGAATACAAGGCTGCCGGGGCAGAGGTTCTGATCCTCGCCGGCGCCTTGCCAAAGGGGGCGACGGCATCGGATGTGGAGGTGTCCTTTGCCGGTTACTTCGGCACCATCGTCAACGCGATCGGCGTGATCGACCGCTCCGAAGGCGGGTTTGCCGCCGAAATGCTGCAGGCCAAACAGGTGGCGACGATCCTTGCCGACGAAGGCTACGGCATGGTTACCTATTCCCGTGGCCTGAACAGCGCTGCGCGCGAGGCGGGGCGTCTTGGTCTGCCTGCCGTGCAGGTGTCGCGCGTACTTGACGAAGATGCGACCGACCCGCAGGCCCTGCGCCGCGCACTGGACCGCGCCGCCTTTGACGCGTCGCAATCGGGCGGGATCGTGCTGACGGCGGCGGCCTTGCCGGAAAACGTCGCCGCCATCGCCGCTTGGGTTCAGGACGCGCGGGGCGTGACCATCGCACCGGTATCCGCCGTTCTGGGCGGGGAGTGACGGCCGCTCAGCCGTTCCCGCCGCCGAACTGACAGGCATCATCGGCGGCGCGCATGATCGCGCGGGACTTGTTGACCGTTTCCTGCCATTCCGCCTCGGGGTCGCTGTCATAGACGACACCGCCGCCAGCTTGGACGTACAGCTTCTGGTCTTTCAGCACGGCGGTACGCAGGGCGATGCACATATCCATTTCACCGTTCGCCGCGAAATAGCCGACGCCACCGCCATAGACACCGCGCTTTTCCGGTTCCAGCTCGTCGATGATTTCCATGGCGCGCACCTTGG
>JBOFCO010000053.1:0-7654 GCA_051646105.1 Paracoccaceae bacterium
CCCGACCCGGATGTGTTTGCCTATGCCGCCGCAACAGTGAAAAGCTGTATGGATGCCACGCAGAAGCTTGGTGGGGCGAACTATGTGCTGTGGGGCGGGCGTGAAGGGTATGAGACGCTGCTCAACACCGATCTGGGACGTGAGGCCGAGCAGGCCGGGCGCTTCCTGGAAATGGTTGTGGAATACAAGCACAAGATCGGCTTCAAGGGCACGATCCTGATCGAGCCGAAACCGCAGGAACCGTCGAAGCACCAGTATGATTACGATGTGGCGACCGTCTATGGCTTCCTGAAGCGCTTCGGACTGGAGCATGAAGTGAAGCTGAATATCGAGCAGGGCCATGCGATCCTTGCCGGGCACACGTTCGAGCATGAACTGGCGCTGGCGGCATCGCTTGGCCTGCTGGGATCGATCGATATGAACCGCAACGATTACCAGTCGGGCTGGGATACCGACCAGTTCCCCGATTCCGTGCCGGAAATGGCCCGCGCATACTATGAGGTGCTGAAATCGGGAGGCTTTACCACCGGCGGCACCAATTTCGATTCCAAGCTGCGGCGGCAGTCTCTGGATCCGGAAGATCTGATCCTTGGCCATGTCGGGGCGATGGATGTCTGTGCGCGGGCGCTGAAGGCAGCCGCGGCACTGCTTGAGGATGGCGCCTTGGAAAAGATGCGTTCGGATCGCTATGCCGGTTGGAACAGCGCGGCCGCAAAAGACATGCTGGCCAATGGCACGTTGGAAAGCATCGCGGCGCAGGTAGAAAAGAACGGGATCAACCCGCAACCCCGGTCCGGTCGGCAGGAGCGGCTTGAGAACCTGTGGAACCGTTTCGTCTGAAGCGGGTCCATCGCATATGAAAAGCAAAAGGGCGGGTCACACGGACCCGCCCTTTCGTTTTACGGCCTGCCTGAGATCAGGCGAGTGCCAGATTCGTCGCCGACTGGCGGCCGTCACGGCCCGATTCCAGATCGAAGGTCACGGCCTGACCGTCATTCAGTTGACGGATGCCGGCGCGTTCCAGCGCAGAGATGTGCACGAACACGTCTTTGCTCCCGCCTTCCGGCGCGATGAAGCCGAAGCCCTTGGTAGCGTTGAACCATTTCACGGTGCCCTTGGCCATCGTGATGTCTCCTGTCATAGTGCCGCCCGCAGTGTGCGGCGGCCTGGCGCAGTCAGTGCAAGATCGAGAGCCTGTGCCGATGACGGTGACAGTGGTCGATAGAGATAACGTCGCGGCAGGACTATGGCCGTGATACGGTGAATTTGCAAGGATTTTCGGGGCGGGTGGTGGTGAACCGCCCTCCGCCACGGTTTTCGTCAGAACACATCGGCCAGATAAAGCAGGATGATTATAGGGATCGGGATACCGATAACCCAGGCCAGAATACCTTTCATTGCAGTCTCCTATGCCAGGCGGATTGCCTTCGCGGGGTAACGCTGATCGGTCAACCTGGTTCCGGCAATGATTGGTATTTTAAATTCACAATATTGAATATGAATGTTGCATCGGCTATGTTGAGGGCATCACTGTGCGGAGAAAGCAGAAAAGGATGCCGCAATGACACTTGACCGTTCCGTATTTTTGTTCGCAGGGGTGATGGTTCTGCTGAGCGTTGCGCTTACCCTGTGGGTATCGCCGCTGTTCATCTGGTTTACGGTTTTCATCGGTGCAAACCTGATCCAGTCGTCCTTCACCGGCATTTGCCCGGCGGCGATGGTGTTCAAGGCGCTGGGGGCGAAGGAGGGATGCGCATTCAAGTAATGGATGCGATCCCCCGCCATCCCGGAGACTCTTGACGGGCAGGTTGCAGGTCGGGGGGGCGCAGCTCCCCCCGCCAGCGTTGCGGCTGGATTACCCCTGCGCCAGTGCCTTTTCGATCAGCGCAACACTTTCGCCCACGCCGTAAAGGGCGATGAACCCACCAAAGCGCGGTCCGTCGCTGGCGCCCAGCAGCACCTCATAAAGGGCCTTGAACCAGTCGCGCAGGGGTTCAAACCCGTGATCCTTGCCCACGGCAAAGACCATACTTTGCAGCGCCTCGGCATCCAGCCCGGCATCCCAGACCTTGAGCCGCGCCACCAGATCCTCCATCGCGGCGCGTTCCTTGTCAGTCGGCGCGCGGAAGCTGCGGGTGGGCGCGACGAAATCATTGAAATAGCGTACTGCATAGGCGGCGGCCTGATCCAGCTGCGGGTTGTTTTCCGGGCTGGCCTCTGGCGCATAGTTGCGGATGAAGCCCCAGAGCGCATCCTTGTCCTTGGCCCCGGCCACGCTGGCGAGGTTCAGCAGCATGGCAAAGGAGACAACCATGTCGGATGCGGGTGGCTTGCCGTTGTGGATGTGCCAGACCGGGTTCGCCAACTTGCCCGCATCGTCCTGATCAGCAAAGGCGCGAAGCTGCTGGTGATATTCGTCAACAGCTTTCGGGATCACGTCGAAATGCATCCGCTTGGCCGTTTTCGGCTTCTGATACATGAAATAACCAAGGGATTCCGTCGCGGCATAGGTCAGCCATTCGTCGATGGTCAGGCCATTGCCCTTTGACTTGGAAATCTTCTGGCCATGCTCGTCCAGAAACAGCTCATAGGTGAAATGCTCGGGCTTCCTGCCGCCCAGCACCTCGCAGATGCCATCATAGATCGGCGTGTTGGTGGAGTGGTCCTTGCCATACATCTCGAAATCCACGTCCAGTGCGGCCCAGCGGGCGCCGAAATCGGGCTTCCATTGCAGCTTCACATGACCGCCTGTTACCGGCAGGGTCCATTCCCGGCCGGTATCGTCATCAAAGGTGACCGTGTGGTTCACCTTGTCCACATGCTTGATCGGTACATAGAGCACGCGCCCGGTTTCCGGGTGGATCGGTAGGAAACAGGAATAGGTTTGCTGCCGTTCCTCGCGCAATGATGCCAGCATGATCGCCATGATCTGTTCATAGCGTTCGGCCGCCAGCCGCAGCGTGTCGTCAAAGCGGCCCGATTTGTAGAACTCGGTCGCGCTGATGAAGTCGTATTGGAACCCGAAGGTATCGAGGAACCGGCGCAGCATGGCGTTGTTGTGGTGGCCGAAGCTTTCATACTCCCCGAACGGGTCGGGGACGGAAGTCAGCGGGCGTTGAAGGTTCGCTTTCAGCATATCCTGCCGCGGCACGTTTTCCGGCACCTTGCGCATCCCGTCCACATCGTCTGAAAAGCAGATCAGCTTTGTCGGAATGTCGCTGATGATCTCGAACGCGCGGCGGATCATCGTCGTGCGCTGCACTTCGCCAAACGTGCCGATATGCGGCAGGCCGGACGGGCCATAGCCGGTTTCGAACAGCACGTAGCCCTTTTCGGGTGCTTTCTTTTCATACCGTTTCAGCACGCGGCGCGCCTCTTCGAAAGGCCAGGCTTTGGATGTCATCGCGGCGTCGCGCAGGCTGGACATGGCGTCCCTCTCTTGGTTCGGGGCACAGGCCCCGTCGGGTGTCGATAGACCCCACTCCCTATTGCCGCCCCCCCGGCGCGTCAATATTGTCGGATGCGTAACGAACAGGATAACGACCTTGACCGAAGAAACCCCCTCTCTGACCCCTCAGGATGCGCTGGTGGCGATCATGTTGGCGGTTTCCGCGTCTGATGAACCGATCCGCACGGCGGAACTGGTGACCATACAGGGCTTCATAAACCATCTGCGCGTCTTTGCAGGGTATGATGCCGACCGGCTTCAAACCGTGACGCAGACCGTGTTTGACCTGTTTGAAGTAGAGGACGGGCTGGACGCCCTGTTCGGTCTGGTGCGCGAGGCGCTGCCCGAACGGTTATTCGAAACCGCCTATGCCTTGGCCTGCGATGTGGCGGCGGCCGATGGCAGGCTGGGCCAGACAGAACTGCGCATGCTGGAGGAAATCCGGCACGAACTGAACATCGACCGGCTTCACGCCGCCGCTATTGAGCGCGGGGCGAGGGCGCGGAACCTGCAGGTGTAGTCGTCAGGGTCGCTGTCAGCTTCCGTAGACCAGCCCCCAGCGCGACAGCAGTTGATGTTCAAGGTTGCGGGCGCGGGCGGTCCATGCGTCGCCACCAGGCGGGGACTCGCGATCCTGCAGGGGGATTGCGTCGCGGCGCTCGGGGTCGGCGCAAAGGACGGAAAAGGCCAGCACGGATCCGTCGGCCAATGTGATGTAACCGGCAAGGGCGCTGACGAAATTCAGTGTGCCGGTCTTGGCCACAACGGCACCAGTCGTCCCGCCTTTCTGTTTCTTGCCCGGTTCATGGCGTTTCAGCAGGGGGGGGAGCCGCCCCTGTGCATGCAGCCTGACAAGTGCCGCGGTCATTTCGGATGCGGTCACACGCGTGATGTTGCCGAGGCCGGAATGGTCGCCGAAGCGTGCCGTCGTCATGCCCAGTGTGGCCCGTGCCCATTCGCCCATGGTAGCCGCTGACGCTGCGATGCTGTCCTGACCGGATGACGCCAGCCCAATGACTTCTGCTGTCAGGTTGGTCGAGAATTTGAGCATGCCGCGCACAATCTCGCGCAGGGGGTCGGAAAGCGTCTGTGCAAGAGGGTTTCCTGTCGGGGCGTCCGTCACGACCTCGGGCACGGGCAGGTCCACGCCATGTGCGCGCAACAGGACGCGGAAAGTGTCACCCGCATAAAGTTCCGGCCTGCGTACGGGAAGCCAGCGACTGCCACCCTTGCCAAGCGCCCGTTGTGCAACCGTCCAGCTCTCGACACGGGTGCCTGCCTCGTAAGTGAAGAGTGGCGTGGCGCGATCAACGATCCGCACGGTGGCGCTGGGCACCTGCGGGCGGAAGCGTTCGCCCCGCGCTTCCATCGTGACATCATAACCGTCGCCACCGCGCCGCCATTCGAAATGCACACGGTTGTAGTTCAGGTTCAGTCCGGAAATGGCGGGGTTGTAGCCCAGATGAACATCCTGCGATGTATCGATGCTTGCAATCTTCGGCAGGGCTGCACCCCAGACGAGATAGCGGCCCGTGATCCGCCGCAGCCCGCGTGCCGCCAGTGTTGCGGCAAGGTCCCCCAGGCGGTCGGTATCCAGTGTCGGATCGCCGCCCCCCGCAAGGATCAGGTCGCCTTGCAGGGTTCCGTTGCTGACCGGACCGGTAGCCAGGATGCGGGTTGCAAAACGGTGGTCCGCGCCAAGCCGGTCAAGTGCAAAGGCGGCGGTGATGACCTTGGTCACGCTGGCGGGGGGCAGGGGTATGCCGGGCGACAGGCTTTCCAACCCCAGCCCGGTCGCCGCGTCGGCCACATGAAAGCCAACGTTCCCACCCAGCTTGGCCGCTGCGACCAGATCGGCGGCAGCGGGGGCCGACAAGCGCAACCTGTCCCTTGCGGCGGGGGAACCGGGACGGGGAAGGGGGCGCTGCGCGACCGTCACCCCATCTGCCACGACAGGCAGCGGCAGCAGCGTTGCGCCTGCACCGAACAGCGCGGCCCGGCGGGTCAGAATCATGCCAACTCTGGCTGGCTCCGGCCCGTTATCGCTCATCTTTTCCAGCCCCTCGGACCCCAGTCGCCCCGCGCCCGGATTTCGCTTGATGATATATCCCGCATCGGAAGATCGACCAGCGACCATGCGGGGAGCGGATGCCGGGCCAGTTGCCGCGAGGCGGACGGTTTTACCTGTTTCTGGCGGTATGCCTCTGCCGCCTTGGCCCCGCGGGCCTGAATCCGGCTTCCGGGACGGGCCAGAACCCCGAGCGCGACGTTTTCCATGATCCAGCGCCAGTCTTCCCAGCGGTCAAACTGCGCCAGATTGTCGGCCCCCATCAGCCAGACAAACCGCACACGCGGGTAAAGCCTGCGCAACCTGCGCAATGTGGCTGCTGTGAAGCGCGTTCCAAGCCGTGTCTCTAGATCTGTGACGGTTACGCGGGGGTGTTGCATGATCCGGCGTGCTTCGGCCAGGCGGGCCTGCAAGGCCGCAGGGGGGCGGGGTTTCAGCGGATTGCCGGGGCTGACCAGCCACCACACCCGATCCAGCCCGAACCGCTTCATCGCCTCGCGGGTGATATGGGCGTGCCCCTCATGCGCGGGGTCGAACGACCCGCCCAGAAGGCCGATCACCATGCCCGGACTGGCCGGCGGAAACCCGAAAGGCAAACCCGACTCCTCCGATGCGCGATTGCCCGGCCTTTGTTAGGCCTGCTGTCGCCGCTGTCAATCGGCCCGCACGCAGGCGGACTGCGGTTGCCGCCCCCCGCCAAAGCCGCTACATAAGCCGAAATCCCGAAACCGGCACATAGCAGAGGTCTTTCATGGCATCCTATCAATACGTCTATCACATGGATGGCGTTTCCAAGACCTATCCGGGCGGCAAGAAATGCTTTGAAAACATCCGGCTGAACTTCCTTCCCGGCGTCAAGATCGGGGTTGTCGGCGTCAATGGTTCGGGCAAATCCACGCTGCTGCGCATCATGGCCGGGATCGACAAGGATTTTCAGGGAGAGGCCTGGGCAGCGAAAGGCGCGCGTGTGGGCTATCTGCCGCAGGAACCGCAGCTTGACGACAGCCTCGACGTGCGGGGCAACGTCATGCTGGGGGTTTCGGAAAAGAAGGCGATCCTCGACCGGTACAACGAACTGGCCATGAACTATTCCGACGAGACGGCGGAAGAGATGGCAACCCTGCAGGACACAATTGACGCGCAGAATCTGTGGGATCTGGACAGCCAGATCGACGTGGCGATGGAAGCCCTGCGCTGCCCGCCCGACGATGCCCAGGTGTCCACCCTTTCGGGGGGGGAGCGCCGCCGCGTGGCGCTGTGCCGCCTGCTGCTGGAAGCGCCCGACATGCTGCTGCTTGACGAACCGACCAACCACCTGGATGCGGAATCCATCGCCTGGCTGCAAAACCATCTGGTCGCCTATACCGGCACCATCCTGATCGTCACCCACGACCGCTATTTCCTGGATGAGATCACGTCGTGGATTCTCGAACTCGAACGCGGGCGCGGCATTCCTTATGAAGGCAACTACACCAACTGGCTGGAACAGAAGGCCAAGCGCATGTTGCAGGAGGCGCGCGAGGACAAGGCGAAATCCAAGGTTCTGGAAAAGGAACTCAACTGGATCCGCTCTGGTGCCAAGGCGCGGCAGGCCAAGCAGAAGGCCCGTATCGCCAAGTATAACGAAATGGCCAACCAGACCGTGCGCGAACGCGCCTCGACCGCGCAGATCATCATCCCCAACGGCGAACGCCTTGGCGGCAAGGTGATCGAGGTGGAGGGGCTGAAAAAGCACATGGGCGACAAGCTGCTGATCGAGAACCTGTCGTTCAGCATCCCGCCGGGGGGTATCGTCGGCGTCATCGGCCCGAACGGTGCGGGGAAATCGACGCTGTTCCGCATGATCACGGGGCAGGAAAAGCCGGATGAAGGCACGGTTGTTCTGGGCGATACGGTGCAGCTTTCCTATGTCGACCAGTCGCGCGACGCCCTGGACCCGAACAAGACCGTCTGGGAGGAAATCTCCGAAGGGCTGGAAGTGCTGGATATCGGCGACGCCACAATGAACTCGCGCGCCTATTGCGGCGCCTTCAACTTTAAGGGCGGCGACCAGCAAAAGAAAGTAGGGCTTCTATCGGGCGGCGAACGCAACCGCGTCCACATGGCCAAGCTTCTGCGCCGGGGCGGCAACGTGCTTC
>JBOFCO010000166.1:0-15655 GCA_051646105.1 Paracoccaceae bacterium
GTGAATGGAAACGAAATTTCAACTGGAACCGGATTCTTTCTGGAACACAACGGCAGCGTATATCTTATATCGAATCTTCACAACTTTACAGGCCGGGACATCTTCACCGGAAAACATCTGTCCAACACGCTAGCAGAACCTGATGAGATTCACTACTTAGTATTTGAGAATGGGGATCCGAACAGGCCCAAGATGGATCACGTAAGGATAAGGACCTCTGATGGAGAGCCAATGTGGATATCACACCCTTCTGGGAATGCTATAATCGATATCGCAGCGATTCAGATAGATGTGCCTCCTGCTGACGCCTTACCTATAAATAAGATTCCTCAGGAAAAAATTTACCCCAACGTCACCTCTCAAGTTTTTATTCTTGGCTATCCTGCCGGTGTGCAGAACCATATCACACCGATATGGAAATCTGGAAATGTAGCCACTGAGATAGACTTGCCATTTAATGGCCTGCCTGTCTTTCTGGTGGACTCATCAACAACATCTGGAATGTCAGGATCGCCAGTAATTTTTCGCTCGCAGCAATTGACCAATTCAGATTTTATCGTTAAATCAAGTCAGCCTTTTCAGAGATTTGTCGGAGTTTATTCTGGCAGAATACCTCCAATTAACAACGTGGATACTCAGCTTGGTTTTGTTTGGAGCGCAATTACAGTTTACGAAGTTGTCCTTCAACAACAACTAAGTCTAGATTTTTGGGACCCTCTTATTCCAAATCGACAAGGCGAGCCTCCACCAGGAATGAGTTCTTGGTAGTAAGGTTAGTGTGCTATTCATACGAGTTTATGAGAAGTTGCCGAGCATAGCCTTGCGGAAGCAGGGGCCAAGCAAGCTTAGTGTGCGTGCCAACCCACCACCCATCCCGCAGTGCCACAGATACGACTGTTGCCCACTTCCACGCCGCCTTTTCCACATTCACCCGGACGCGCAATGGGTTACAAAGCCCTGACCACAGCCGGATGCGCCGATGGATACGACCGTCTTTCCGTTGTTACTACCTCACCGCTCTCCGGCTCGCCGTGGATTTGCTGCGCCGGTCCGGCCCCGTGCCCTGCTGCCGTTCGTTGCCATGCTGGCCCCCGCAACCACATTCCTCCCCCTCTCCACCGCCCGTAGCGCGGAAATTGCCGTCGTCGACACCTGGGACAGGGTAACGGTGGTGCTGGTGACGGGCGAAATCGTCCCCGGCGACGCGGCGAAGTTTGCGGAAGTGACGCGTGATCTGGGGGCGGCGGCCATTGTTCTGGAAAGCCCCGGCGGCAATCTGATGGAAGGCCTGACCATCGGCACCGCCATCCGCGACCGGGGCTTCGGCACCGGGGTGGCACCCGATACCGACTGTGCCTCGGCCTGCGCGCTCGCATGGATCGCGGGGATGGAACGGTTCATGGACCCGACCGCGCTGATCGGCTTTCATTCCGCCTATACCCAGACAGAGGACCGGATCGAGGAAAGCGGTTTCGCCAATGCCATGGTCGCGGCCTATCTGGCAAAGCTGGGTTTCGGCCCCGATGTCATCACCTTTGCCACAGAGGCCGCGCCAGAGGACATGAACTGGCTGACGCCGGAAGACGCCCGGCGTATCGGGATTTATCTGCGCATCCTGACAGCCGACGGCAAGCAGGTCGTGATCGGCGGGCCACGAGAGCCGGTCCTGCCAAAGGGTTTCGTCTGGATCGTCACAGCCAGTGCCCCCGTGCCGCAGGACCTGCGGCATCGGTTCCCCGGACAGCAGATCGTGCAGGTGCCCTCTGGAATGTTTGCTGCAGTGCTTGGGCCCTTTTCCCGCGACAGGGCAAAGGAGATGCTTGCAACCGATCCCGATCTTCCGGCGGATGCCTATCTGACCCCGGGCAAGGGATTTGTTCTTTTGCCTGAATAAGCCAGCGCAAGCGATCATTTGTCGTCCGCTGCATTGACTTCACCCCCCGCCCGTCCGATTCAGGACTGGCGGCACCTCGGCCGCCCGGATTGGTGGAACGATGCGTGTCGGCTTGGCCTGTCTTGTCCTTGGCTATGTGCTCAGCCAGTTCTACCGCGCGTTTCTGGCGGTGCTGGCCCCCGCGCTGAAGACGGAAATCGGCGCGAATGCCGATGACCTGTCGCGGGCATTGGGGCTGTGGTTCCTTGCCTTTGCCCTGATGCAGATTCCCGTAGGAGAGGGGCTTGACCGTTTCGGCCCGCGCCGTGTTGTGGCGGTGATGCTTGGCCTGTTCGGGGCGGGCGGGGCGCTGGCCTTTGCCCGCGCGACATCGCCTTCGGGCATCGATCTGGCCATGGTACTGATCGGGATCGGCTGCGCACCGGTGCTGATGGGGGCTTATTACATCTTTGCCCGTACCTATTCCCCGGCGGTGTTCGGCACCCTGGCCGGGGCCACTGTGGGGATCGGCAGCCTTGGCAACATCGCCGGCTCCGCCCCGCTGGCCTGGGCTTTGGGGCGTTTCGGCTGGCGGGACACGCTGACCTTCTTTGCGGGCCTGACGCTGCTGGTCGCGCTGGCGATCTTCTTTCTTGTCCGCGATCCGCCGCGCGTCGAACATGGTGGGGGGCGGCGCGGATCGGTGCTGGATATCCTGAAAACGCGGGCGCTGTGGCTGATCCTGCCGCTGGTCGCGGTGCAATATGCCCCGTCGGCGGGGTTGCGCGGCGTCTGGGCCGGGCCCTATCTGCGCGATACTTATGGTCTTGATGCCAGCGGTATCGGTCGGGTGACGCTGGTCATGGGTGTGGCGATGGTGATCGGCAATTTCGCCTATGGCCCGATGGAACGCCTGTTCGGCAGCCGCAAATGGCCCATCTTTGTGGGGAATGTCGCCGGTCTGGCCTGCCTTGTGGCGCTTTGGATCGCACCCGCTGGCGGGGTCGGGGCGGCCACGCTGCTGTTCGCCGGGGCAGGGCTGTTCGGGGCATCCTTTCCGATGATCACCGCCCATACCCGCAGCTTCTTTCCGCCGCATCTGGTCGGGCGCGGGGTGACGCTGATCAACATGTTTTCGATTTCCGGGGTGGGGCTCATGCAGCTTGGCACCGCCCGCCTGTTCCGATCTGCACAGGCGGCCGCCCCCGATGTTGACCCGGCGGCGCATTATCCCACTGTCTTTGCCGCCTTTGCGCTGGCGCTGACGGCGGGTATGGTGATCTATCTGTTTTCATCCGACCGGACAGACTGAGCCGCCGCCATGACCGACCTGAAACGGATCGAGGTGATCGCCCCGAACCTGAAGCGCCGCCTGTCGGGCGTAACGGCCACGATTGCCCGGCTGGTGCCGGTGCAGGCGCGGATGATCGGCATTGCCGCGACGGGGCCGGGCCTGCCTGCCGACGTGCCGCATGTGCCGCTGTCGCGCTGCTTTCTGATGCCGCGCGACCGCCTGCGGGTCTGGCATGCGCGGCGGAATACGGAAATGCTTCTGGGGCTCGCGCTGCGTTCGCTGTTCCGGCGGCGGCTGAAGCTGCTGTTCACTTCGGCCAGCCAGCGGCAGCATACCGGCTATACCCGCTGGCTGATCGGGAAGATGGATGCGCTTGTCGCCACCTCGTCACGCACGGCGGCCTATCTGCATCACCCGTCGACCGTGATCCTGCATGGCATCGATACCGCGCAGTTTTCGCCGCCGCAGGACCGGGCGGCGTTGCGGGCGCGGCTGGGTCTGCCTGCGGATACGGTAATCTTCGGATGTTTCGGTCGTATCCGTTCCCAGAAAGGCACCGATGCCTTTGTAGATGCCGCGCTGATGCTGCTTTCCCAACGTCCCAGCGCGGTGGCAGTGGTGATGGGCAGGGCGCTGGCAGAGCATCAGGGCTTTCTGGACGGTTTGCAGGAAAAGGTCCGCGCTGCGGGCCTGGCAGACCGGATCCGCTTTCTGCCAGAGGTCACCGTTGACGCCATGCCCGACTGGTATCGCGCGCTTGATCTTTATGTCGCCCCGCAGCGATGGGAAGGCTTCGGCCTGACCCCGATCGAGGCGATGGCCTGCGCGGTGCCGGTGGTGGCGACGCGGGTCGGCGCGTTCGAGGATATCGTCGTGCCGGGGCAGACCGGCGCGCTGGTCCCACCCGGCGACGTGCCCGCGCTGACTGCTGCCATTGCGCCCTATCTGGATGACCCGGCGCTGCGCGAAAGCCATGGCCGGGCATCGCTGGCCCGCGTGCAGTCCGATTTCCGGATCGAACGCGAGGCCGAGGCGCTGGTGCAGCTTTACCGGCGGATGCTGGCATGAACCGGCTGTCGTTCCTTGTCGCCCGCACCCTTCGGCAAGACGCGCCTCTGGCCGCGCTGTCTGTTCCGCAACGGGCGCTGTTCGAAGCGCTGGCAGGAAAGCGCGTGTCGCTGGTCGGCAATGCGCGCGGGCTGGCAGAACAGCTTCACGGCAATGCCATCGATGACGCCGATCTGGTGATCCGGATCAACCGCGCGCCGATGCCTGCGCCTGCTTCCCACGGGCAGCGTACGGACTGGCTGGCGTTGGCAACATCGCTGTCAGAAGAAGATGCCCGCCGCATTGCACCGGACCGCTATCTGTGGATGTCGCCGAAGCGCAAGCGGCTGACCTGGCAGGTCGCAAAAAGCCCCGGATTCTACCTGCATCCGCTGGCGGAGTATCAGGATCTGAAAACTGCCATCGCGGCGCCACCGACCACGGGTCTGATGCTGATCGAGATGCTGGCGCGGTCGCCGCTTGTGACGCTGCGGCTGTTTGGTTTTGATTTCTTTGCCACCCAGTCGCTGTCGGGTCGCCGCACTGCCGCGCAGGTGCCCCATGACTTTGCGGCAGAGGCGCAGCGTGTCGCCGCGATCCTTGCCCGTGACAAACGTATCACGCGCGCGATGTGAACCCTTCCCCAGGGCGCAAAGCTGCGATATGGGGCGACGTCTTGATGAAGGAGACCCCCAATGGGCTACAAGGTCGTTGTTGCCGGCGCCACGGGGAACGTGGGCCGTGAAATGCTGAATATCCTCGCCGAACGGGAGTTCCCGGTTGACGAGATCGCCGCGCTTGCCAGCCGCAAATCGCTGGGAACCGAGGTCAGCTTTGGTGACAAGACCCTGAAGACCCTTGATCTGGATACCTTCGATTTCACTGGCTGGGACATCGCCCTGTTTGCGGTCGGGTCCGATGCAACCAAGGTTTACGCGCCGAAGGCCGCCGCCGCGGGTTGCGTCGTGATCGATAACTCGTCGCTTTACCGCTATGATCCGGCGGTGCCGCTGGTTGTGCCGGAAGTGAACCCGGAAGCGGTGGAGCAATACAAGAACAAGAACATCATCGCCAACCCGAACTGCTCGACCGCGCAGATGGTGGTGGCGCTGAAGCCGCTGCATGACCGCGCCAGGATCAAACGTGTCGTCGTCAGCACCTATCAGTCGGTGTCGGGCGCGGGCAAGGCGGGCCTGGATGAGCTGTGGGACCAGACCAAATCCATCTACAACCCAACGTCGGAAGTGCCGCCGAAGAAGTTTTCCAAGCAGATCGCCTTTAACGTGATCCCGCATATCGATGTCTTCCTTGATGACGGCTCCACCAAGGAAGAATGGAAGATGGTCGCGGAAACGAAAAAGATCCTCGACAAGTCGATCAAGGTGACAGCGACCTGCGTGCGGGTGCCGGTGTTCGTCGGCCATTCGGAATCGATCAACATCGAGTTCGAGGATTTCCTGGATGAGGCAGAGGCCCGCGATATCCTGCGCGAGGCGCCGGGGATCATGGTTGTCGACAAGCGCGAACCGGGTGGCTACATCACGCCGGTCGAATGCGTCGGCGATTACGCCACCTTCATCAGCCGTATCCGTCAGGACAGCACCATCGACAACGGCATCAACCTGTGGTGCGTGTCGGACAACCTGCGCAAAGGGGCCGCCCTGAACGCCGTGCAGATCGCCGAGACGCTAGGGAACAGGTGTCTGAAGAAGGGGTAATGCCCCTTCGACGAACGGACCGCGAAGGTGCCACCCGTTTCGGGTGGCATTTTTCTTTGCATGATCCCAAGGAATGCCCGGCGACCTGCGTCCTATACTTGTAAGGCCCACAAAGGACGGGCTGAATAAACCGGAACAGAACGGAGTATCTCATGCGCGCCCTTGTTGCCTTTGCCCTGCTCTTGCCCAGCCCGGCGCTGGCTGATGTCATCACTGCGCCGGGCAAGATTGCCCGGGTCACGCTCTACCCCTGGGGCGCGTCGGTGGTGCGGCAGGTGGAGGTGACGCTGCCCGAAGGCGCGCATGAGGTGATCGTGTCCGGCCTGCCGCTTTATACGACTGCGGAAGCTTTGCGGGTCGAGGCGCCCGAAGGCACCACCATCGGCGCGGTCAGCCTGCAAACCGGCCGCCTGCCGCCGGTGGAGGATGAGCCGAGCGCGGCGGTGAAGGCCGCCGAGGATGAGGTCGAGCGGCTGGAGGGTGTGCTGCGCGACAAGGATGCCGCCATCGCCGCAATCAGGCTGAAAGCCACCGCCGCGCAGGAACAGATCGCCTTTTTGCGCGCTGCGGGCATGGCGGGGGGCGATACGCGGCTTTCCCCGGACGAATTGCGCGCCATGGCGCAGATGGTCAGCGCCGAAACGCTGGCTGCGCTGCAAGCCGCCCACCAGGCCGAGGAAGAGGCCCGCACCGCAGAGCGCGCCCGCGAGGATGATGTGGAGGCATTGGACAAGGCCCGCACCGCCCTTGCCGCGTTGACCACGCCCGACACCGATCATGCCGCGCTCAGCCTCGCCGTGCACGGCAACGGCCAGCCGACCGTGATCGAGGTGACGACCTTTACCGATGCGGCAAGCTGGCAGCCGGTCTATGACCTGCGGCTGACGACAGGTGATGCGCCGAAGCTGGTTGTCGAGCGCGGCGTAGAGATCACGCAAGCCAGCGGCGAAGACTGGCGTGGCGTGGAACTGACCATGTCGACCGCCCGCCCGTCCGGCCAGACCGATCCGGGGGAACTGTGGCCGGAACTGCGCCAGATCGGGGAACCGCAGCCAGCATCACCCGAACCTTTGGCCCGGACCGAAAACGAAGCGGCCGGGTATAGCGCCGACATGTTCGTGGCGGCACCCGCAGCCGTTGTGGCAGAGGCCGCGGTCGAATATCAGGGGGCCACTGTCACCTATCGTTATGACGGCGCAGTGGATGTGCTGGACGGGGTTCAGGCGCTGCGGCTGAAACTGGGCGATGTGGCGCTTGATCCGAAAGTGCTGGCAGTCGCGATCCCGCGCCATCACAGCCAGGCCTTCCTGATGGCAGATATCGATGCTTCGGGCGATGAAATCCTGCTGCCGGGGCAGGCGATGCTGTACCGCGACGGCGCGCTGGTGGGCATGACGCAGCTTCCGATGGTTGCGGCGGGGGCCGAGATGAAGATCGGCTTTGGCGAAATCGACGGGCTGGCGCTGACCCGCGAAATGCCCGAACGCAGCGAAGGCGACAGCGGCCTGATTTCCAAATCCACGACGCTGACGGAATCGGCGCTGCTGAAGGTCGAAAACCTGACCGGGCAGGCCTGGGATGTGCGTGTGATCGATCAGGTTCCCTATTCGGAACAGGAGGATCTGGTCATCGCCCATCAGGCGACCCCGCCCGAAACCACCGCCGACCGCGATGGCAAGCGCGGCATCCTGGAATGGGACTTCAACGCAGAACCGGGCAGCAAGACAGAAATCCGCCTGGATTATGAAATGAGTTGGCCTGCCGGAATGGTGCTTCGGTAAGCGGTTGGCGGGGTAATTTTCCCCGTGGCAGGCAGGGCCGGGCGGTGCAAAGCGCCGCCCGGTTCCTTGTCAGATGGGCAGACACTCCATGGCCGGTTTCGATCCGATCCCGCCAGCGGTGCCGGAAAGGGTGCCCGAAACCGCAGGGTCAGCGCGGTTTCCGACTGGCCCAGCGCGGAAAGCGGCAGCAGGCTGTGATCCTGCGGCCAGCTGTGCAGGTGAACTGCTTCGTCACGTTTGCGAAGGGAAAAGCCCCGTTTGCGCAGCCGTGCCTGAAGGTCAAGCCAGCCCGTTGCCTGCGCAAACACCAAAAACAGATCGGACAATGTGCCATAGCCACCCCCGCGCAGGGTCAGGTCGGCCAGTGCCTGCCGCACCGCGCCCTGCACGAATTCGGCGGGTGAAACGCCGTCGTGACGCGCAGCCAGCACAACGGCTTCGGAAAGCTGTGGTGAAAGCATTGCGCGGTGATCCGCACCCCTGAGCCCGAGCATGGCATCCCTTTCCCTGTGACAACGGGGAAAGCCTTGCCGAACAGCGTTAATTTGCGGTGAAGCGTGACAGGCGTCGGTCAGATCGCCACGAACTGCCCCGCGGCGGCATCATATTGTTCCAACGCGCCCTCGCCCGTATCCGTCCACAGCCCGTGCAGGGTCATGGTTTCGCCCTCGACCGCCGACTTGACGAAGGGGAAGGTCATCAGGTTTTCCAGACTGATAAGGACCGCCTGCTTTTCCAGTGCGCGCAGACGCTCTGCCTGATCGGCAATCCCGCCCGTCCGGTCATAACCGGGGCGCAGGATATCCATCCAGCGGCCGACAAAGGATGATTTCTCTTCCAGATGCGGGGCGTGGCCAGCGCACATGTCATGGCAGCCCTGCACCCCCCCGCAATTGGAATGCCCCAGAACCACCAGATGCGCCACCTTCAGCGCCGTTACCGCATATTCCACTGCGGCCGAGGTGCCGTGATGCCCACCGTCGACGGTATAGGGCGGCACCAGATTGGCGATGTTGCGGTGAATGAAGAATTCACCCTGATCCGCCCCGAAGATCGAGGTGACGTGAACGCGGCTGTCGCAACAGGAAATCACCATCGCGCGCGGTCGTTGGCCGTCTTCGGCAAGACGGCGATACCAGATGCGGTTTTCGGCATAGGCGGTCGCGCGCCAGCCGTGAAAGCGCTGAATCAGATAGCCGGGAAGGGGGCTTGCGTGCTGCATGTGGTCTCCATTTCCGACGCCATCTTGGGGTCGGACTTTACTAGAGCGAATTCCGGAAAGTGGGAACCGGGTTTCGGACAATAATCGTGCGGGGTCAGGGGATGGGACAGTATGGCGTTCCCGGTGAACCGCAAGCCGCCTTATCCGGCATTTTACCGGAATTCGAGGCGGCAGGTCGCCGCGTCTCAACGATTTCTTGACCCTGCCGTGGGCATGGTTGCCGACGGGCGCCTTGATGCGGCAAAGGGTGATGGAATGGGCGAAATTGTAACTCTCGACCGGGTCGAAGGTGTCAGGCTTGATCCTGACCGGATGGGCACCCTGCGCGCCCGAATGGGGTGCAGCGCGGCAGACGCGGCGATTGCCCGCGCCCGGTGCGAGCTTTCGCTGCGACTGGATATTCTGGGACAACGCGGCTGTGATCCACGCGGGCTTGATCTGGCGGAAACGGCAGAAAGCGTGCAGCGTATTGCCGGATGCGCGCGGCAGGTCGGCCTGACCAGCCTTGCCAGGGTTGCCGCCGATGTCGCTGCCTGTGCCCGCGCAGGCGACAGCCCCGCCCTTGCCGCAACCTTGGCGCGGCTGCTGCGCATCGGGGCGCGGTCACTCGACGCGATGATGGATCTGCGTGACAGCACAGGCTAAGGCGGCTGGCGGGGCAGCGGCACATCGTGGCATCCCATCCTGACGCAGGTCTCTACCCGCGGTCGGCCCGCTTTTCCTGCGACATCATCCGGCTGACCACAGCATCGGGCAGCGCATCCTGCGCATAGGCGAAGGTGCCATTGGTCATCACCTCGTTGGCTGCGCGCATCAGCGCGCCAAGGGCCGCGCGGGCAAAGGAACCGCCAACGCTGATCCGCCGCACCCCCGCCGACGACAGTTCCGCCACCGTGTGGCTTTGCCCGCCAAGCCCCATCACCACGTTCACAGGTCTGCTGACTGCGGCGCAGACCTCTCGTATCGATGCGATATCGGGCAGACCGGGCGCGTAAAGTACGTCGGCGCCTGCGTCGGCAAAGGCCTGCAACCGCCGGATCGTATCGTCCAGATCGGGCCTGCCCCAAAGGAAATTCTCGGCCCGGGCCGTCAACAGGAACGGCAGGCCCCGCGCCGCCTCTGCCGCTGCCTCAATCCGTTCGACGGCAAGCGAAAAATCATGGATCGGTGTGCTGTCATCCCCGGTTGCATCCTCGATAGAGCCGCCGACAAGCCCGGTGGCGACGGCAAGCCGCACGGTCTGCGCGCAGCTTTCCGGTGCCACGCCGAAGCCATCCTCAAGATCGGCGGAAACGGGCAGGCTGGTCGCATCGACGATTTCGGCGGCGTTGGCCAGAATCTCGGCCCGGCCCAATCCGGCAAAGGAATCGCGCCTGCCCTTCGAAAACGCATAGCCTGCGCTTGTCGTTGCCAGCGCCTCGAAGCCCAGGCTGGTCAGCAACCGTGCCGAACCGGCATCCCAGGGATTCGGTATCACGAAGGCATGATCGCGCTGATGAAGCGCCCTGAACCTTTCGAACCTGTGCCGTTGCGCTGTCAGCGGGTCTTTCATGGCGGGATCAATCGGGGTTTGTGAACATATGGCGAACACTGCCCTTGCCAATGGTTTGGCGCAACCTCTTTCGCCGCGCGGCCGATCGGCATAGGTTTTCTTGAACCCCAGGACGGAGTGACGATGTGAGCCTGAATCCCGCCTTTGCCCCGGCAGATGCCGCATCCCTGCCCCTGCACCTTGTCGAGACGGCATCATACGAGTACTGGCGCGCTGGCCAGCCGGATCGGCATAGGGCCTGGCTTGATGCGACAGGCTTTACCGCCGGGCTGGGCGAGGTCTGCCTTTTGCCCGGCGGTGACGGCGGGCTTGCCGGGGCCGCGCTGGGAATGGGCGACGCTAAGGCGCGCGCGCGGGGCAGATTCCATGTGGCCCGCGCTGTTTCGCTTCTGCCCAAGGGTACGGTCTGGGTTCTCCGCGGCCTGACCGACATGCAGGATACCGCCGAGGCGGCGCTGGGCTGGCTGCTGGCGGGCTATCGCTTCGCCCGCTACCGTTCCCCGACCGCCGACAGCACCCCCCGGCTTGTCGCTCCCGATGGCATTGACACCGGCCGGATCGAAACTCTGGCCGCGGCCGAGTTCCTGACCCGCGACCTGATCAATACGCCCGCATCCGACATGGGTCCGGCCGAGCTGGAGGAAGCATTCCTGGCCCTTGCCGCGCGTCACGGAGCATCGGCCGATGTCATCAGGGGCGATGATCTGCTCACGCACAATTTCCCCATGATCCATGCCGTCGGCCGCGCCTCCTCCCGCGCGCCCCGCCTGCTGGACATGCGATGGGGCAGCGCCGGGCCAAGGTTGACGCTGGTCGGCAAGGGCGTGTGCTTCGATACCGGTGGGCTGGACATAAAGCCTGCCAGTTCCATGGGCTTGATGAAAAAGGACATGGGTGGGGCGGCGACCGTGATGGGACTGGCTCAGGCGATCATGTCGCTGCATCTGCCGCTGCGGCTGCGCGTTCTGGTTCCGGCTGTGGAAAACGCCGTGGGCGGCGATGCCTTTCGCCCGCAGGATATACTGACCAGCCGCAAGGGGCTGACGGTGGAAATCAACAACACCGATGCCGAAGGGCGTCTGGTGCTGGCGGATGCATTGACCTACGGGGCCGAGGAGACGCCCGACCTGATGATTTCCATGGCCACCCTGACGGGCGCCGCACGGGTCGCGGTCGGGCCTGACCTGGCCCCTTATTTCACCGATGACGATGGTTTTGCCGCCGCGCTTGATCAATCGGCCCGCGCGGTGCGCGATCCGGTCTGGCGGATGCCGTTCTGGAATCCCTATGACCCGATGATCGAACCCGGCATTGCCGATCTGGATAACGCGCCTTCTGGTGGCATGGCGGGGGCAATCACCGCCGCGCTGTTCCTGCGTCGCTTCGCCGAAGTACCGCGCTATGCGCATTTCGACATCTATGGCTGGCAGCCCGTTGCCGCACCCGGCCGCCCCAAGGGCGGTGTGGGGCAGGGCGCGCGTGCGATCCTTGAGGCGCTGCCGGGGGTTTTGCGGCTGTGATCGGCACACCGGAAAAAGCCGGCGATCGCCGCCTGACCCCGGCCAATGGCCGGGTGGCGCATGTTTCGCTGCGCGGGATCGTCGCTGCAGAAAGATATGTTCAGGGTGACCCCGCCCGCATCATCCTGCCGCTGACCGATCTTTGCGCCACGCCCCGTGGCCCGCGCGACCGCCAGTTGCTGCGCGGCGCGGCGGTTCTGGTGCTGGACCGGCAGGACGGATGGGTTTTTGTGCAGTCCCCGCGGGATGGCTATGTTGGTTGGGTGGACGCAGGCGCAGTCGGGCAGGGTGCCGATCCGACCCATGTGGTGTGCGTGCGGACCAGCCATGTTTACCCACAACCCTCGGTCCGCGCGCGGGAAATGGCCATGCTCAGCTTTGGGGCCGGTCTTGCCGTGTTGGCGAAGGAAAACGGCTTTGCTCGTCTGGATGACGGCAGTTTTGTCCCGCTCGTGCATCTGCGCCCTATAGAACAGCACGAAACCGATCCGGTTGCCGTGGCCGAACGCCTGCTGGGCACTCCCTATCTGTGGGGCGGGAATTCATCGGGCGGGATCGATTGTTCGGGGGTGGTGCAGGCTGCGTGTCACGCCTGCGGGATTGCCTGTCCCGGCGACAGCGATCTTCAGCGCAGCGCCCTGGGGCATGAACTGCCTGTCGACGCACCGCACCGGCGTGGCGACCTGCTGTTCTGGAAGGGTCATGTTGCGCTGGTGGCGGATGCGGCGCGGATCATCCATGCCAATGGGCACAGCATGTCAGTTGCCTATGAAAACATCGACGATGCCATGGGCAGGATCGCGGCGGCAGGCACGCCGCTGCTGGCGCGGCGCAGGCTTTAGCAGGTCATTCCGCCGCGCGGATCAGCTTTGCTTCCAGTATGCGCAGCACCTGACGCAGGTCGCTGCCCCGGCGCAGGATACGCCCGTCGACGCCAATCACGGCATAAAGCCCCTGCCTGTGCCGCAGCTTCGGGTGCTTTTCTATCCGGTACAGCGGAAATTCCGCCGTGCGCCGAAACACCGAAAAGATCGCGCAATCCCTGAGACCGGAAATCGCATAGTCACGCCATTCCCCGGCGGCGACCATCCGGCCATAGACCGACAGGATCAGCGAAAGCTCTGCCCGGTCGAAATGAACCTGGTCAGGAACCCGGTCTGGTGGGGGAAATGGGATCGGCGGCTGCACCGTCATTGGCAAACTCTGACCCCAACGCGGTGGCAAATCAAGTCTTGCCCCGATAATGCCCGAAAAACACCCCGCGATTGCCCCGGCGCGATCACCAACCCGCCTTGAACGGGTAAGATAACGTTCATGCAGCGAACAACGCTCACCCCGGTGCCGCGTCTTACAGCCCCCCACCCAGCTCGCGGCACCGGGGGCCCTTCTTCCCGGATCACTGAAAATGCCTCGCCTTGTCGCAATCTTGCGCAAGATGATGACATATCCGTGATCCGCACAGCTTTCGGCCTTTGGTCCGTAGCGGGATCAGAAACCGCCGCTATAGTCGGCACACGCCAGCAGTGGGAGCAAGCGCATGAAAACACTAATGAAGATCGCAGCCGCCGGGATGATTGTGTTTGCCGGAATCACCGGCACTGCCATCGCGGATGGCGATGAAGAGGCCAAGAACCCCGCAGTGAAGGCCCGTCGCGAAGCGATGGAAGCCATCGGCGGCGGCACCAAGGTTCTGGGCGAAATGGCCGGTGAAAAGACTGCATTCGATGCCGCCGCCGCAGAAGCTGCCAAGGCTGCGATGCTGGCGGCGATCGCCAACGTTCCCGCACTGTTCGAGGCAAACGAAACCGATCCGGTTTCCGAAGCAAAGCCCGAAATCTGGACGAACTGGGACGATTTCGCCAAAAAGGCCGAAACGCTCAATGCTGCCGTCACCGCGATGGATACGGCTTCGCTTGATGGGGTCAAGGCAGGCATGGGTGCTGTCGGCGGTGCGTGCAAGGATTGCCACACCAGCTATCGTATCATGAAGGAATAAGCCGCCTTCCCTCGGTGGCCATCAAGGATCAGCCGCACCAGATGCGGCTGATCTTTTCATTTGCGTCGATGTCGAAATTCAGCCGCTCTTCGCTGTAATCCTCGGTGATCGGTGTCATCGGACGGATGATGCGGGTCGTTTGCCGGAATGTTGCGGTTTCTGCCGCCGAAGCCGGCATCCCAACCATATTCTGAAGTTCCGCCGCGCCGCAGGCAGCAGGCACCGTATTTGCAGGGGCAGACGGGCCGGTTTCCGGCACGCATCCCGCGAACAGCACCACCATGGCAAATGCCGCTGGTCCCGAAACGCGCGCCATCAGCCGCAATCCACAGCGGCGATGTTGCCGTTCGGCCCAAGCCGCACATTGATGCGGTAGCCATTGTATTCCTGTGTGACGATCCCGCCGAACTCCACCACGCGCACGGTGCGGGTGAAGGTCTGCGTCGACAGAGCCGATTGCGGCTGTCCGACCAGCCCGCGATAGGCAGACGCGCCGCACAGGTCGGGTTCCTTTTCCGTCAGGTTGCCGGTGCCGCGCACCGGCGGGACATAGGTTTGCGGTTCATCGCCCGACGTGTCCTCGACCGGATCGCCGCCGCCGCAGGCTGCAAGCGCAAGTACCAGCAATAATGGAAGTTTCGTCAGGAATTTCATGGCCGGTCCCGCTGCAATGGTTGCATTACGCCCTGCTTTCGCACAGGCTTTCACCGGATTTATACAGGGAGAAAACCGCCATGAGAACCCGTGCTGCAGTTGCGGTTGCTGCTGGTCGTCCGCTGGAGGTTATGGAGGTGGAGCTTGACGGCCCGAAGGCTGGCGAGGTTCTGGTGGAGGTGAAGGCGACGGGGATTTGTCATACGGATGAATTCACCCTGTCGGGCGCGGATCCCGAGGGGTTGTTCCCGGCGATCCTGGGCCATGAGGGCGCGGGGGTGGTTGTGGATGTCGGCCCCGGTGTGACCAGCCTGAAGAAGGGCGATCATGTGATCCCGCTCTACACGCCGGAATGCCGGACCTGCCCCTCGTGTCTCAGCCGCAAGACCAATCTCTGCACCTCGATCCGGGCGACACAAGGAAAGGGTGTGATGCCGGACGGCACCTCGCGGTTCTCGATGCTGGATGGCACGCCGATCCTGCATTACATGGGCTGCTCGACGTTTTCGAACCATACCGTGCTGCCGGAAATCGCGCTGGCGAAGGTGCGCGAGGACGCGCCGTTCGACAAGATCTGCTACATCGGCTGCGGGGTGACGACGGGGATCGGTGCGGTGATCAACACGGCCAAGGTCGAGATCGGGGCGAAGGCGGTGGTGTTCGGCTTGGGCGGGATCGGGCTGAACGTGATCCAGGGGCTGCGGCTGGCGGGCGCGGACATGATCATCGGCGTCGACCTGAACAACGACAAGAAGCCCTGGGGGGAACGCTTCGGGATGACGCATTTCGTGAACCCTATGGAGATCGAAGGCTCGGTCGTGCCGCATATCGTCAATATGACGAAAACCCCCTTCGATCAGATCGGCGGGGTCGACTACTCCTTCGACTGCACCGGCAACGTCAAGGTCATGCGCGACGCGCTGGAATGCAGCCATCGCGGCTGGGGCGTCTCGGTGGTGATCGGCGTGGCTCCCGCCGGCGCCGAGATCCAGACCCGG
>JBOFCO010000207.1:0-18145 GCA_051646105.1 Paracoccaceae bacterium
GCCGCCGCCGAAATCCCGGTAGACGCCAGCGGCAAGCCGCAAGGCAATGGCAGCCCGATGCCGTTTGTCATCGGTATCGTCGCGATGATCCTTGTCGCCGGAATGATGCGGCACATGCTGGCAACGGCGGGTGTTGTGACTATGGGCGGCGGTTTTGTGGCCGGCCTGGGCGTCGGGGCATTTTTCATCACGCCTTGGGTGGCGATGAACTATGCCTTTTCCATGCGTAAACCCGCATTGACGGTGATCGATGGCGTCAACGCAATCGTCGGCTGCGCAATCATGGGCGCGATTCTGAACATGTTCTGAAAAGAAAAGGAGGGCCCCGTCACCACCCGGAGCCCTCCACCACCCACGTGCACCCCTAGCACCACACGTGATCTGAATAAGGTCCGGGCCTACTGCCCTGCCTGATCCGTGTAGCAGAACCGACGGATTCGGGCAAATTCCAAGTGTCGAAAACTTTTCTCAACTTGGCGGGGGATGGCGCGGCGTAGGCGCCGCGCCCGTCGTCATCATGCCGGTCTGCCGTCAGCCTTCGTGGCTGGGCAGCGCCTCCATCTGTTCCTTTGTCATCGGCACATAGACCCGCAGCGTTTCGCCACCATCCTCCTGCAGGATGTCGACCTGACCAAGCATCAGCGCGACCGGCTTCGACCCGATCCCCAGGAAGCCGCCTACGTCGATGACAGCCTGCGTCACCTGCCCCTGATCGTCGAGGATCAGGTCAGCGACATCGCCGATCTTTTCGTCGTTGCTGTCATAAGCATCCGCACCTGTCAGCCGATCAGTGGTGATCGCGGCGGGCGCCGCGACGATCCAGCCCTCGCGAGAGATGACTTCGCGTGTTGCGGGATCAGTTGCAGCAGTGTCGTCTTGTGCGGGATCCGTGACCACATCGGTGCCGGTCGCTTCGTCCATCACTGCTTCACCCTCGGTCGCGTCCTCTGCCGCCATGTCAGCTTCCGGAGTCGTTGCACCATCGGTTGCCTGGACCGCGTCGGCGGTGGCGGCGGCTTCCGGCATCGTTTCGACTGCAGCCTCGTCGGCGACATAAGCGGGCGCGCCTTCCAGAACGCTGCGGGATGCGTTCAGTACAAGGAAGTAGTCGTCCAGATTCTCTGCCGTCGCACTGTCGGACACAAAATGAAGGCCTGTCATCGAAACAGCAACCTGCCGTTCGCCAATACCAAGGAAGCCGCCGATGTCGATCAGAACGGCCTGTGCCGCGCCGTCACGGGTAAGGATCACGTCATTGACCTCGCCAATGTCTTGCCAACCCTGCTGAACGCCTTCGTATTCGGTCGCGTCGACAGCTGCCTCGCTGGCGTAAATCCTTTTCCCGATCAGCTCGCTGGCGCGCACGGCAGCGGGATCGGCGGCGCCCTGAAAGACCGTGCCTGCATCCTGAGCAAATGCGGCAAGACCCGAGACAGCAAGCATCGCCGTTGAAAGCATAAGCTTTTTCATCGTCGTTCTCCTGATTTTGTGAGATGCGCGGTTGCGCCTGCTTTCTCAACGCCACTTACGCTATGCGGTTCCCGAGAATGCGAAAGCCGCCCGGGGGCCCGGGCGGCTTTTCCGTCTCCTGCCTTGCCGATACATGCTGGCCCTCAGGGCATCCAAAGCATCGGCTGGTCGCGGAACCTTGCGGCTTATTTGTAGACCGACTCTTTCTTGAAATGCTTGGTCAGCATGTAATAGATCACAGCGCGAAACTTGTTGCGCTCCGATTTGCCATAGGTCTCGATCGCGGAATTGATCGCAGCCATCAGTTCCGGCCCGTCTTTCAGACCCAGCTTTTTCATCAGGAAGTTGTTCTTCACTGTTTCCAGCTCCGACTGGTCACTGCCCGCCACTGTGGCGCTGTCGGCGTTATAGATCGCCGGACCGCAGCCGATGGTGACCTTGGTCAGCAACGCCATATCGGGCTTCATACCGCATTTGGTTTCCAGATCGCTTGCATATTTGGCGATCAGTTCGTCTCTTTTGCTCATCTCGGAACTCCTACCTGTCCCCCGGGGCGTTCTTGCCCCTGCCAGACCAATTAGTCACGGCGCGAGAACAATAGGCGGCAAGCGACGAAATTGGCAAAGAGAAATCTTTGCCAATCTTCCCCGCTGCGACAATCCGCCTGCGAAAGTTGATCAGTAGCGGTAGTGGTCCGACTTGAACGGACCTTCCTGCGCAACGCCGATGTAGTCGGCCTGTTCCGGACGCAGTTCGGTCAGCTTCACGCCGATCTTCTTCAGGTGCAGGCGTGCCACCTTTTCATCCAGTGCCTTGGGCAGGATATAGACGCCGGGCTTGTAATCGCCTTGCCGTGTCCACAGCTCGATCTGCGCCAGCACCTGATTGGTAAAGCTGGCAGACATCACGAAACTGGGGTGGCCAGTGGCATTGCCAAGGTTCAGCAGACGCCCTTCCGACAGCAGGATGATGCGGCTGCCCGAAGGCATCTCGATCATGTCCACCTGATCCTTGATGTTCGTCCATTTGTGGTTGCGCAGTGCAGCCACCTGAATTTCGTTGTCGAAATGGCCGATGTTGCCGACGATGGCCATGTCCTTCATCGCACGCATGTGATCCAGCCGGATCACATCGCGGTTGCCGGTGGTGGTGATGAAAATGTCGGCGGTCGCCACCTCATCCTCCAGCAGCGTCACCTCATACCCGTCCATCGCGGCCTGCAACGCGCAGATCGGATCGACTTCGGTCACCTTCACCCGCGCGCCGGCGCCCCGCAGAGACGCGGCAGAACCCTTGCCAACGTCACCATAACCGCAGACGACGGCCACCTTGCCCGCCATCATCGTATCGGTGGCGCGGCGAATGCCGTCGACCAGCGATTCCTTGCAGCCGTATTTGTTGTCGAACTTTGACTTGGTGACAGAATCGTTCACGTTGATCGCCGGGAAGGGCAGCAGGCCCTTCTTGTGCAGGTCGTACAGACGGTGCACGCCGGTGGTCGTTTCTTCCGATACGCCCCTGATCGCGTCACGCTGCTTGGTGAACCAGCCGGGGCTTTCCTTCAGCCGCGCCTTGATCTGCGCGAAAAGACATTCCTCCTCCTCGCTGGTGGGCGTCTCGATCAGGTCGGTTTCCCCCGCCTCGACCCGTGCGCCCATCAGGATGTACAGCGTTGCATCGCCGCCATCATCAAGGATCATGTTGCAGGTGCCTTCCTTGAACTGGAAGATCCTGTCGGTATAGGCCCAGTATTCCGCCAGCGTCTCGCCCTTGACGGCAAAAACCGGTGTGCCGGATGCGGCAATCGCCGCCGCCGCGTGATCCTGCGTCGAAAAGATGTTGCAGGACGCCCAGCGCACATCCGCGCCAAGCGCCACCAGCGTTTCGATCAGTGCGGCCGTCTGGATCGTCATGTGCAGCGATCCGGCGATCCGCGCGCCCTTCAGCGGCTTCCTGGCGCCGAATTCCTCGCGGCAGGCCATCAGGCCCGGCATTTCCGTTTCCGCGATGGTCAGTTCCTTGCGGCCGAATTCGGCCAACCCGATATCCCTGACGATGTAATCCTGCATGACAATGCACTCCTGACCGTGGTTGCCGGTGCCTTAGCACCGTGCAACCGCATCGGCAATTGTGCAGACTGTCAAACCGTCGACTGTTTCCGGCAGCGGTAAGGGGCGAGATCAGCCCGCGCAGCGTTTCGCGGCATCATCGATGGCCGCCGTAAACCCGAGAAGGGAGAAGGTATCCTTCGTCTCTGTCCCGCGTCCGGAACGCCCGTTCAGAACGGCTTGCGTGCCGTTTTTCAGGGCCGCAATGATCTTTTCGTCATCGGCGGGTGATCCGGCCCAGGCAAATTCACCTTCGGTGAACAGGTCGAATGTCGTGTCGCCGATCGCCAGCCCGACGGTCGAGCCATCGGCAAATGGATAGCCACCGGAAAATGAAACCTCGCCCGCTGCACCGGGGCGATAGGTGACGAACAGCAGGATGTCGCCGCGGCGCACGGCAACGGCCTGACCGTCACGCGTGTTGACCGTTTCCTTCGGCGCGGACACCCCCCAGCATTCCTTGGGGTTATCCCCCTGAAACACGCTCCAGTCGGTTTCGACACCGACGCGGTTGGTCGATTCCTGCGCCGTTCCCACGCCGCCGGAAAGCGTCACCGCCAATACCGCCGAAAGGAAAAGCCGCGCACCTCTGCCCATAACTCGTGAGATCATCTTCTTGCCAGCCTCCAGCCGCCGTTTGCCACATGAAGGATCGCATCCCGTGCGACGATTTTCGTGACAGCGACGGGTCTAACCCGATATGGCGTCATAAACCAGAACCACCGGCACGGAAAAGGGCCGTTGGCGAAAAATCGCAACCCTCGGGGATCAAAATGTCGGCAACTCCGATGATCGAACTTTGGCGCGGCGGCTTGCTGGAAAGCAGCCATACAGGACATGCGGTGATCTTTGGTCCCGACGGCGTCGAACAGGCCTGGGGTGATCCGGATGCCGTTATCTTTCCCAGATCGTCCTGCAAGATGCTACAGGCGCTGCCCTTGCTGGAAAGCGGGGCCGCCGATGATGCGGGGCTGACAACCGAACATCTGGCCCTGGCCTGCGCCAGCCACAACGGCGACCCCGTCCATACCGAACGGGTGGATCGCTGGTTGTCCGGTCTGGAAATGGGTGAAGACGACCTGCGCTGTGGCAGCCATTTGCCGATGGGCACAGCCAGCCGCGATGCCATGATCCGGGCCGACCAGACGCCTTGTCAGTTGCACAACAACTGTTCCGGCAAGCACGCAGGTTTCCTGACGCTGAACCGGCGACTGAAAGGCGGCACCGAATATGTCGAGGTCGACCATCCAGTGCAGCGCGCCGTAAAGGCGGCTTTCGAAGAGGTGGTGCAGGAAACCAGCCCCGGTCACGGTATCGATGGCTGTTCCGCACCGAATTTCGCCTGCACCGTCACCGGCCTGGCCCGAAGCATGGCATTCTTTGCTGGCTCTGATCCCGATGGCGATGCCCGCAACCGCGCTGCCGCCCGGCTGTGGCGCGCCATGGCCGCACATCCAGAACTGGTTGCGGGCGAAGGCCGCGCCTGCACCGACCTGATGCGCGCGACCGGCGGCAGGGCAGTGGTCAAGACCGGGGCTGAGGCCGTTTTCATCGGCATCCTTCCCGAAACACGTCGCGGCATCGCCGTGAAGATCACCGACGGCGGCACCCGTGCGGCGGAAGCGGCAATCACTGCCCTGCTGATCCGCGAAGGAATACTCGACGCTGCGCATCCGGCGGCGGCGAAATACCTGTCAGCACCACAGAAGAACTGGCGGGGGTTCGTCACCGGGGAAATGCGGCTGGCACCGGGGTTCGGTTAAAGCATCTGCCAGATCAGCCGCAACGCCATCCCGGTCGAGGTCAGCACAAGCAGCGGCCGGATGATCCGTGCGCCGTTCTTCATCGCCAGTCCCGATCCAAGCCGCGCCCCGGCCATCTGCGCCAGACCCATCAGGATGCCCACCGTCCACAGCGGGTTGGCGAACAGCGCGAAATAGCCAAGGCTGCCGATGTTCGATGCGAAGTTCAGCAGTTTGGTATGGGCCGTTGCCTTCAGCACCCCCTGCCCCGCCAGCAGGATGAAGGCGATCATGTAGAACGACCCTGCACCGGGGCCGAGCAGCCCGTCATAAAAACCGATCAGCGGCGCTGCGGTCAGGGCAAAGGCGGTCGGCCCCAGCCTGCGCCTGCCGTCAGCATCGCTTAGCCCCGGCTTCAGCGCGAAAAACAGGGCCACAGCGATCAGCAGCACCGGAAGGCCCAGTTTCAGCGTGTCGGTGGGCAGGGACGAAACAAGGCTGGCCCCCGCCACCGAAGCAACACCTGCCGCGATCGCGGGCCAGGCCTGCGTCCGCAGGTCAACCAGCCCGCGCGCGGCATAGTTCCAGCACGCAGTGCCTGAGCCGAACGTGCCCTGTACCTTGTTCGTCGCCAGCGCTTGCACGGGGTCCATACCCGAAAGGAGCAGTGCGGGAACGGCAATCAGCCCGCCACCCCCCGCTATGGAATCGATGAACCCGGCCAGAAAGCCCGCCAGCACAAGAAGCACGGCAATGGTCAGGGTCAGCTCGAACATCACATAAGGTCGAACCGTTTGCTGATCCGGCCCACGCGGGTGCCGTCCTTCAGCCGGTAATCCGGGTCTGAGGCATAGTCGCGAAAGCCGATCCGGTCATAGAAGCCACGCCCCAGCATGTTGTCGGCGCGGATGGTCGCATCTATGGCGGCATATCCCCCCGCCCGCGCCACCTTCAGTGTTTCGGCAAACAGCGCCGCGCCGATGCCGGTTCCTCTTGCCGCTTCACTGACGAACGTTCCGATCTCGGCCCAGTTTTCCGGCAAGCCGGGATAGACGCCCAGCACCTGAAATCCGATGATGCGCCCACCGCCGTCGCAGCCGACAAGGCAGGCAAGCGCAACCGGCGGGGTCATGTAAAGCTTTATGAACTTTGCGTTGTCATAGGGCACTTCATGCGCCGTGGTGCCGCCCCTGGCGATGATCGCGTTCAGCAGCGCCACCATCGCGGGCACGTCATCCAGAACGGCCGCGCGCACCGATGCCGTCATGCGACAAACTCGGAAGCAGTATAGCCCTGGATATAGAGCAGCGCCGTCAGGTCGCCATGGTTGATGCGGATGTCGCATTGCGCGGCAACGGCGGGCTTTGCATGCAGCGCCACCCCCGCGCCTGCAAGCCCCAGCATGCCCAGATCGTTCGCGCCGTCGCCCACGGCGATCACATCGGCGGGCGCGATGCCCAACCGCGCGGTGATGTCGTGCAGGGCATCGATCTTGGCCTGCCGCCCGAGGATCGGCAACGCGACCTTTCCGGTCAGATGCCCGTCTTCGGCAAGCAGGGTGTTGGCGCGGTGTTCGTCAAAGCGCAGATGCGCCGCCACGGCAGAGGTGAACGCCGTGAACCCGCCCGATACCAGCGCCGCATGGCCGCCCGCGGCCTTCATCGTCGCGATCAGTTCGCGCCCGCCCGGTGTATAGGTGATACGCTCGGCAAGAACCTGCGCGATCACGCTTTCGGGCAGACCAGCCAGCAGCCCGACCCTTTCGTTCAGCGCCGCCTCGAAATCCAGTTCGCCGTTCATCGCGCGGGACGTGATGGCTGCCACCTTTGGGCCAACCCCGGCCATATCAGCCAGTTCGTCGATACATTCCTGCCCGATCATCGTGCTGTCCATATCCGCCAGCAGCATGCGTTTCTTCCGCCCCGCCGCCGGTTGCACGACCAGATCGATGCCCAGCCCCTGCAATCCTTCCCAGACCTGCCAGCGGTTGTCCGGGATCCCGGCAACCGCAAATTCCGCCGCGACGCCGGGATTCAGCCACTGCGCTTCCCCCCCGCCCCAGGCATCGCGCAGGGATTCGACCGTCGCCCGGTCCAGACTGGCCTTGGTGGGGCTGACAAGCAGTGTAGCGATATACAAGGGGCGATCCTTTGATTTGGCTGCTGCCTTAATGGCCAATCCCGGTTCGGGCTTCAACCGGGATCCGCGCTGCAATGGTCGGCCAGACGCCGCAGGAATTCCGCACAGGCGCGCAACTGGTCGATCTCGATATACTCGTCAGGCCTGTGCGCCTGTTCGATACTGCCCGGCCCGCAGACCACCGTGGGGATGCCCGCCTGCCGGAACAGCCCGGCTTCTGTCCCGTAGGGCACCGCAGAAACGCTGTTCCCTCGCGCGAAATGCAGTGCCAGCCGTTCAACCTCCGACCCCGGCGTCGCGGCAAGGCCTGGCATGTCGACAAGCGGGCGGGTGACGATCCGGGCTGCCGGGTGGCGCGACCGCATCTCCTTTTCAGCCAGCGCCGCCACGGGCGAGAACCGTTCCAGCAGCGGCCCGGTATCGAAACCCGGAAGTGGTCGCAGTTCCCAGATGAAGGAACAGGCGGCCGGTACGATATTCGTGGCATTGCCACCGGTGATCGTGCCGACATTCAGCGTGGTGCAGGGCGGGTTGAATCGGCTGGCCGGATCGGGCGCCTGCCGCAGATCATCCGCGATCGCACCCAATGTCGCCAGCAGGGGCACCGCCGCCATAATCGCGCTGGCACCGGCGCCCGGATCGCTGGAATGCGCAGCCACCCCAGTGATCTCGGTAACAAAGGTCATGTAACCCTTGTGCGCGCTGATGACCTGCATCATCGTCGGCTCCCCCACCACGGCCATCATCGGCAGGGGATGTTCGGCCACAATCCCCGTGATCATCGGCACGACGCCTGTGCAGCCCACTTCCTCATCGCAGGAAAAGGCCAGATGCACCGGAATGTTCAGCCGACGCCGGACCAGATCGGGGACAGCGGCCAGCATCGCGGCCAGGAAGCCCTTCATGTCGCAGGCCCCGCGCCCGTAAAGCCGGTCGTTGCGCCGGGTCAGTGTGAAGGGATCGCTGGCCCAGTCCTGCCCGTCTACGGGAACCACATCTGTATGCCCCGAAAGCAGGATACCGCCCCGGTCGGCGGGGCCGATGGTCGCATACAGATTGGCCTTGCGCCCGCCGTCATGTTCATAACGGCAAGATGCGATGCCGTGGCTGGCCAGAAACGCCTCGATGTAATCGATGATCGGCAGGTTGCTGTTGCGGCTGGTGGTATCAAACCCGACCAGACGGGCAAGATGGTCGATCACATCATTGATCGGCGGATTTGGATGCGATGCTTCCACGGCCTGCTCCCGGTCATTCGTTGTCAGGCTATCAGGGATTTCCCGGCGATACAGGCGCAGCAAACGGCTGCGATGCCACCATGGTCACTTTCTGACAGCGACACCAGACATGCCGGGCTGATCCAACCGTGCCTTGTTCCGTTGCGATCTATTTAATGGCGACAGAAAAGACCGGCAGGGGCGGCAGTCCATCGTCGCGGTCGCGCCATGACAGCGTCACGCGATCCCCGATCCGGGCCGCTTCCCCGGTGATGTTGGTCAACAGGCGCGGACCTTCGTCCAGATCAACAAGCGCCAGCAGATAGGGCGGCACCAGTTCGGGGATCACCGGCAGCCGCATCACCGTCAGGGCATAGATCGTCCCGCGCCCGGAAACCTGCACCCAGTCAAGATCAGCCGCCTGACAGGTCAGGCAGAACGGCCGCGGATAATGCTGATGCGCCCCACAGGACCGGCAGCGCTGCACCACCAAGCGGTGCCCGGCGCAGGCCTGCCAGAAGGGTTCCGTCGTCGGGTCTGCCGCCCCCATCTCACTGAAGCTGTCAGTCATGATCCGTCACTCACGGGCCATCACCACCGTTGATGCTGTCGAAAATGCCAGCCCGCCCGTGCCATGCGCCACGGCGATCCTTGCCCCCGGCACCTGCCGCGCCGCTGCCTCCCCCCGCAACTGGCGCACGGCCTCGACCAGCAGCAGGATACCCAGTGCGCCGGGGTGGCAATAGGAAAGCCCCCCGCCCGAAGTCATCGATGGCAGCGCCCCACCGGGCCGCAGCCTGCCATCGGAGACGAATTCCCCCGCCTCTCCCTTCGCGCAGAAGCCCAGATCCTCCAGATACAGAAGCACGCCATGGGTGAAGTTGTCATAGGGCTGGAAAACATCGACATCGGCAGGGGTGATGCCCGCCATGGCAAAGGCTTCGCGCCCTGATACCCGGCCCGGCGTCACCGTCAGATCGGGGCACTGTGAAATATGCCACTGCACATGGCTTTCCCCCGCGCCGATCACCCGGATCGCCTTCTTGCGCGCATCGCGTGCCCGGTCGCCCCGCACCATCACCACCGCCCCGCCGCCATCGGTGACCAGACAGCAATCGAGCTTTCGTAGCGGGTCCGCCAGCAGGGGCGAGGCCATGACATCGTCGATGCTCAACGGGTCGCGCACCCAGGCCTTCGGGTTCAGCGCCGCCCAGGCGCGGGCCGCCACCGCCACTTCGGCCAGATGTTCGGGCCGCGTGCCATATTGGTCCATGTGTCGCGACGCGCTCAGCGCGTAGTGTCCGATGGGAAAATGGATGCCAAAGGGGGCTTCGAACTGTGCGGCGATGGAACCGTCCAGTCTTTCCGTCGCGCGCTTGCGGTTGCGGCGACTTCGCTGGCGGGAGGCATAGGCGATCAGCGCCACGTCGCAGCGCCCGGTAGCCAGCGCCAGCATGGCGTGGTGCACGAAGAATTCGAATGAAGCCCCGCCCATATCGGAGGATTCCGCATAGCGCGGCTGCACCCCCAGATATTCGCCAAGCTGAACCGATCCTTCCTCCCCCATGTAATTGGTAAAGACCGCATCGACATCACGCAGCGTCAGCCCCGCCTCGTCCAGCGCCTCGCGTGCGGCAAGGGCGGCCATGGAAAATTCGCTCTGGTCCGTGACCTTGCCCAGCGCGGTTTCCGCCACACCCGCGATATAGACAGGGGTGTCGAGCAGGACGCGGTTCATTCGCCCTCCAGCATCATGTCGTAGCGGATATAGTCGCGGCGCAGGCCGATCCGGTCATAAAGCCGCTGGGCGGCTTGATTGTCGTGCTGTGTCATCCAGAAAATCTTGTACCATCCCCGTTCCCGCCCGATACCAGCAAGATGCTGCATCAATGCCTGCGCATGGCCGCGCCCCCTTGCCGTTTCCCGCACGAAGATATCCTGAAGATAACAGGCGTCCCCCCTGCTCCATGTAAAGGGCAGCGTGTGGTAAAGAATGAAGCCTGTCGCGGCGCCATCTTCATGCGCGATCAGCCCGTCAAGCCCGCGATCCTGCCGCATCAGCCGCGCCCAGTTGGCCTCGGCCATCTCGCGATTGCCCGGCTCATTCGGATCAGTGGCGACGAAATCATCCCACATCGCCAGAAAATCCGCCCTGTCCTCCGGCGCTATGTCGCGGATCGTCACGCCCTCAGCCATCGCTTCCCTCCACCCGCACGCGCGCCGACGCCGAAAGCACCGCTTGCCCCGCCGCATTGAACAGGCCGAGGTCAAGATCGGCCATGTTCCCGGAAACCGCCATCGCCGAAAGGCACCTTGCCTGCAAGCGGTCGCCCGGCCAGACCGGCAACCGGAAGCGCACACCGTAGCGCGTCATCGCGCCCGCACCGAACCAGCGTTCCACCGCACCGGCCAGCAGTGCCGCCGAATACATGCCCTGCGCCATCACATCGGGCAGACCGGCAGCCTGTGCCTGTGCGGGGTCAAGGTGCAGCGGATTCATGTCGCCGGACGCATGGGCATAAAGGTGGAAATCGTCCCGGCGTATCGGGGGGAAATCTATCGGCACAGGGGTCCGTGTCATCCCTGCCCTCGCTTTTCGATGATGACGGTGGTTTCCCGCAGCAGCAGCGCATGGCTTGCGGCATCCCGGTATTCCACCGCGATGGTGACGATCCGCATCATCCCGCTGCCGCCCTTCTTCATCGTATCCGACACGATCCGCGCGCTGCCGCGCAGCCGCTGGCCGATCCGCACCGGGGCGATATAGTCGTAGGTCTGTTCGCCATGCACGGTGCGGGCAGGATCAAGGCGCAGCACATCCCTGAGCGCGCGGTCAATCATCCCGGAAGATGCGACAACGGTGAACGTCGGCGGCACCCTTTCATCAGGCGGGGCACCCGTCGCCGCGCGGAAGGCCGCGACGCTTTCGGCAGTCACCTCGAAATCCCAGGTGCCGAGGTCGGCGGAAACGGTCATCGCGCCTCCCCGTCCCATGCCTGCGCCAGCAGATCGTCGATTCCGGCCTTCAGCACCTGCTTGTCCACCTTCATCGAGGGCAGGCGCGGAAACTCCCCCTGCCAGATCACCAGATATCTCGGCAGCTTGAACCCGGCCAGCCGTCCGGCGCAATGGGCGATAACGGTTTCCATGGCCGGGACCGGGTCATCGGGCCGCAGCAGCAGGCAGGCCAGAACCTCCTCTCCCCGCAGGGGATCGGGCACGGGGATCACCGCCGCCTCGACGATGGCCGGATGGGCCGCAAGAACCGCCTCTACCTCTGCGGCGGCGATGTTCTCGCCCGACCGGCGGATGATGTCCTTCTTGCGACCGACGAAATAAAGCAAGCCCCGTGCATCGCGGCGCAGCAGGTCGCCGGTATGATACCAGCCGCCGCGCATCGCCTCTGCCGTTGCCTCGGGACGGTTCAGATAGCCCGCGAACAGGTCAGGGCCGCTGACCAGCGCCTCGCCCGCCTCTCCAGTGGGCACGTCCTTGCGCGCCTCGTCGACCAGCCGGATGCGCAGGCCCGGCGGTTCCACCCCCACAGTTCCGCTGCTGACCAGACCGGCGGCCAGCGCATCGGGCACGCGGGCCATGATGCCGCCTTCGGTGCTGCCATACTGGTTCAGCCAGTCAAACCCGTAGCGGTCGACAAGCTGCCGGTGAATGTCCGGCGGCAGCCCGGCATGGATCGCGCGGCGAATGCGGTGATCGCGTTCAGCGGGATGCGACCCGGCGGTCATCAGCAGGGCGGGGATCGAAGCGATGGAAAGCACTTCCGTCGCATCAAAGCGGCGCACCACATCCCAGAACCGCGACACGGAGAACCGCCTCATCACCACCAGCGTCCCGCCAGAGGCGAGCGCCGTCAGCAGTTGCAGCGCAGGATCGGCGTAATAGAACGGCAGTACGCACAATTGCCGGTCCTGCCAGCCGCGCGGGAACAGCCGCAAGTCGATATCCGCGGTGCGCAGCCACCAGCCGTGATGCAACATGCAGCCCTTTGGCGCGCCGGTGCTGCCGGATGTGTAATAGACCGCTACGATGTCTTCGCGCCGACAGGCCGCCGTCCGGAAATCGGCAGGCGCGGCGTCGAGATGGGCAAAGCCATCGGGTTCCGGGGCGGTGATGCAGATCGTCGGCATCTTGCCCAGGGCGATTTCATTCACCACGTCCTGCTGCGGCGGACCGTGGATCAGCAGCACCGGCGCGCTGTCGGCAAGGATATTTCCCGCGTCATGGGATTTCGCCGTTGGCGCGATCGACACCAGCGACCCCCGGCAGGCGGCAATGGCAAACAGCGCAATCAGGAATTCTACCCGGTTGTCCAGCATCAAGGCCACCCGGTCGCCGGGGGAAATCCGGGTGGCGAGATGCCCCGCCAGCCTTTCGCAGCGACGCAGGAAATCGCGCCGGGTCAGGCGCAGGCCATCTTCGGTCAGGATCAGCGGGCGCTCGGGATCGTCCTGGCAGGCCCGCGCCAGAAGCGCGACGATGGTCGCATCGGGCACCGCCGATCCGTCCGGCCCGATTTCACCATGGCTGGCCACCGTATCATTGGCAGCGTTCATGGCAGCACCTCGGCATAGCCGCGCGTCAGCACCGGGTTGCCGCTGCCATCCGTCGCAGAAAAACCCACCGCTCCGCTGGTATCGCGCCAGTGCGTTACCGTCAGTCTTTCCCCGGCACGGCTGAACAGCGGCTGCGAAAACCGACAGCCCAGCCGCCGCAGGCGTCGCGGATCGCCCCCGCCCTGCCGCGCCAGAATATCGCGCGCCGCCAGCGACAGCGTGAACATGCCATGCACCACCGGTGCGGGCAGGCCCACGGAGCGGGCGGCATCGGCATTCAGGCAATAGGCGGAATAATCCCGCGTCGCCTCGGCATAGGCCAGCGTGCGGTCGGGCGAAATCGGGTGGGTTTCCTTGGCCAATTTGCCAACCGGTTCGGCGGGCGCGGGACGATCCGGTGCGATACCGGCCATAACCTTCGGTGCAGTGCCCCTGACGATGCAGCTCGATACCTGTGTACACAGCAACGCCCCGGCATCCGTCGCGGTTTCAGATGTGATGTGCAGCAAAAGCCCCGCCGATGTGCCGCGCAGCCCCGTCAGCCGCGACAGGCTGAACAGCCGCTGCCCGGGCAGGATCGGCGCATGAAAGATGAAATCATGCTCTCCATGCATGGCGAAGCCCGCCCCCAGACGCGACAGGACGCCGACCATCGACTGCATCACCGGCACATGCGCGAAACAGGGTGCGGCGATATTGCCCGCCAGCGTTTCGGCCCCCGCTTCGCCAGTCGTTTCCGCAAACTGCGCCAGCCGGGGCGTGGCGGTGCGGAATTCCTCTGACCGGATTTCAAGGCCGATTGCCGCAGTGGCCACCCGCGCCAGATCGTCAAGCCCGGCTTCGTCAAGAACGGTGGCCATCAGCCCAGTTCCGGCACGTAATCGACCAGCGTGCCCAGCGGGGCCAGCCGCCCGGCCAGCGCCTCGCCAATGGCATCCGGCGTCCAGCGGGCATTGTTGCGATGATCCGAAACGATATGGCCCATCGCCAGAACTTCGATCCGATCGCCATAGGCCTGAAACACCTGCCCCGAAGCCGGGCAGCTTTCGCGCGCCAGCCAACAGATCAGCGGCGACACATTGGCCGGGTCGAACACGTCGAAATCCCCCTCCGGCGATGTCAGCGATTCCTCGATCCGCGTCCGGGCTGATGGCGAAACCGCGTTTGACCGCACACCGTAACGTGCCCCCTCGCGCGCCAGAGTAAGCGAAAGGCCCACCACCGCCATCTTGGCAGAGGCATAGTTGGCCTGTCCGAAATTGCCGATGATCCCCGCCAGCGACGTGGTGTGCACGATGGACGCGGCCACCTTCTGATCGGCCTTTGCCGCGTTGCGCCAATGGGCCATGGCGTGATGCGCAGGCGCGGCGTGCCCCTTCAGATGCACGCGGACCACGGCATCCCAATCCTGTTCCGTCATGTTGGCGAAGAGTTTGTCGCGCAGGATGCCCGCGTTGTTCACCAGCACGTCGAGCCGCCCGAACCGTTCCAGCGCAAAAGCGACCATCGCCCCGGCCGCCGCCCAGTCGGCAACGTCGTGGCCGCTGACCTCTGCCCGCCCGCCCGCTGCCCGGATTTCGGCCACGACCTGCTGTGCGGGTGTCGGATCGCTGCCGATGCCGCGCAGGTCGCCGCCCATATCATTGACCACCACGGCGGCGCCGTCCGCGGCCAGCGCCAGCGCATGGGCGCGGCCAAGCCCGCGCCCGGCCCCGGTTACAACCGCCACCCGCCCCGCCCGCGCGCCCCTCGCCATCACAGCCCCTTCGGAAACCAGAACAACCACAGGGATTGCACGGCACATTCTGGCAAAGGTCAACAGCATTCGCCGGTCAGGCCTGCGGTATGGTTTCGGGCAACCTGTGAGGGGCAAAGACAAAAAGTTTCCGATAGTAGACGCGGCTAGGCATTTGGCCATGAACTTCCTGTCCTGGCCCGATTTTCCCGCTTGCGGCGAATCCGTGCTGCCCGTATTTCCGGCAGCGGGACACCCCTCCCCAACGGGGGGCACATATCTGGAAGGATACCATGACTGCTTCGACCGCACCGGCAAAGCGCCCGGCAAATCCGCGCTTTTCATCTGGCCCCTGTGCCAAACTCCCCGGTTTCACGCTTGACATGCTTGCAGACGCGCCACTTGGCCGGTCGCATCGCGCCGCCGTGGGCAAGGCCAAGCTGAAAGAAGCCATCGACCTGACCCGTGAAATCCTTGGCGTCCCTGCCGATTACCGCATCGGCATCGTTCCGGCATCGGATACGGGTGCTGTGGAAATGGCGCTGTGGTCGCTGCTGGGCGCGCGACCCGTGGAAATGCTGGCGTGGGAAAGCTTCGGCGAAGGTTGGGTGACGGATGTCGTCAAGCAACTGAAGCTCGACGCCAAGGTGCAGGTCGCCCCCTATGGCGAGATCGTGGATTTCGCCACCGTCGATTTCGACCGCGATGTGGTCTTCACCTGGAACGGCACTACGTCGGGCGTGCGCCTGCCGAACGGGAATGCGATCCCGGCGAACCGCGCCGGCCTGACGATCTGTGACGCGACCAGCGCCGCATTTGCGATGGACCTGCCTTGGGCGAAACTCGATGTAACCACCTTTTCCTGGCAGAAGGTGCTGGGTGGAGAGGGCGGACATGGCGTGCTGATCCTTTCCCCCCGCGCGGTTGAACGGCTGGAAAGCCACACCCCCGCCTGGCCCCTGCCCAAGATTTTCCGTCTGACCAGCAAGGGCAAGCTGATCGAGGGCATCTTTGTTGGCGAAACCATCAACACGCCGTCGATGCTGTGTGTAGAGGATTACCTGGTCGCGCTGAAATGGGCGCGGAAACTAGGCGGGCTGAAAGGGCTGATCGCCCGGTCGGAGGCCAACGCCAAAGCCATCAGCGATTTCATCGCGGGCAAGGGCTGGATCGCCAATCTGGCCGTTGATCCCGCGACGGCATCCTGTACCTCTGTCTGTCTGAAATTCACCGATCCGCGCATCGAGGACGGGGCGGCATTCGCCAAGGCTGTCGCCAAGCGGTTGGAAAAGGAAGGCGTGGCGCTGGATGCCGGGGCCTATCGCGACGCCCCCCCCGGCCTGCGCATCTGGTGCGGTGCCACGGTGGAAACCGCCGATGTGGCCGCGCTGATGCCCTGGATCGAATGGGCGTTCAACGCCGAGATTGCCGCACAGTCCGTCGCGGCCTGAGCCGCAGTCCCGGACCTGACCCGGGACCTCCCAACCTCAATAATGCTCTGCAATTGCAGGGATAATTCCCCCAAAGGAGTCCATCATGGCCCCCAAGGTTCTCGTTTCCGACGAACTTTCCGAAACCGCCGTCCAGATTTTCCGCGATCGCGGGGTGGATGTCGACTACATGCCGAAACTTGGCAAGGACAAGGAAAAGCTGGCCGAAATCATCGGCAACTATGACGGCCTTGCCATCCGTTCGGCCACCAAGGTCACCGAAAAGCTGCTGGAAGGCGCCGCCAACCTGAAGGTGGTGGGCCGCGCCGGGATCGGTGTCGACAACGTCGACATCCCGGCGGCATCGAAGAAAGGCGTGATCGTGATGAACACGCCCTTCGGCAATTCGATCACCACCGCAGAACATGCCATTGCGATGATGTTCGCCGTTGCCCGCCAGATCCCGGAAGCCAATGCCAGCACGCAGGCCGGAAAATGGGAAAAGTCGCGCTTTATGGGCGTTGAACTGTTCAACAAGACCCTTGGCGTGATCGGAGCGGGCAACATCGGCGGCATCGTCTGCAACCGCGCGGTCGGCCTGCATATGAAGGTGGCGGCCTATGATCCCTTCCTGTCGGAAGAACGCGCCAAGCAGCTTGGCGTGACCAAGGTGGAACTGGACGAGCTGCTGGCGAAATCCGATTTCATCACCCTGCATGTGCCGCTGACCGACAAGACACGAAATATCCTGTCGCGTGAAAATCTGGCCAATACGAAAAAGGGCGTGCGCATCATCAACTGCGCGCGTGGCGGCCTGATTGATGAAGCCGCGCTGCTGGATGCGCTGAACTCCGGCCATGTCGCCGCCGCTGCGCTGGATGTGTTCGAGGTGGAACCCGCCACGGAAAACCCGCTGTTCGGGCATCCGAACGTGGTCTGCACCCCGCATCTTGGCGCATCGACCACCGAAGCGCAGGAGAATGTGGCGCTTCAGGTGGCAGAGCAGATGTCGGATTACCTGCTGACCGGCGCGGTACAGAATGCACTGAACATGCCCAACGTGACGGCCGAGGAAGCCGCCGTGATGGGACCGTGGATCAAGCTGGCCGGCCATCTGGGTGCCTTCATCGGCCAGATGACGGATGAACCCATCCGGGCGATCAACATCCTTTATGATGGTCGCGTGGCCGACATGAACCTTGCCGCGCTGAACCAGGCGGTGATCGCCGGTGTGATGAAGGCATCAAACCCCGATGTGAACCTTGTGTCAGCCCCCATCGTCGCCAAGGAACGCGGCATTCAGGTCGCCACCACGCGGCAGGACAAATCCGGGGCCTTCGACGCCTATATCAAGGTGACGATGGTGACCGACAAACGCGAGCGTTCGGTCGCGGGGACCTGCTTCAGCGATGGCAAGCCGCGTTTCATCCAGATCAAAGGCATCAACATCGACGCCGAGGTGGGCGAGCACATGCTTTACACCACCAACGACGACGTACCCGGGATCATCGGCCTGCTGGGGATGACCATGGGCAAGAACGGCGTGAACATCGCCAACTTCACCCTTGGCCGGTCGGGCGTGGGGCAGGATGCCATCGCGCTTCTCTACCTCGATCAGGCCATCGATCCCAAGGTCGTGGAAACGCTGGAAGCCACCGGCATGTTCCAGCAGGTGAAACCGCTGGTATTTGCGGGCGCCTGATCTGCCCCGTCGCGGCGCGCATGATGTTGCG
>JBOFCO010000234.1:0-78749 GCA_051646105.1 Paracoccaceae bacterium
TCCATCCCGCTTTCCCGGCCTGCAAGCCGGGCCTGCTCTGCCCGCCAGCCGCGCAGCACATAGACAATCACCCCGACAATGGCTGCCAGTGCCAGAATGATGCCGACAGCGTTGCCGATCAAGGAAGCAAGCTGCGTGATCTGGTCGGCAAAAGCATAGCCCAGATAGCTGTAGGCAAGGCACCAGCAGGCCGCACCAAGCGCCGCGGCAATGGTGAAGCCGATCCAGCTTACCCCCAGCGCCCCGGACAGATAGGCCATGTAGGGACCAAGAGGGCTGAATATCGTTCGGCTCAGGAACACGGCCACCGATCCGCGCCGGTCGAGCATGGCCTGCGACTTGTCCAGCATTGCACCCAACTTGCCCTTGCCGCGAAAACGGCCCAGCAGCCGGGGCCCGCCTGCGCGCGCCGCCGCATAGGCAAGCTGGTCACCGGCCATGAACCCGGCAAAGGCGGCGGCCTGCACCTGCCAAAGGACCAGATCCTCGCTGCCGGCAAATCCGCCCGCCGTCATCACCAGGATCGAGGACGGCACCGGCAACGCCAGACATGACAGGATCAGCGCGGCAAAGATCAGCCAGATGCCATAGGTGGGCACAAGGGCAAGCAGGGTTTCAGTCATGGAACTTGCCGCGATGATGCTGCTCGCGCAGCTCTGTCTTGGCGATACGGATGCGGCTTTCCAGTTCCTCCAGCCCGATCCCCAGATGTTCGGTTACATCCGCAAGGGTCTTTTGCTTGTGGTCGGGTTCAAGCTGCATCACATCGATGATGATCTCTCGTGGCAGATCCCAGCTTTTTGCCACATAGCGGGGTGACATCCACATCGCCAGTTTCTGATCGCGGTGCGCTGGATCGGAAAAATAGAGGACTTCGGAAACGAAGCTGCCGCCGAAATACAGCAGCCCGCAGACAGCCACCACCAGCAGCGCGGAAAGCGCCCGATGCTGTCTGAACAGATAGCGGATGAACCCCATGTTCCCGTCGCTCCCCTGCCGTGTCAGGTATCGTCCTGGTGCAGCCGTCGTTCCCTGAACGCGGGGCTGGCACGTTTCCGTCGCAGGATCAGCCGTCCTTTTGTCGTCTTGCGCCCTGTCTGACCGCTTCGGGCAGGTCAACCCCGCTCATGCCCGACACTATATCGGCCAGCACCGGCACATAGTCGCCCCCATGTCCCGTTGACACGGCGTGCGCAAAATACTGGCGCGCGGCGGCTGCCATCAGATTGACCATGCCCGCCTCCTGCCCCATGGCGGCGACATAGCGCAGATCCTTCGCGCCATTGGCGATGGTGAAACGATGTGCGGCTTCATCGCGATCGACGGCGCCCTTCGTGAAGGTATCGAAAAATCCGCAGCCCATGCGAGAGGGGCCGATCACCTCTCGCAGCGTCTGCGGCGGAATGCCTGCCTTTACTGCCAACGCAAGTGCCTCGGCATAAAGTGCAGCATAGGACATGCTCAGGAAATTCATCAAAAGCTTCATGCGGTGGCCCGATCCCGGCGGGCCGATCCGTGTGACGGTCGCCGCCCAGCAGCCGATGACCGGGCGCACCGTTTCAAAAACCGCCTCGTCGCAGCCGACCATCGCATCCAGCGTGCCGGCTTCTGCTTCCTTGGGGGTGCGCCCCAGCGGCGCATCCACCATCACCGCGCCCCGGTCCGCCAATGCTTGCCCCAGCCGAAGGGTCGATGCCGGATCAGCGGTCGTGGTATCGATCACGATCAACCCCGGACGTGCTGCCGAAAAAATCCCGCTTTCACCCAGAACGACACTCTCGACCTGATCGGAATTGGACAGGCACAGATGCACAATGTCACAGCGTGCCGCCAGATCGGCGGGGCTTGTGCCCTCTTGCGCACCAAGGGACAGCAACCGTTCAACACCCGCACGGTTGCGGTTGCCCAGCACCCACAGATCATGCCCGTGGCGGCGCAGGTTGGCCGCCATGCCCTGTCCCATGAAGCCAAGGCCGATAAAGCCGATCACCGGTTTTTCCGGCATGATTGTCCTCCTTCCCGATAGGTCATGCTGTGTCATCCGGCCCGACAATGCCACCGATGAGATTGGCTTGCATCAGGCGTTCTTCCAGTGTCGGGCGCGGGGGTTTCAGTGACTCAAGCCAGTCATGGAAGGTTGTGGCGCGGCTTCTGGCCAGTGCAACGGCTTCGGCCGCCGTGATCGCCCGAAACCGCAGGCTGTCACCGGGGCGGCATTGCGCCAGCCCGTCCAGATCGTCCGCCAGCACAGTGGCCAGCTTGGGGTAGCCGCCCGTGGTCTGGTGGTCGGCCATCAGGATCGTGGCGACACCATCGCCAGCCACCTGGATCGATCCGCGCACCACGGGTTCCGAGGGAATGCCAAGCGCTCCGGTCGGCACAAGCCCTGGCCCTGCCAGCCGCATTCCCATCCGGTCAAAGGCAGGGGTCACGGCAAAGGGCTGGCCGGTCAGCGTCGACAGCGCATCAGGGGCAAAGTGCCGGTCCTGCGGGCCGGGCACCACATGCAACAGGTGGCGCGCCGTTGCAAAATCTGGCACGTCAAGGGCACCTTCGCGCCCCGTCCTTCGTTCGGCATCCGCGATGCGGATGACCTGCCCGGTTGTCAGCGCGCCGCCGCCAAGCCCGGACAGGGCATGCGTGGCGCGGCTGCCCAGCCAGTCGGGCGCTTCCAGCCGCCCTGCAACCGCAAGACAGGCCCAGCTTCCCCAGGCACCGGCGCGAACCGAAAGTCTTTGCCCGGCATGCAGACCGAAAACGGCCCAATCCGGCTGTCGAGTGTCATCCACCGCAACATCGAACCCGCCCCCGGCAAGGGCAAGCGTTACCTCGCCCGCCGTGCAGTCCAGCGTCAGCCCCGATGCAGAAACCTCGATCCCTGCGGCGTCGGATGGATTGCCAACGGCGACATTGGCAATCGCCAGCGCCTTGCGATCCATGGGGCCGGATGCGGGAACACCAAAGCGCATAAGCCCGCGCCGCCCGCCATCCTGCACGGAAACCAGCGGACCGGCATGAACGACGCGCAGTTCCACAAGGTTCATCGTGGCACCGTGGCATCGAATTCCGCCCGCGTGATCCGGCGGAAACTGACCAAATCCCCGACATCGAACAGGAAAGGGTGCAAAGCCTGTCCGGTCAGGATGCGGGTTGGCGACCGCCCGATCACCCACCAGCCTGTCGGCATCGTCAGCGTCGTGACAAGGCATTGGCCACCGGCGATGATGACACTGCCCGCCGCCACCCCCGGCACAGGCGCAGGCTTGCGATCCAGCCGCAGGGCATCAGGCACACCTGACAGATAGGCGTATCCGGGTGCAAATCCATACATTGCGACGCGGTAATCGCCCGCCAGATGCGCAGCGATCACGGCGTCGACCGACATGCCCAGCCGCGTGGCCACCGATGGCAGATCGGGCGAAATCGCCGGATCATAGCAGATCAGAACTTCGCGTCGGGCGGGTATGGTTTGGGCGTTATCCCCCTGCGCAAGATCGCGCAGATGGGCGATCACCGCATCATGATCGGTCTGCACAGGGTCGAAATCGATCAGCAGGCCAACATAGGCCGGAACAGATTCAAGAAAGCCCGGAAAGGGATGGGCGGCAAGCGCCCTGTCCATCTGCAAAACCGCTTCATGCGCTGCGACCGAATAGGCATCCGCGAAATCGACCAGAAGCGCATGATCGCCCACTGGGCGAAAGACCGGATCGGTGGTGGTCCGCTCCACGATCAAGCTTCAACAAAGGGGCAAGGTGTGACCCCTTCGCTTACCAGCATCGCCCGGATCGTGCGAGCCATGTCGACGGCACCGGGGCTGTCGCCGTGGACACAAATCGAATCCGCAGCCAGTGCAATCGGTGGTCCGTCGATCACGGGCATCAAACCCGTTCGCAAAAATCCGGCCATGCGTGTCGCGGCCTCGTTCGGGTCGTGCAGCATGGCCTGCGTATGGCTGCGTGGCACAAGCCGCCCGGTGGACAGATAGGCACGGTCGGCAAAAACCTCGGAATAGACCCGCATCCCGCGGTCGCGCGCCACGTTTTCCAGCGCGGTTCCGGAAATCGCCAGAACCGCGAGACCGGGCGAAACGGCGCAGATCGCGGTGACCAGTGCATCGGCTAGCGCAGCGTCATCCGCCGCCAGATTGGCCAAAGCACCATGCGGTTTCACATAATCGACCCGCCCGCCCGCCAGCGCGGCCATGGCGATCAGCCCGCCAATCTGCGCCGCCGCCATGCGACCGGCCGCTGCCGGTTCCATCGGCACGATCACACGCCCGAAACTCGCGCGGTCGGTATAGCCAGGATGCGCGCCGATCGTCACATTCTTTGCCACCGCTTCGCGCAGGGTCGCATACATGGTTTCCGCATCGCCCGCATGTCCACCACAGGCGATGTTGGCGCTGGTCACAAGTGACAGCATCGCCGCATCGTCGCCGATGCCTTCGCCCAGATCGGCGTTCAGATCGATGGTCCGCGTCATGCGCCGATCAAACACCCCGCGCGGGAACCGCGCAAGGGGCAGGGTCAGGCAGCGCGGCGTTCGGCGATCATCGCCAGCAGCTTCTTGTGGTCGGCGTCAAAATTGCGGATGCCTTCGGCCAGCTTTTCCGTGGCCATGGCATCGGCATTCATGTCCCAGCGGAAAGCCGTTTCCGGCATCGCCACCTTTGCGACACCGCTGGCCTTGTCCGCCGAAAGCGCGCGGGGCAGGGTTCCTGTTTCCGCAGCCAGTTCGTTCAGAAGCTGCGGGGAAATCGTCAGCCGGTCGCAGCCTGCAAGCGCCTTGACCTGCCCGGTGCTGCGGAAGGACGCACCCATCACGACGGTCTTGATGCCGTTTGACTTATAATAATCATAGATACTGCGCACCGACAGCACGCCCGGATCTTCCTCGGGGGCAAAGGTCCTGCCCTGCGCCTTGGCATACCAGTCGGTGATCCGGCCAACGAAGGGCGAAATCAGGAACACGCCGGCATCCGCGCAGGCCACCGCCTGCGCCATGGCAAACAGCAGGGTCAGGTTGCAGTCGATCCCGTCCTTCTGCAGCACTTCGGCGGCACGGATGCCTTCCCAGGTCGAGGCAAGCTTGATCAGGATGCGGTCACGACCGATGCCTTTGGCGGCATAGGCGTCGACAATGGCGCGGGCCTTGGCGATGGACGCATCCTTGTCGAAGGACAGGTTGGAATCGACTTCGGTCGACACCCTGCCCGGAACCAGCTTTGTCAGTTCTGCGCCAACGCCCACAGTCAGCGCATCGGCAATCGCCAGCGCATCGGCACCCCTGGCCTTGCCGGCGGAAACCTCACTGGCGACCAGATCGGCAAAGGCCGGGCTTTGCAGTGCCTTCAGCACGATGGAAGGGTTTGTGGTGCAATCCACCGGCTTCAGCGCCCGCACTGCATCGATGTCGCCGGTATCGGCGACAACAACGGTCATGTCACGAAGTTGGTCGAGTGCGCTTGCCATGGCCTGGCCCTTTCATTGAGGAAACACGGCCGGATTGCCGCCGCGTCATCACTAGGGACAGATAGCGCTCACATCAAGCGGAACCACCCTTTTGCGGATGGGAAAGTGCCGTCATCGCCGCTTCGACTATTGCGTCAAGCGGCCGGTCGATAGAGACGGTGACCGCATTCTCGTCCGGGCCGGGTGGCTCAAGCGTGGCGAACTGGCTTTCGATCAGGCTCGCAGGCATGAAATGCCCGTGCCGACCCGACATGCGGGCCGCAATCAGCGCCGGGCTTCCGGCCAGATGCAGAAAGGTCACCGGCCCGCCCGCCCGCGCCCGGATGCGGTCGCGATAGGTGCGTTTCAGCGCAGAGCAGCCGATCAGCAGCGGCGCATTGCGATGCAGAACATCTGCAACCCGGTCAAGCCAGGGCCAGCGGTCATCATCGGCCAGCGGAATGCCCGCCCGCATCTTTTCGACGGCCTCCGCCGAATGCAGGTCGTCACCATCGCGGTAAGGCACAGCCAATCGCGATGACAGCCCGGCACCCACGCTGGACTTTCCGCAACCGGCGACCCCCATGATGACGACGCGCAGCACGTTTACAAACCCGTAGCCCGTTCCATCGCATCGGTATAGCGCGCGCCCGTGACTGGAACCGCCTCTGCAGCGCGGGTGATCGCGGCAACCTCTTCTGCCGAAAGGTCAAGCGCGGCAGCCCCGATGTTTTCCTCGATCCTCTCCAGCCGCGTGCTGCCGGGAATGGGCACGATCCACGGGCGTTGTGCCAGCAGCCAGCCCAGCGCGATCTGCGCAGGCGTCGCCCCCTTGGATTTTGCAAGATCGCCAATACGCCCGACCAGTGCCTGATTTGCTGCCAGCGCCCCCGCCGAAAAACGGGGCAGGGCCGCGCGGAAATCTCCCGGCTCCAGCTTTGTATCCGCGCCCATTGCGCCGGTCAGGAAACCACGGCCCAACGGGCTGAACGGGACGAAGCCGATGCCAAGCTGTTCCAGCAAAGGCAGCACTTCGGATTCCACATTGCGTGTCCACAGCGAATATTCGCTTTGCAGTGCGGAAACCGGCGTCACGGCATGGGCGCGGCGGATGGTGGCCACACCGGCCTCGGACAGTCCCCAGTGACGGACCTTTCCGGCGCGGATCAGATCACCGACCGTGCCCGCCACATCCTCGATCGGCACCGCCGGATCGACACGGTGCTGATACAGCAGGTCAATGTGATCGGTCCGCAGCCGCCGCAGCGATCCCTCCACCGCACGCAGGATACTGGCGGGGCGGCTGTCGACCCCGCCGCTTCCGGGTGTGCGTGCGGGTGGCGGTTCCTGCCCTTCGGGCGTCAGAACGAAGCCGAACTTGGTTGCGATCACCACCTGATCGCGGATCGGGGCGAATGCTTCGCCGACCAGACGCTCGTTGGTATAGGGGCCATAGACTTCGGCCGTATCGAACAGGGTGATGCCGCGGTCCACCGCACCACGCAGAACGGGGATCATCGCCGCCGGATCGGGGGCGCGGCCATAGGCATGACTCATCCCCATGCAGCCAAGACCCAGAGCTGAAACCTTCAGCCCGCTTTTTCCAAGCTCACGTTTCTGCATATTCCTCGCCCTTTCGGATTAGTGCGGCACGTCCTGCAAGATGTGCCCGCAGCGCAACGCCCGCACCGGCCAGAACGACCAGTGCCATGCCGAACATGCTGACCGCATCCGGCGCATGGCGAAAGACCACCCAACCCAGCAGCGCCGCCCAGACAAGATGCAAATAGTTCACGGGTGCCAGAAGGGAAGCCGGGGCAAACCGATAGGCGGTGGTAAACAGGAAATGCCCCAGTGTCGCCAGCACACCCAGCAGGATTACCAGCGCTGTGTCAGTCAGCCCCGGAATTGGCCCTGGCCCTGAAACCACGACCATGACGGCAAATACCACCACACCAACCCATGCCGTATGAAACATCATCGATGATGTGCTTTCCGTCCGGGCCAGTACCCGCGTCAGCAACAGATAGGCGGTCGCGCAGGCGGCATTGGTCAGCGCAAAGGCCACGCCAACGGGATCAAGACCGGTGCCGGGCCGCAGGATCAGGAGCACACCGGCAAATCCGATGGCCGCGCCAATCCAGCCGGCCAGCGGCACCTTTTCACCCAGTACAGGCGCCGACAGGGCCATGACGGCAAAGGGGGACAGATAGATGATCGCCACGGTTTCGCCCACGGGCATGACCCGCAACGCGAGCCCCATGGTCAGGGATGCAGCGGCAAGCGTTGCACCGCGCAGCAGCACCAAACCGGTGCGTCGCGTCTTCCACAGTGCAGAGCGCTGGGCGGGATACAAGGTGAGAAAAAGCAGAAGCAATGTCACCAGATAGCGGCCCGCAACGACCAGCGGCACGGCGTAAAGCATTGTCAGCCGTTTGGTCACCACATCAGACAGCGCAAAGATCAATACCGCCAGCGCGACAAGCAGAATGCCCTTCATCACCTTGTTTTCGTCAAGCGCCATGCCTGTCCCCCAAATCCTGATACTTACCCTAGCAGCCTTGCCGTCAATCGATAATCTGGCATTATTTGTATAAACCCATGAGAGTTGTTCATTAATGCAGCGAGAAACCTTCAGCGACCTTGTGGCGTTCCTTGCCGTCGCGCGCGAGGGCAGCTTTACCCGTGCGGCGGCAAGACTGGGCCTGTCGCAATCGGCACTGTCGCACGTCATCCGCGGACTGGAAACCCGGCTGGGCCTGCGGTTGCTGTCGCGCACCACACGGTCCGTCGCACCGACAGAGGCGGGCGCGCGGCTGCTGGCGACACTCGGCCCCCGGATGGATGAGATTGCGGCCGAACTGACCGCACTGGCCGATTTGCGGGATCGTCCTTCGGGGTTGATCCGCATCACGGCGGGGGATCATGCGGCCGACAAGGTGCTGATGCCGCGCCTTGTTCCGTTCCTGCGCGAATACCCCGACATCGGTGTGGAAATCAGCATCGATTATGGCCTGACGAACATTGTCACCGAACGCTTTGACGCAGGCATCCGCATGGGGGAACAGGTGGAGCGCGACATGATCGCAGTGCCGATCGGGCCGCCCCTGCGCATGGCGGTCGTCGCGACATCGGATTACTTCGTGGATCGCCCGCATCCCGTGGTGCCGCAGGATCTGACGGAACACCTGTGTATCAACATGCGGCTGCAAAGCTATGGTGGTTTCTACGCATGGGAGTTCGAGCGCGACGGGCGGGAACTGCGCGTCAGGGTTGACGGGCGGTTCACCTGCAACCGGGCCGCCGAAATTCTGTCTGCCGCCCGCGCCGGTCTGGGCATCGCCATGACGCTTGAGGACCGCGTGGCAGACGACATCGCCGCCGGGCGGCTGGTGCGGCTGCTAGAGGACTGGTGCCCACCGTTTCCCGGCTATCACCTCTACTATCCCAACCGCAGGCAGCCCTCGGCCGCGTTCACCTTGCTGGTCGACCGACTGCGCTGGCGTGGCGCTACACCCAGCCCAGCGCCGGACCAATCGGCACGATCTGCGTCGGATTCAGCGCCTTGACCGAATAATACCCGCGCTTAATGTGGTCTATGTTGACCGTATCGCGCACGCCCGGCAGGTTCAGCACCCGCAGCATGTAGGCTTGCAGGTTCGGATAGTCCGCAATGCGTTTCAGGTTGCATTTGAACAGGCCGTGATAGGCCACATCAAAGCGGATCAGGGTGACGAAGGCCCTGATGTCCGTTTCGGTAAAGCGCGGCCCATGCAGACACGACCGCCCGTCGGAAAGCCGCGTTTCCAGTTCCTCCAGGGCCGCAAAGACATCGACGAAAGCCTCGTCATAAGCCTGTTGGGTGGTGGCGAAACCGGCGCGATAGACACCGTTGTTCAGGCGAGGATAGATGTGATCGTTCAGCGCATCGATTTCCGCAGCAAGATCGGCGGGGTAAAGATCGGCGCCGGAAGCCAGCGCGCCAAAACCGGCATTGAACATGCGCAGGATATCGGCGCTTTCGTTCGATACGATGGTGCCCGTTTTCTTGTCCCACAGCACCGGAACCGTTGCGCGGCCGGTAAAGTCGGGGTCGGCGCGGGTATAAAGTTCGTGCATATATTGCGCGCCATTTACCGTGTCTGCGGTCGCGCCGGGGTAATCGCCAAAGCGCCAGCCCTGATCGGTCAGTGCAGGTTCGACGACCGAAAGCGACACGGCGCTTTCCAGCCCTTTCAGCTTGCGCGCGATCAGTGTGCGGCTGGCCCAGGGGCAGATATAGGCCACATACAGGTGATAACGGCCCGCTTCGGCCCTGAACCCGCCCTGTCCGGTCGGGCCGGGGCTGCCATCCGGGGTAACCCAGTTGCGGAAACTGGAAACCTGCCGGACGAAGCCGCCCTTTTCATCCTTGGCCTGCACCGGCTGCCAGTTTTCGACCCATTTCCCGTTGACCAGCATGTCAGGTGGCCTTCGCATCGACGGAAACGCGCGTGCCCCAGGGATCGGCAAAGGCCGGGCTACCGGTCCTTGCAGTGATCGCAGCGGCCTCGGACGGATCGGCAGCAAGGACCAGTTCCGCCAGTCCGGTCGTGGCTTCATCGCGTGCCCCTGCGCCCCGGCTGTTCCAGACGTTGCCGGCAATATGGTGGTGATAGCCACCAGAGCCAAAGAAGGCTGCGCCCGGATACTGCGCCATGACCGGCATACCGACAGTATCGCGCCAGAAGGTTTCGGCCTTGCCCACATCACCCACTTGCAGGTGCACGTGGCCGATCACCAGCCCGTCAGGCGCGCTTTTCCACGGCCCGTCGGCGGCCGCGGCCAGATCGTTCAGATCCAGCGCCTCGGTCGCCATTTTTATCGAGCCGTCGGTGTTGTGCCACGCGCTGCGGGGGCGGTCGGCATAGACCTCGATCCCGTTGCCTTCAGGGTCTGCCAGATAGATCGCCTCGCTGACCAGATGGTCGGAGGCACCCTGAAGCGGCATACGGGCTTCGGCCGCATGGATCAGCCAGCGCGCAAGTGCCGGGCGCGAGGGCATGAGGAAGGCGGTGTGGAACAATCCCGCGTCGCGCCGGTTGCCCGGACGCGCAGCCTTGTCGCCGCGCAGCTCCAGCAGAAGGCGGTTCCCGGCGCCAAGACGGACGGTGGAATCGTCGCCCGCCAGGCGTTGCAGACCCAGAAGGTTTTCGTAGAACGCGGCAATCCCGGACAGGTCGCGCACCTTGAGTGCAACATGACCGATTTCAACGGGGGCGGATGCGGTCGACATGGTGTTCCTCCGAAAAGATATGGGCCGCCGGGTGGGGCGGCCCGGATTTGCAGCGGTGTTTCAGCCGCGATTGTCCACGGCATAGGCACCGGCACCAAGCAGCGCCTGCACCAGCAGTGTCACCGCCCAGAAGGCGGGATATTCCCAACCGCCATTGGCGTTGGAAAAGAAAAAGCCGTTCGCGCCATGGCCGAACCACGCCGCACCCAGCAGCACCGGAATCAGTGCCAGCGATACGAGGCGGGTCTTGAATCCCGCAATCAGGGCAAGGCCACCCGCCAGTTCGGCAACGATGGTAAGATAGGCCAGCGCGCCCGGCAGCCCGATCGATTCGAAATAACCGGCGGTGCCGGCGGGGGTGAAAACGATGATCTTCAGCAGCGCGTGGGCGATGAACAGCCCGCCGGAAGTAACGCGCAGCAGCGCGGCAGCCAGGTCGGCGTTGCGGGTCTGGTCGACTGTTCGGTCAAGGGGAAGTGTTGTCATACGATGTTCCTTTCACATGGGTCATTGCCCGATGATCCGAAAATGAACTCTTCCCTTTCGTCCCGCAATACGGACATACGGCAGATATTTTCTTCCATAATGGAATATATCAGGCGGGGTCGTGCAGTGCCGTAACCAGATGATCAATCAGCAGCCGCAGCTTGGCGGGCAGGTGCCTGCCCCCCGGATACAGCACATGGATGCTTAGCGGCGAGGCTTCGGCATCCGCCAGCACACGCACCACCCTGCCGCCTGCAAGGCAATCCGCAGCCACGAAATCGGGCAGATAGGCGATGCCCAGCCCCGCTTCGGCAGCGGCAAGACAGGCGCTTGCGTTGGAAAAGGCCAGCCGACCGCTGACCCGCGCAATTTCTTCGCCAGCAAAGGGCCAGGAATGGGGGTCACGGAAATTCGTGTCGATCAGGCAGTCATGCGCCGTCAGATCGCCAGGCCGTTCCGGCGTGCCCCGCGCCGCAAGATAGGCAGGGGCGGCGACGGCCAGCATCCGCGCAGTTGCCAGCCTGCGCCCGACAAGGGTTTCGTCACGCACCGTGCCTACGCGGATCGCGGCATCAAAACCTTCGTCGACCAGATTGACGATACGGTCCGTGAATTGCACATCCAGCCCGATTTCCGGGTAAATGCGGGCGAAACCCGCAAGAACCGGCGCCAGCCGCAACGTTCCAAAGCTCAGCGGTGCGGTCAGCCGGATCAGACCGCGCGGGCTGACGGCGGCATTACGTACCTCGGTATCCAGATCGTCGAATGCTTCGATCAGGCGGCGCAGGCGTTCAGCATAGGCCTGCCCTGCCTCGGTCAGCGCAAGCGCGCGCGTCGTGCGGTTCAGAAGCTTTACGCCCAAAGCGGATTCAAGCCGTGCGACCAGCTTCGACGCCTGTCCGGAACTTGTGCCAAGCCGGGCGGCTGCAGCCGAAAAGCTGCCGGTTTCCACCACCTTCACGAACATCCGTTCCGCCGAAAGCCTGTCCATACCGCCCCCCTTGTGGGCCAAGGATGATTGCGCGTCTGGGCGCTGTCAAACCCGCCAACGCGTGCGATCCGCAAGACATGGCGAAAACGGCAATGCCGATGGCGGAAAACAACGGGTTGTGGCAACCGATGCAGGCAATGATGCAGCAACCAGTTCGGCAGGGATTCAGACCATGCGCTATTCGGGTTTCCGGGTCATCACCCAGGCGCTGACCGGCCATAAGGGGTGGAAGCCGGTCTGGCGTGACCCTGAACCCCAGGCGGCATACGACTACATTATCGTGGGTGGCGGCGGGCATGGGCTGGCCACGGCCTATTATCTGGCAAAGGAATTCCGGCAATCACGCATCGCGGTTCTGGAAAAGGGGTATCTGGGCGGTGGCAATGTCGGGCGGAATACTACGATCATCCGTTCCAACTACCTGCTGGATGGCAATGAGCCTTTCTATGAATTCAGTCTGAAACTGTGGGAGGGGCTGGAGCAGGATTTCAATTACAACGCCATGGTGTCCCAGCGCGGCATCATGAACCTGATCCACACCGATGCGCAGCGCGATGCCTTTACCCGGCGTGGGAATGCGATGATCCTGAACGGCGCGGATGCAGAACTGCTGGACCGCGATCAGGTGCGGGCGATGTATCCGTTCCTGAACTTTGACAATGCACGGTTCCCGATCAAGGGCGCGCTTGCGCAGCGCCGCGGCGGCACGGTGCGCCACGATGCTGTGGCCTGGGGCTATGCCCGTGGCGCCGACATGCGTGGTGTGGATCTGATCCAGAACTGTGAAGTGACGGGGATGCGGATCGAGAATGGCCGCATTACGGGCGTGGAGACCACACGCGGCTTCATCGGCGCGAAAAAGGTCGGCGTGGCGGTGGCGGGATCATCGTCACGTGTCATGGCCCATGCCGGAATGCGGCTGCCCATCGAAAGCCACGTCTTGCAAGCCTTTGTATCCGAAGGACTGAAGCCGCTGATCGACGGCGTGATGACATTCGGCGCGGGGCATTTCTATGTGTCGCAATCCGACAAGGGCGGGCTGGTCTTTGGCGGCGACATCGACGGCTACAATTCCTATGCCCAGCGCGGCAACCTGCCGGTGATAGAGGATGTGGCCGAGGGCGGCATGGCGCTGATGCCGATGATCGGGCGGGCACGGCTGTTGCGCACATGGGGTGGCATCATGGACATGTCGATGGATGGCTCCCCCATCATCGACAAGACCCATGTAGAGGGTCTCTATTTCAATGGCGGGTGGTGCTATGGCGGGTTCAAGGCCACGCCCGCCAGCGGCTGGTGTTTCGCGCATCTGCTGGCAAGGGACGAACCGCACAAGACCGCCACCGCCTATCGATTCGACCGCTTCCTGAAAGGGCTGATGATCGACGAAAAGGGCCAGGGCGCCCAGCCGAACCTGCATTAGAGACGGAAATGCTTATCAATCACCCCATCCTCGGCCCCCGCGACGCGCAGGAATTCGTCTATCTTGGCGACGCCAGCCTGATGAACCGCCCTGACGGCATGACCGCCGGGATCGAGGCTTTTCACGACTGGCTCTATCCGCGCAACAACCGCGCGGGGGAACATCGAGAGCTTTGGTATCACGAACAGGGCGACCGTTCCTGGCTGGTCGTTACCCGCAACACCGTGACGCATGAAATCATGAAGGTCGAACTGGCGCGCGACGTAGCCAAGGCGTCGGGGCGCGGCAAATGAGCCAGTCAAATCGCATTCCTGGCGGGCAGATCGACCGCAACCAGACCTTCCGCTTCACCTTCGATGGCCTGCCCTATGTCGGCCACCCCGGCGATACGCTGGCATCCGCGTTGCTGGCCAATGGCGTGAGGCTGATGGGCCGCAGCTTCAAGTACCACCGCCCCCGCGGACCAATGTCGGCCGGATCAGAGGAACCCAACGCGCTGGTGCAGTTGCGCAGCGGTGCCCGACAGGAACCGAACACGCGGGCAACTGTGGCGGAACTGTTCGATGGGCTGGAGGCGACCAGCCAGAACCGCTGGCCGTCCTTGCGCTTCGACGCGATGGCGGTGAACGACCGGCTGTCGGCCTTTTTCGCGGCGGGGTTCTATTACAAGACCTTCATGTGGCCGAAATCCTTCTGGGAAAAGCTGTACGAGCCGATGATCCGCCGCGCGGCGGGGCTTGGCGCGATGTCGCGGCAGGACGACCCGGATGAATATGACAAGGGCTTCCTGCACTGCGACCTGCTGGTAATCGGGGCCGGTCCTGCCGGGCTGATGGCGGCACTGACAGCGGCGCGGGCGGGCGCACGGGTGATCCTTGCGGATGAGGATTTCCGCATGGGCGGGCGGCTGAATGCCGAGACTTTCGCGTTGGGCGATCAGGACGGGGCCGATTGGGCGGCCGGGGTCGTCGCTGAACTGACGACGATGCCGAATGTGCGGCTGTTGCCCCGGACCACCGTTGTCGGGGCCTTTGACCACGGCATCTATGGCGCGGTGGAACGGGTTTCAGACCACCTGTCGGTGCCACTGCCCGGCAAGCCGCGGCAGACGCTGTGGCGCATCTATTCGCGCCGCGCGGTGCTGGCGGGCGGGGCGACAGAACGGCCCATCGCGTTTGAAAGCAACGACCGCCCGGGTATCATGCTGGCGGCCAGCTTGCGCGCCTATGCCAACCGCTGGGGCGTGGCGGTGGGCGACCGCGTGGCGGTGTTCACCAACAACGACGACGGTTTGCGCAGCGCCCGCGATCTTCAAGCCTGCGGCGTGGATGTCGTGGCCGTGATCGACAGCCGTGATGGCGGCGACCTTCTGCCCGGCATCCGTCACCTGCGCGGGGCAGAGGTTGTGGACAGCGCCGGCCGGCTGGGGCTGGCATCGATCACCGTGCGGCAGGCCAATGGCAAGCATGAAACCATCGCCTGTACGGCGCTGGGCGTTTCCGGTGGCTGGAATCCGAATGTCAACATCGCTTCGCACCACCGCGCCCGGCCCGTCTGGAACGAAACGCTGGCGGCTTTCGTTCCGGGGGAGGGCGGCCCACCCGGCCTGACGGCAGCGGGTGCGGCCTCTGGGGTAATGTCGACCCACGGCGCGCTTGTCAGCGGGCAGGCGGCGGCGCTGGCGGCGCTGTCCGATCTTGGGATCGCGGCAAAGGGCGATACGCTGCCGCAGGCCGAAGATGCGCCGGTTTCGATCACGCCGAAATGGTATGTCGCGGGCGGCAAGGGCCGCGCCTGGATCGACCCGCAGAATGACGTGACCGTCAAGGATGTGAAGCTGGCGCATCAGGAAAACTTCGCATCCGTTGAACATCTGAAACGCTACACGACGCTTGGCATGGCCACAGACCAAGGCAAGACCGGTAATGTTCTTGGCCTTGCCGTGATGGCGGGGCTGACGGGCAAGACCATTGCTGAAACCGGCACCACCATCTATCGTCCGCCCTATACGCCGGTTGCCATGGGCACATTGGCGGGACGGTCGCGGGGGAAGGATTTCAAACCTTTCCGCCTGACGCCCAGCCACAAATGGGCGGAAGAACAGGGCGCGGTCTTTGTCGAGGTGGGCATGTGGCTGCGCACGCAGTGGCTGCCGCGACCCGGCGAAACGACATGGCGCGAAAGCGTGGACCGCGAGGTTCTGGCAACCCGCAGATCGGTTGGCATCTGTGATGTAACAACTCTGGGCAAGATCGACATTCAGGGCGCGGATGCCGGGGCCTTTCTGGACAGGGTCTATTGCAACACGTTTTCGACCCTCGCCGTGGGCAAGTGCCGCTACGGGCTGATGCTGCGCGAGGACGGCATGGTGTTCGACGACGGCACCACGGCGCGGATGGGTGAGCATGAATATGTGATGACCACCACCACCGCCAATGCCGTGCCGGTGTTCCGGCATCTGGAATATGTGCGGCAGTGCCTGTTACCGGACATGGACGTGCAACTGGTTTCCACTACCGAAGCCTGGGCGCAATACTCGGTGGCCGGGCCGAACGCGCGCAAGCTGCTGCAAAAGATCGTCGATCAGGATATTTCCGATGCCGCTTTCCCCTATATGGGCGCGGGCAGTATCACCGTCTGCGGCGGGCTGCGTGCGCGGCTGTTCCGCATCAGCTTTTCCGGGGAACTGGCCTATGAAATCGCCGTGCCGACCCGCTATGGCGATGCGCTGATCCGAAAGCTGGTCGCGGCAGGGGCAGAATTCGATGCCGTCGTCTACGGGACAGAAGCGCTGGGCGTGATGCGGGTGGAAAAGGGCCATGTCGCGGGGAACGAGCTGAACGGGCAATCGTCCGCGCTGAACATGGGGCTTGGCAAGATGGTGTCGAAAAAGAAGGACAGCATCGGGATGGTGCTGTCACAACGCGAGGGGATGACCGACCCGAACGGCTACAGACTTGTGGGGGTGAAACCCGTCGATCCGGCGGGAAAGCTGACGGCAGGCAGCCATTTCCTTGAAATCGGGGCCGATCCGGTGATCGAAAACGACGGCGGCTGGCTGACATCAAAGGTCTATTCCCCGCATCTGGGCCATGACATCGCGCTGGGCTATCTGAAGGGCGGCGATGCAAAGATCGGCAATCGGATGCGGGCGGTGAACCTGCTGGCGAAACCACCGACCGATACAGAGGTTGAAATCGTCAGCCCGCATTTCTTCGATCCGGAAGGGGAGCGTCTTCGTGGCTGAGCATGGCTTGAACCCGCTGACCGCCCTTGGTCATCACGCGCCGGAGATGGTCGAGATCGGGCCGTATCGGATCGTGGAACGTTTCGACCTGGCTTTGGCATCGCTCGCGGTGCGGCGGGGTCGCGATGGCGATGTGGCAAGGGCGGCAAAGGCCGCGCAGCTGCCGCTGCCCGGCCCGATGCAGGCCGAAAGCGGCCCTGTCTGGGCCAGCTTCTGGATGACGCCGGATATGTGGATGGTCGAAGCGCCTTTTGCTAGCCACGAAGACATAGCCTCGCATCTGAAGGCAACCTTTGGGGATGCCGCTTCCATCACCGAACAGACGGATGCCTGGGTGCGGTTTGATATCAGCGCGCCCGATCCGGTGCCGTTGTTCGAACGTCTGTCAAATATCGATCTGGCCAAGGCCCCGGCCGGTTTCGCCTGCCGCACGGTGATCGAGCATCTGGGCTGCTATCTGATCAAGCGTGCAGTGGACGATGTCACGCTTTATGGCCCGCGATCTTCTGCCAGAAGCCTGCTGCACGCGCTGGAAGTGGCGGCGCGTTCGGTGACCTGAGCGTGTCAGATAAAAGTGAACTCCGGTTTTGTCGCCCGACACGCGAAAATCAAAAGAGCTGCGCGCAATTCTTGCGTGCAGGGGTGTTTCCTTATAGTGAAATTCTGAGTGGATTTTAAAAGGTCACGCCGATGCCCAAGGCCGATGTTCAGCCCCTGTTGCCCCGCGGAAAGCCCGCTTTCGATCAGGATCCGCACCGTGTTCGCGAGATTTCGGAACGCAATCTGGAAGCAGCCATCGGGCGCGAGGTGCGGAATTTCCGCCGCCAGCAGGGCATGACGGTCGCCGATCTGGCGGCTGTGACCGGGCTTTCCATCGGAATGCTGTCCAAGATCGAAAACGGCAATACCTCGCCCTCCCTCACCACGTTGCAGGTGCTGAGCCACGCCTTTTCCGTGCCGGTGACGGCGTTTTTCAAAAGCTATGAGGAACGGCGCGAGGCGCAGCATGTAAAGGCGGGCGAGCATATCGAGATCGAACGGCGCGGCACCCGGGCCGGACATCAATACAACCTGCTTGGCCATATCGGCTCGAACTCATCCGGTGTGGTGGTCGAGCCGTATCTGATCACCCTGACCACGGAAAGCGATACCTTTCCGGCTTTTCAGCATGACGGGCTGGAACTGCTTTACATGCTGGAAGGGGAGGTCGATTACCGTCACGGCGATCAGGTTTATCCGCTGAAAGCGGGTGACAGTCTGTTTTTCGATGCCGATGCGCCGCATGGGCCGGAAGTGCTGGTAAAGCTGCCCGCGCGTTATCTTTCGGTAATTTCCTACCCGCAGCGCTAACCGGGCTTGTGTGACCAGACAGCATGGCGGATGCGCGCGAAGCGATAGGCATCCAGGATCGACATTGCCCAGACGAACAGCCCGCCCGCGAACTTGCCGACCACCGAAACCTCTGGTGCGGCGGTTTTCAGGGTGAAGCCGCCGAGCAGGATGATGAAGAACACGAAGATCAGTCCGCGCACCGGCTGGCGGTTCAGCACCTGCCCGACACCGGGAAGGATGACGGCGACGGCCAGAACCAGCCAGGGCGACAATGGCCTTGTCATGCAGCATCCTTCGCTTGTGCGATCAGATCATCGCGCAGCGCGCGCAATCTGTCGAGGATCGGGGCAAGGCGTGCGGACGGCAGCGGCGTCATCCCGACCTCGCCGTCGCGAAAGATCAGGTAGCGGCCCCGGTCGGCCTCATCCCCCAGAATGACGATGCGCAGGCCTTTGGGCGAAATCACCAGCTCCTTCACGCGCGGGTCGTCAAACAAGGCCGCATGACGGGCAAGGATGTGTTCGGGCGGGATACGGGCGGCATCGTCGCTGCGGATGCCGGTTCCTTCCGGCAGGAAAGCTGGGCAGGGCAGCGATTGCGGCAGGGTCGCAAAGGCTGAAAACGGCTCGTTTCCGGTCGGCCTTGTCATGATGTTCAGCGTGGCGCGCATCGGCATCGGCGCGGGCAGCGTCACCATGACCCACAGAGCGGGCAACTTGCGGAAGGTCAGGCTGTCCGGCAGCGCCTGCAGGTCAAATGCGTCGGTCCCGCGCCGGGCTGTCAGTCGGGGGAAGCCCGTTGGCTGGGTCTGTACGCTGGTGCTGTCGAACAGCGGCATGACAGCGGAGAAATAGGCTGACCGTGCCTGGCTGCGGACACGGGCGGCGCGCAAGGTCAGCACGCCCAGCCACAGAACGACTGCACCAAGAGCGATAGCCAGAAGGACGGGGAGGGTCATGAGGGTGCCGGCAAAGGGACACGGCCCGCCAGGCAGGCGGGCCGTGTCGGATCAATAGCCACGTGGTTTTGGCCAGGGCATGGTGAACTGTGCGCCCCGGTTCACAAAGCGGTAGCGCCAGAAGTGGAACCAGAGCGACACCACGATGTAGAAGCCGATCATCGCCACAAGCTGCGTGCCATAGCCCAGGAACACCGCAAAGAAGGTGATTCCGCACAGGCACAGCAGCACGATGGCGGGCAGCGGGTGGAACGGGTGTTCATAGCCACGCTTGATCGTGCCCATCGGCCATTTCCGGCGGAACAGGATGATGTTCAGCGGCATGAAAGTGTATTCCAGAAGCCCCGACAGGATCGAGAAGGTGATGACCTGATCCAGCGGCGCGCCAAGGGCGAAGATGAGCGCGATCGGCACAAGGAAGATGATCGCGCGATAGGGGGTGCGGTATTTCGGATGCACGGCCCCGAACCAGCCGGGCAGATACTTGTCGCGTCCCATGGCAAACCAGGCGCGGCTGGCATCGTTGATGCAGCCGTTGGCGGATGCCAGGGTGGCGAACAGCGTGCCGAAACCCAGCAGCCAGATCAGCCCGTTCGATCCCGACAGCCGCGCGGTATCAAACAGCGGTGCCACCGATCCGTTCACACCATCGCCCAGAAACTCCCACGGCAGCACACCGGAACAGATATACCAGGTCAGCGTGGCGGCGATCAGCAGGGTCATGATGCCTGCCAGCGTGCCGAACGGCAGCGCACGGGCGGGGGAGCGGACTTCTTCCGCCGCCTGCGTCGTGCCCTCGATCCCAAGGTAATACCACAGGCCGAAGTGCATCGCTGCGAGAACGCCGATCCAGCCATAAGGCATTTCATGGCCCGCAAAAAGGTCGGCGTGATGCATGATGCCGTCGCCAATAATGCCCGAGGTGGACAGGAACAGGATCAGGATCGCGACAAAAGCAATGGCGGTGATGACCAGGTTAAAGGTCAGCGTCGCCAGAACGCCGCGATAGTTCAGCCATGCAAGGAACATGATGACGAGGATGATGAAGGGCCGCTGGTCCAGCGTGCCTGCATACCCCGACATGGTGGCCACGACCGAAAACAGGTAGCCCGCTGTGATCGCGTTCGCCGCTTCCAGCATCGTGTAGGCGAAGACAAGATACAGCCCGACGTTAAAGGCCATCAGCGGCCCCACGATGTGCTTGGCCTGCGTATACTGCCCGCCTGCGGCCGCGACGGTGGAGGTGACTTCCGAGTCGATCATGGCGACGCAGGTGTAAAGAATACCTGCAAACCAGCAGGCAATCAGCGCGGCATAGGCGCCACCTTTGCCAACGGCAAAGTTCCAACCCATGTATTCGCCCACCAGAACGATGCCCACGCCAAGTGCCCAGACATGTGCCGGGCCAAGCACGCGCAGCAGGCCGACCTTGGTGCCATGTGGCCCCATGCCGTCCATCGTTTTCGAAGTGATGTCGATGTCTGACATGATGCCCTAGCCCCTGTGCTCTTCGGTCATGGCCTCAAGCTCTCCCTCGCGGGAGGAGGTCAGGACATCTTCGGAATAGGTGCTGTCGGTCTTGAACCAGTCGATCAGCATGTACAGGCCGAGGATCGCAGAAAGCCCCCAGGCCGCATATTCGAGGTAATTCCAGGTTTCCATCGCAGCCCCCTATTTGCCGCCGAATTTTTCAGAGATCACTTCGCGATATTCGGACTCGGAAAAACGCAGCATCAGCACGTAGTAGGCCACGATGACGGCAACCATCAGGATCAGCGCACCGAAGCCGAAACTGTAATCGAAGCGGGCCAGGATCAGGTCATGGGCGCTTTCGGGGGTGTAGCCCAGCGCTTCGTATCTGGCCGCCTGTGCGGGGGTCTGGCCAAGCGCCTCCCATGTCGGATTCTCAACGGGCGTAGCTACGGTTTTTGACGAACCCGCCAGCCCTATCCACAGGGGAACGAACAGCGCGCCGACGGTCAGGGCGACAAGAACGACAACATCGACCAGCTGGCTGAGCTTGCTTTGCCTGGGTGGATCATAATGTGCCACAGGTCAGCCCTTTCTGCTGCGGGCTTCATCAAGAAACTTGATGTCCAGCCCGTATATGAAATCGCGGTCTTCGCGGTAATGGCGCAGCATCGCCAGGATCGCCCCTGTGTTGAACACCAGAATGATCGCCCCGCCGATCAACAGCAGGATGCGGGCAGCCCCGGTCGGGGCAAGATCCCAGGTTGCGGTGGCGACAAAGATCATCGCCAGCCAAAGGCCGATCACAAACGCCCATGCGACAAGCACGTCACGTTTGTGCATGGCCTCAATCCGTTGATTAAGGTCAGACACGGTTTTCCTCCCACCCGGGCCGGGTTCGTGCCGGTTTTGGCGTGGCCCGTCGCCGTTTTCTTTCCGGCAAATTTGTTTTCTGAAAGGAAAACGAACCTGCGACATTCTGTCAAGGAAAACCGGGAATGTCCGACCCGTAAGGAATCAGTTTCCCGTTGGGTGAAAAAAGTTTCTCACCAGTTGAAGTGCGGATTCTTCGGTGCTAGCGTTCATTCAATGACTGAAAGGAGACGAATCCATGTGTGGTATCGTTGGGCTTTTTCTGAAGGATCCCAAGCTGGAACCGAAGCTGGGCGCGATGTTGACCGACATGCTGGTCACGATGACCGACCGGGGCCCGGATTCCGCAGGGATCGCGATTTATTCAGGCGCGAAGGACGGTATCGGCAAAATTACCGTGCAGTCGGCAAAGCCGGACACGGATTTCAGGAACCTTGACGAGGACCTGAAAGACGCCATCGGCAAGCCGGTATTGATGCTGGTGAAAAATACCCATGCCGTGCTGGAAGTACCGGTTGATCAACTGGAGGCCGCGCGTTCGGCCTTGGCGCACCTTCGCCCGGACATCAAAGTGATGAGCGCGGGCGACAGCATCGAGATTTTCAAGGAGGTCGGTCTGCCCAAGGACGTCGCGGCGCGCTTTGGCGTGTCAAAGATGCGTGGAACGCATGGCATTGGTCACACCCGCATGGCAACGGAAAGCGCGGTCACGACGATGGGCGCGCATCCGTTTTCCACCGGGTCTGACCAGTGCCTTGTTCATAACGGATCGCTTTCCAACCACAACGGCGTGCGGCGCGAACTGAAGCGTCATGGGATGACATTCGAGACCGAAAATGACACCGAAGTCGCCGCAGCATTCATCAGCCACAAGCTTCAGGAAGGCGGCAAGCTGGGTGAGGCGATGGAAGCGACGCTGACCGATCTGGACGGCTTTTTCACCTTTGTCGTGGGCACCAAGAATGGCTTCGGTGTGGTCCGTGATCCCATCGCCTGCAAGCCTGCGGTGATGGCGGAAACCGACCAGTATGTCGCCTTCGGATCCGAATATCGCGCGCTGGTGAACCTGCCCGGTATCGAGGATGCGCGTGTGTGGGAGCCGGAACCGGCGACAGTGTATTTCTGGGAGCGTTGAGCGAATGCAGACTTTCGACCTTGGAGCAGAGGGCCTGCGGGCGCTTAATGCTGCGCTACATGCCCTGAAGGGTCAGACCAACAGTACGGCGTGGGAGGTCATCAACCCCAAGGGTGCGCATGCGATAGCGGCCGGTGTTGATGCACCGGTGGAAATCACCGTGCGGGGATCAACGGGCTATTACTGCGCAGGCATGAACAAGCAGGCGACGATCCGCATCAAGGGATCGGCGGGGCCTGGCGTGGCCGAAAACATCATGTCGGGCGCGGTCATCATCGATGGCGATGCAAGCCAGTATGCCGGGGCTACCGGCAGGGGCGGCCTGCTTGTCGTCAAGGGCAATGCGTCAAGCCGGTGCGGGATTTCGATGAAGGGCATCGACATCGTGGTGCATGGCAACATCGGCCATATGTCGGCCTTCATGGCGCAGTCGGGCAATCTCGTCGTATTGGGCGATGCTGGCGAAGCACTGGGCGACAGCCTGTACGAGGCACGGCTTTTCGTGCGGGGCAAGGTGAAATCCCTGGGCACCGACTGCATCGAAAAGGAAATGCGGTCGGAACACTATGCCATTCTGGAGGATCTTTTGCGCCGCGGCGAAGCCGATGCAAAGGCCAAACCCGAAGAATTCCGCCGCTACGGTTCGGCCCGCAAGCTTTACAATTTCAACGTCGACAACGCATCAGCGTATTAAGGCAGCTCCCAGAATGACCGATTTTCCCCGCACTCCGCCGCGTTTTTCGGCCACTTTCACACCTGCGGTGAACGCCGAAATCCGCCGGGCAGCGGCATCCGGCATCTATGATATTCGCGGTGGTGGTACGAAACGCCACCTACCGCATTTCGACGACCTGCTGTTCCTTGGTGCCTCGATCAGCCGCTATCCGCTTGAAGGCTACCGCGAGAAATGCGCGACCGATGTGTGGCTGGGCACCCGTCATGCCAAAAGACCGATACACCTCGATATCCCCGTCACGATTGCAGGGATGAGCTTCGGCGCGCTGTCCGGCCCCGCGAAAGAGGCGCTCGGGCGTGGTGCTTCGGAAGCGGGCACATCGACCACCACCGGCGACGGCGGCATGACCGAGGAAGAGCGCGGCCATTCCAGGACATTGGTCTATCAATACCTGCCTAGCCGCTATGGCATGAACCCCGACGACCTGCGTCGCGCCGATGCGATTGAAATCGTCGTTGGTCAGGGTGCCAAACCCGGCGGCGGCGGGATGCTGCTGGGGCAAAAGATTTCCGACCGCGTGGCGAACATGCGCAATCTTCCCAAGGGGATCGATCAACGGTCTGCCTGCCGCCACCCCGACTGGACCGGGCCGGATGATCTTGAAATCAAGATCATGGAACTGCGCGAGATCACCGATTGGGAAAAGCCGATCTACGTCAAGGTCGGTGGGGCGCGGCCCTATTACGACACGGCGCTGGCGGTGAAGGCCGGGGCGGATGTCGTGGTGGTGGACGGCATGCAGGGCGGCACAGCGGCAACACAGGACGTGTTCATCGAACATGTCGGGATGCCGATCCTTGCCTGTATCCCGCAGGCGGTGAAGGCGCTGCAAGACCTGGGGATGCACCGCAAGGTGCAACTGATCGTATCGGGTGGCATCCGTTCCGGCGCCGATGTGGCCAAGGCCATGGCGATGGGGGCCGATGCGGTGGCCATCGGCACGGCGGCGCTGATCGCCTTGGGCGACAACGACCCGAAATGGGAAGAAGAATATCAGAAGCTTGGGACAACCGCCGACGCCTATGACGACTGGCACGAAGGCCGCGATCCCGCAGGCATCACCACACAGGATCCGGAGCTGTTCAAACGTTTCGATCCGGTGCTGGGCGGGCGGCGACTGAAGAACTATCTGAAGGTGATGACGCTGGAGGCGCAGACCATCGCGCGGGCCTGCGGCAAGAACCATCTGCACAATCTGGAACCCGAAGACCTGTGCGCGCTGACCATCGAGGCGGCGGCCATGGCAGGGGTTCCGCTGGCGGGAACGAACTGGATCCCCGGTCGGAATGGTGGCTTCTGACGCAGCGGGTCTGAACATAATAACGACGGGGAGTTCAATAATGGTCAAAGACCTTGCCAAATGGGCGAAGGACAAGGGCGTAAAGTATTTCATGATCTCCTACACCGACCTTTTCGGTGGGCAACGGGCCAAGCTGGTGCCGATGCAGGCGATCAACGACATGGCGGAAGAGGGCGCGGGTTTCGCCGGGTTCGCCACCTGGCTTGATCTGACCCCGGCGCATCCCGACCTGATGGCGGTGCCAGACCCCGCATCTGTGATCCAGTTGCCATGGAAGAAAGACGTGGCCTGGGTCGCCGCCCGCGCGACGATGGAAGGCAAGCTGGTCGATCAGGCCCCGCGCAACGTGCTGGAAAAGCTGGTTGCCGAAGCGGCGAAGGAAGGCCTGCGGGTCAAGACGGGGGTGGAGCCGGAATTCTTCATCCTGAATGCCGATGGGTCCGCCGCATCCGATATTTACGATACCGCCGAAAAGCCTTGCTACGACCAGCAGGCGGTGATGCGCCGCTATGACGTGATTTCCGAAATCTGCGACTACATGCTGGAACTGGGCTGGGAACCCTATCAGAACGACCATGAGGACGCGATCGGCCAGTTCGAGATGAACTGGAAATACGACGATGCGCTGGCCACCGCCGACAAGCACAGCTTTTTCAAGTTCATGGTGAAGTCGATCAGCGAAAAGCACGGCTTTCGCGCCACCTTCATGCCGAAGCCGTTCAAGGGGCTGACGGGATCCGGCTGCCATGCGCATATTTCCGTCTGGTCGATGGACGGGAAAAGCAATGCTTTTGCCGACGACAAGAAGGAACTGGGCCTGTCTGACCGTGGCCGCACCTTCCTTGGCGGCATCATGAAGCACGCGAGCGCCCTGGCCGCGATCACCAACCCGACGGTGAACAGCTACAAGCGGATCAACGCGCCGCGTACCACCTCGGGCGCGACCTGGGCACCGAACACGGTGACGTGGACCGGCAACAACCGCACCCATATGGTGCGCGTGCCGGGACCGGGGCGGTTTGAACTGCGCCTGCCCGATGGTGCGGCGAACCCCTATCTGTTGCAGGCGGTTATCATCGCGGCGGGGCTGGATGGCGTGCGGTCCAAGGCCGACCCGGGGAGGCGCTATGACATCGACATGTATCAGATGGGCCATACGGTTAAGAACGCGCCGAAGCTGCCGCTGAACCTGCTGGATGCTCTGCGGGAATATGACCGTGACAAGACACTGAAGGCGATGATGGGCGAGGAGTTTTCGACCGCATTCCTAAAGCTGAAGCAACAGGAATGGAACAGCTACGCTGCCCACTTCTCGGCCTGGGAAACCGAAAACACGCTGGATATCTGATCCCCCACGGTCCGGCGTGATCCGGCCCCGGCGCGTCCGACATTGGCGGGCCGGGGTCGTCGGCGCCCGTTCTTGCCGCTTTTCCCTTGTGACCGCCGCTGCTACAACCGTCAGGCCTTACACAGGACGACGGAGGGTGCCATTTCACGGGCGGAACGACTGTTGAACCTGATCGAGGAATTCAGGTGCCATCGTCGCCCGGTTTCCGGAAGCGATCTGTCAGAGACCGTGGGTGTTTCGATCCGCACGCTGTATCGCGACATTGCATCGCTAAGGGCGCTTGGTGCCTGCATCGAGGGCGAACCGGGCATTGGCTATGTCCTGCGGTCCGGTTTTCTGCTACCCCCCGTGATGTTCACTGTCGAGGAAGTTGACGCACTTATCCTGGGTTCGCGCTGGGTTGCCGACCGGGCCGACAAACCGTTGGCCGAAGCCGCACGCAGGGCCATGGCGCGGCTGACGGCGATCATGCCGGATGAACTGGCCAGACGTGTCGAGGCGCAGTATCTGGTCATCGGGCCGAACGACAGTCTGACACATGAAACGGTCGATATGACCGTCATCCGGCAGGCTATTCATCTGGAACGCAGGCTGGGCATCCAGTACAGCGACGCGGATGGCAGGGCTTCGGAACGCATCATCTGGCCGTTTCTGATCAACTATTTCGACGGCGTCCGGCTGATTTCGGCATGGTGCGAGTTGCGGAATGACTTTCGCCATTTCCGGACCGACCGGATCGCATCACTGACGGAAATCGCATCCCGGTACCCGCAACGGCGTCACGATCTTATCCGGCGGTGGAGAGAGATCGACCGTTGTGGTGCGGCGCTTATCTGACTGCTGCCACTTTCTGACAGGCGGTTGGTCTAGCTTTCCCTGACAACCAGAGGAAAGCAGATGCCGTCAAAGATCATTTTCCCGCTCATATGCCTGTCGTTCATGCTGTCCGGCGTGCCGTCAGCCCATGCCCAATCCCAGACAGACGAAGGAACCGAAATAATGGACCACGCCCGGATTCAATCCGCCATCGATACGAACAACGCCGCTGTGGCCGCACAGGATATGGCGGGTATTCTTGCCACATATGAACCTGATGCCGTGCTTGTCGTGCAGCCTGGAATACCCGTGCAAGGTACGTCTGCACTGCGCGAGGGCTTCGGCCAGTTCCTTGCGCTTGATCCACAGCTTGCCGTGACGGGACATGACATAGTTCAGGCAGGTGACATCGCGCTTCATACCTATACCTGGAAAATGTCGGGCAAAGCGCCTGATGGCACCGCGATCGAGCAGACCGGGTTGTCTGTCGTGGTGTTGCGCAGACAGGCAGACGGGCGGTGGCTGATGGTCATCGACAACCCGTTTGGCGATCACCTGCTGGGCAAGAGCTGACAGCTTTTGCTGATGCCGGTCCCGGTGCGCCTTGTTGGTGGTCCGGGACCGTTGGTTGCTGGCTGGCTGCCGCTGTGTCTGCAGGTGTTGCCTGCCAAACGGCCAGACAACTGGTCATATGCCGATTTCAATGTTTACCATGAGGAAGAAGATTTGACACACACGCAACGCCTCTTTTAGGCTTTCCGGCAGAGCAGCGCGCGAACCCTGCCAGCATCCGGAGGTTTTCATGAAGAAGAGAGTTGCAGTGATCGGTGCGGGGCCGTCCGGTCTTGCGCAGTTACGGGCGTTTCAGTCGGCGCGGAACAAGGGCGCGGATATTCCGGAAATCGTCTGTTTTGAAAAGCAGGGCAACTGGGGTGGATTGTGGAACTACACGTGGCGCACCGGGCTGGATGAGCATGGCGAGCCTGTGCATTGCTCGATGTATCGCTACCTGTGGTCGAACGGACCGAAAGAGGGTCTGGAATTTGCCGACTATTCTTTCGAGGAACATTTCGGCAAACAGATCGCCAGCTATCCGCCGCGGGCCGTTCTGTTCGACTATATCGAAGGCCGGGTGAAAAAGGCGGGCGTGCGCGACTGGATCAGGTTCCATACGCCGGTGCGCTTTGTCCGCTACGATCAGGCGAAGGGTAATTTCACCGTCACCGCGCACGATATGGTCAACGACCGGATGTATGAGGAAGAGTTCGACAACGTCATCGTATGTTCGGGCCATTTCTCGGTGCCGAACGTCCCCGAATACCCCGGTTTTTCCAAATTCGGCGGGCGCGTCCTGCATGCCCATGATTTCCGCGACGCGATGGAGTTCAAGGGCAAGGACCTGCTTCTGCTCGGGTCATCCTATTCGGCAGAGGATATCGGTTCGCAGTGCTGGAAATACGGTGCGAAATCGATCACCGTCGCCTATCGCAACGCGCCAATGGGATACAACTGGCCCGACAACTGGAAAGAGGTGCCAAAGCTGGAACGGGTGGATGAAACCACCGCCTATTTTGCCGACGGCACCAGCAAAAAGGTCGACGCGATCATCCTGTGTACGGGATACAAGCACCACTTCCCCTTCCTGCCCGACGACCTGCGCCTGAAAACCGCGAACCGGCTGGCCACCGCCGATCTGTATAAGGGCGTGGTCTGGGTGCATAATCCCAAGCTGTTCTATGTCGGCATGCAGGACCAGTGGTTCACCTTCAACATGTTCGACGCGCAGGCGTGGTGGGTGCGCGACGCGATCATGGGACGGATTGCCATCCCTTCCGACAAGAAGCTGTTGCAGAAAGACGTAACGGATCGCGTGGCGGGTGAGGATGCCGGTGAGGATGCGCATGACGCCATCCACTATCAAGGCGATTATGTGAAGGAACTGATTGCCGAAACCGACTACCCAACTTTTGATGTCGATGGGGCCTGCGAAGCCTTCTACGAGTGGAAGGAACACAAGAAGCAGGACATCATGGCCTTCCGCAACCATGCCTATCGTTCGGTCATCACCGGCACCATGGCACCGGTGCATCATACACCGTGGAAGGACGCGCTGGAGGATTCCATGGAAAGCTATCTGAAGAACTGACCGGAAATTCGGCGACAGAAAGGCCCCGGAAACTGCCGGGGCCTTTTCTTTTTGCAGGTTAAAAACAGATGTGGGTTCCAAGCTAACACTAGGAAACAATTTTTCGCCTAAATTAAAATTTTCTCGCAAACATGCCGCGCCCGTGCTTTCTTTCGCGTATCGGGTCGTCGGAGATACCCGCAGGTGGGTTGCCGAAGGCCCGATCGAAGGGGATGCGGGAACAAGGAGATGGCTCAAGGCCGCTGCGGGCGACGCAGGGCCTGCCCATGCCGGATCAATCAGACATCGAAGCGCGGCATCTTGGCCATCCGCAAGCGGAAGCCATTCGCATAAGCCGCCGGTTCAACAGGAGTGAGGGAAATGACAACGACGGAATACGTGTCGGGGGAACACGCTTCGGGCCAGATGGTCCGGGCGCTCGACTGGAAGGGTGCGTTCTGGGTTGCGGCGGGTGTGCCGCCACTGGTGTTGTTTTCGATCGGCGGCATTGCAGGAACCACCGGAAAGCTGGCCTTTCTGGTCTGGATCATCTCGATGGTGATGGGCTTTCTGCAAAGCTTCACCTATGCGGAAATGGCCGGGATGTTCGGCAACAAATCCGGCGGTACCTCCGTTTATGGCGCTACGGCCTGGCTGCGCTACTCCAAGCTGATCGCGCCGCTGTCGGTCTGGTGCAACTGGTTCGCCTGGTCGCCGGTGCTGTCTTTGGGCTGCGCGATAGCAGCGGGCTATATCCTGAACGCGCTGTTCCCGATCCCGCTTGCCGAAAGTCAGCAGGTTGTGGACTGGATCGCCGCGAATATCGGCAGCTACACGGCGGAAACCCAATCGGTCGTCGACTATATCAAGGCGAATGCGGGGACCGGCGTCGAGGACGCCATCAAGGCCGTTGCCGCAGCCGACGGTGTCGCAGCCCTTACCCCGGCCTTCCGGGTATGGGAGGCCTTCAACATCACTATCCCCGGCCTTGGCACGCTGCACTTCAACTCAACCTTCATCATCGGCGTCCTTCTGATGCTGCTCATCCTTCTGATCCAGCATCGTGGCATCGCATCGACCGCGAGTGCGCAGAAATGGCTGGCGATCATAGTGCTTGTGCCGCTGCTGCTGGTTGGGCTTGTGCCGATCTTTACCGGCGCAATCAATTCAGCCAATGTCACCAACCTGCTGCCGCCAACCGCAGCCTATTCCGGCGTGGACGGGGAGTGGAACATTGGCGGCTGGACGCTGTTCCTTGGCGGGCTCTATATCGCGGCCTGGTCGACGTACGGCTTTGAAACCGCAGTCTGCTATACCCGCGAACTGAAGGACCCGCGGCGCGATACTTTCCGGGCGATCTTCTATTCGGGGCTGCTGTGCTGCGTCTTCTTCTTCCTGATCCCGTACTCGTTCCAGGGTGTTCTGGGTATGGAAGGCATGCTGGCGACCGGCATCGTCGACGGCACCGGCATCGGTGAAGCGCTTGGCAACATGATTGGCGGCGGCAAGGTCGTTACCCAGATCTTCGTGATCCTGATGATCCTTGCGCTGTTCCTGGCGATCATGACCGCGATGGCGGGGTCGTCGCGCACGCTGTACCAGGGTTCCCGCGATGGATGGCTGCCGAAATATCTGGGCGACCTGAACAGCCACGGCGCCCCGTCCAAGGCGATGTGGACCGACTTCGGCTTCAACGTCATCCTGCTGGCGCTGGCATCCGACATTGTGGGCTACTTCTATGTGCTCGCCATTTCCAACGTCGGTTACATCCTCTTCAACTTCCTGAACCTGAATGCCGGGTGGATCCACCGCATCGATTCGCCACATATGGATCGCCCGTGGAAAGCACCCGGTTGGCTGATCGGGTTGAACACCATCCTTGCTTTCGTGAATGCCCTTTTTCTGGGCGCAGGTGCAAAGGTATGGGGTTATGAAAACGCGCTGTGGTCAGGGCTGGCTTTCGCGGCTTTGATCTTCCCCGTGTTCTGGTATCGCCACTATTTGCAGGATGGCGGCAGGTTCCCGAAGGAGGCCTATGACGATCTTGGCCTGAAAGAAGGCGATCTTGGCGAGCGCAGGGCCGGGATGCTGCCTTATCTGGCACTGTTGGCTGGTGCCGCTGTGGTGCTGTGGGCAAACTGGTTCTTTGTCCTGCCAACCCCAGGCTGAGTGTGAAGGATCCAAAAAGGGGGCTTCGGCCCCCTTTTTTGCTGGTCAGATGTTTTCTCACAAGAAAATATGTTGAACTTCATTATTGATTTCCGTCGCAACTCCCCACAGACTTGGCGAAAATCACATGAGAAACGGGGAGCCCGCAGATGACCAATTCATGGCGTTTTTCGACCCTGATCGACCGCCACCGTGCCCTGGGGTCGGATCTGGAAGACTGGAGCGGCATGGGCACCGCATGGTCCTATTCCAAGGGTGACCCGGATGCCGAATACATGGCGATCCGCACCAAGGCGGGGCTGATGGATGTGTCTGGGCTGAAGAAGGTGCATATCACCGGCCATGCGGCCAGCCACATCATCGACCGGGCCACAACGCGCGATCCGGAAAAGCTGATGCCCGGGCGCGCGATCTATGCGTCGATGCTGAACGACGCGGGCAAGTTCGTGGACGATTGCATCATCTACCGGATGGGGCCGAACTCTTACACCGTCGTCCACGGCTCCGGTCAGGGGCATGAGCAGTTGACGATGGCAGCAACCGGGCGGGATGTTTCGCTGCGGTTTGACGACAACCTGCACGACCTGTCTTTGCAAGGCCCGCTGGCGGTGGATTATCTGGAAAAGCATATCCCCGGTGTCCGCGCGCTGCCCTACATGAGCCATATGCCGGCATCGCTGTTCGGCAAGCCGATCACCCTGTCACGCACCGGCTATACCGGCGAGCGGGGCTATGAAATCTTCGTTCGTGGCCAGGATGCTGTAGAGGTCTGGGACCGTATTCTGGACGAAGGGAAATCGATGGGCATCATCCCCTGCCGTTTCACCACGCTGGATATGTTGCGCACCGAAAGCTATTTGCTGTTCTTCCCCTTCGACAATTCGGAAATGTACCCGTTCGAAGACGAAGGCCCCGGCGATACGCTTTGGGAACTCGGGCTCGACTTTACCGTTACACCCGGCAAGACCGGCTTCCGCGGAGCGGAGGAGCACTACCGCCTGAAGGGCAAGGAACGCTTCAAGATCTGGGGCCTGAAGCTGGAGGGCAAGAATGTTCCCGGCAACGGCGCACCGGTGTTCCGCGACGGGAAAAAGGTCGGTGTGGTTACGCAGGCGATGTATTCGCCGCTGAACAAGCACAACATCGCCATTGCCCGACTGCCGGTTGACTGTGCGAATGACGGCACCAAACTGGAAGTGCGCTGCGGCACGCATGGGCCCATCGCAGCAACCACCCATTCGATGCCCTTCTTCGACCCCGAAAAAAAGCGCCGGACGGCAAAGGGCTGAACCGCATCACTGTTCCGGTCGGGGCCAGTCGGCGCGGACAGGGGCCTTGACCGGGGCAGGATGCGGACCATGACGGACAGGAACGAATGACCAAGACGGAATTTCCACCCTCGATCAAAAGCCGCCCGGTCTATGGCGTGCTTGAACCGCGCCCCGGACACCAGCACCTGATCGTCGCCGACGGCGAAGGTGCCGATGCCGTGACCGACCTTGTGGGCAGGGTCGAAGACCACGCCGCTATGCTGGCCGCCGCGCATATCCTTTACACGCCGGGACCGAACGGCACCGATCTCTCCACCCGGCTGGAAGCGCTGGGCGCCGCGCAGTTCTTTCGCGCTCCGTCGATCCCCACGCTGCTGCCACGCCTGCAAAGGGTCTTGTCCGATGCCCATATGGGCACGCAATTCTATCTGGCTGGTACGGAAGGGCTGATCGGGCAGGCAGAACGCGAAGTCATGCAGACCGGCTTTCCCTTTGCCGCGATCCAGAAGGAACATCGCGGATCGACCGTGCGCCGGGTGCAATGTGTGCATTGCAAGGGCATCACCGAAAATGTCGCGACCGACCCGTTCAAGTGCAGCCACTGTGGGTTGATGCTGTTTGTGCGGGATCACTACTCCCGCCGCCTTGCCGCTTTTCAGGGGGTGAACATCGATGCCGAGGAACCCGGCAATATCCCCCAGCCGGTGGTGAGGTTCACATGAGCGGCGGGGCAAAACTGCAAGTCCGCGTGGCCGAGGTGGTCGAGGTCAACGACCTGATAAAGCGCTTTCGTTTCGTGCCGCGTGATGGTGGGCAGCTTCCGGCGTTTTCCGGTGGCGCGCATACCGTGGTCGAGATGGACGACAACGGCACCCGCCGCCTGAACCCCTATTCGCTGATGAGCGATCCGGAAGACCGGAGCGGCTACGAAATCTCTGTCCGGCGCGACGATCAGGGGCGGGGCGGATCGCTCTACATGCACCGCCACGTCAAACCAGGCATGGATATGGTGCTGTCACATCCGGTCAATCTTTTCCCTCTCGACAACCGGGCGAAGAAGCATCTGATGATTGCGGGCGGCATCGGCATCACGCCGTTCCTTGCCCAGATCGCGCAGCTTTCGCATTTCGGCGGCAGGTTCGAGCTGCATTATTCCGCCCGCTCGCGCCCGCTGGGTGCCTATATGGACCGTCTGACTGCGACGCATCCCACCTCGGTGCATTGTTACTTTGATGACGACAAGCAGATGATCGACCTGTCGCGCATCCTGTCGATGCAGCCGATGGGCACACATCTTTATGTCTGCGGGCCAAAGGGAATGATCGGCTGGGTTCTGTCCACCGCCGAAAGGATGGGCTGGCCTGCCAAGGCCCTGCATCACGAGGAATTCCTTGCCCCCGGAACCGGCCTGCCCTTTACCGTCGAACTGGCGGCATCGGGCAAGGTGCTGACCGTTGGCACCACGCAATCCCTGCTGGAGGCGATCGAGGCAGCGGGTGTGGATGCGCCCTATCTGTGCCGGGGCGGGGCCTGCGGGCAATGCGAAACCAATGTGATCCGCTGCGACGGCACCATCCTGCACCGCGACCACTGGCTGACGCCGGAGGAACAGGCGGCAGGGCAGAAGATCATGCCTTGTGTATCGCGGTTCGAGGGCAGGACCCTCGTCATTGACCGATAGGAGAGGAAGATGAGCCTCGATTTCAGGCCCGGTGCGTTCAGCGAGTTTTTCCGCGACGAAACTTTCCGCGATGATTTCACCTATCGCAATTCGGCCGAGGGCATCCGCCGCTTTCCGTTCCCGTTTGACCGCGACGACTACATGTATTCGGTCAACATGGAACCGCATGTGTCGGGGCGAAAGGGATCGGTTTTCGAACACGCCTTCGATGTCGATGAACATTACGTCGCCGAAATGATCGACCGCGCCAAGGTTCTGGCCGAAGATCCGCTGCGCTGTCAGTCGCTGCCGCACATGGCGCTGGCGGGTTGGGATCTGCTGGAACTCATCATGGAATCCAAGGCGCGGGACTATCCGCAGTGGTTCAGCCTTGAACAGAACGGTAACCGCTGGCGCTGGATCAACCGACCCTTGGGCATCGATCACAGCTTTACCTTCCTTGACGACTCCACGCTGCCGTATGGCCCGTTCGAATACATCACCCGCCAGACCCAGGGCGACTTCACCCTTCAGGACGAACGCGACAACGATCTGTGGATGGATGCCGGCATCGCCACATCGCAGGCCGACTGGTCGGTGGATTTCGACATCGGGATGAGCTTCATGGAATGGCACGCCCCGGTGCCGCTGGCGCACGAAAAGGGCGTGTTCGACCGGGCGCTGAAATTTCTGCTGAAATTGCAGCATGGGTCACCTGTCCGGCGTTTCAACTGGACGATGACGGTAAACCCGTTGCTGGACACGGCACCCGAAACCTATCCGAAATGGGGGCCGACGCGCACGACGCTGACGCAGGCCAATATGGGTGACAAGATGCACCTGCGGGTCGAATTGCAGGCCCTGTTCCGGCTGCCGCGGTCTAACGCCATCGCCTTTTCGATCCGCTGCTACCTTGGCAAGTTCGAGGAGCTGGTGACGGTGCCAAAATGGGGCCGTCGTCTGCACCGGGTGGTGCGCGATCTGCATCCCGATCTGGCGGCCTACAAGGGTTTCCTCCGCAACCGGGATGCGATGGCCGAATGGCTGTCAAAGTATGATGACGGCAAGCCGACATCGCCCGGTTGGTGGCCAGAGGATTGATGCCACGATGACTGCTGACGCGCCCCTTCGGCTTGGCTTTCTGATGTTCCCGGGGTTCCCGATGGCCTGTCTGACATCAGCCATCGAGCCCCTGCGGGCAGCCAACGAAATCAGCGGGCGAAGGGAGTTCGACTGGAAGCTGCTGGGGGAAAGCCTCTCCCCCGTCCGCTCCTCTGCCGACCTGCGGTTTGAACCGGACGTTACCTTGGCCCAGTGCCCTGATCTGGATCAGCTTTACCTGCTGTCGCCACCTACCGGCAGCTTTGCCGACCTGCGCCGCAGCCCGGCCCGGTTGCGCTGGCTGGATCGCACGGGTGTCGCGATCGGTGCCTTTTCCGGCGGTATATTCCCGTTAGCCCGCGCCGGCCTGATGGAGGGCCGCCGCTGTTCCGTGCATTGGTGTTATGACGCGGCGTTCAAGGCAGAATTTCCCAAGGTGCAGGCCAGCGAGGCCGTCATCCTGCGGGAAGGGCGGCGTATCACCGCATCTGGCGCTGGCGCGGTCTTTGACCTGATGCTGCGACTGATCGAGGAGCGTCTGGGGCGCGCAACGATGACGGAAGTCGCCTGCTGGTTCCAGCATCCTTTCGTGCGGAATGAAGATGCCAGCCAGAAGGTGCCGGTGGCCCGCGCCGGAAACACCGCCGATGCCCTTCCATCCACGATCCGCGAGGCGATCCGGCTGTTTGAAAACCATGTCGAAGACCCCTTGCGCATCCCGGATGTGGCAGCAGCCGTCGGTTTGTCAGGGCGGCATTTCGAGCGCCTTTTCAAACGCGAAACCGGGCAAAGTCCCTTGCGCTACTATCACCGCCTGCGGCTGGCCAAGGCGCGGCAAAGGGTGCTCTATTCCAACGACACACTGCGCGACATTGCGGCATCGGTCGGTTATCTGACATCCGGCCCGATGATCCGGCACTACACCGATCTGTTCGGGGTCAGCCCACGGGACGAGCGCCGCCTGACATCAGGCTTGCGGCACCTGACCGCGCCGTCGGTCGCGGCGGAATAGGAGAACGGCATCATGCTTGACCTTCCCTATCCCCATGTCACGCCGGGGCCGCCACGGCCCAGCCGCATCCTGCTGCCGCGCGATCTGGAAAGGCATCATGGCCGCGAACGCCATGTGGTTCCCGGCGGCGGTGCCAGCCTGATCGCGATCCAGACCGGAGACCGGCTGATCGTGGTGAATGACGAAGGTGGCCAGCCTGCGGAAATCGTTGTGGCGGCAAAGGACGGGCGCATCGATCCCGCCATTCTGGGGCAGGTACCGAACTCTGATGCTGGCGGGTTGAAGGCCATGCTGGCGCTGGGCGATCTGGCGGGCGAAGGGATGTCGCGGCTGCGCAGGGGCATAGCGACGCGCGGCGTCGATCTGGCAAAGGCGGGCGGGCTGCGGCTTTTTGGCGGCGACAGTCCCGCTGGCACCAGCGCCGAATTTACCGCGATTGATGATGGCTGGCTGATCCTTGCCGCGCCGGGCGCGCCCATGATGCCGGAGGCGCAGGATACGGCCACGTCGCTGACCTTGATGATCCAGCGTGCCAATCTCCGCGCCACCCGCAGATACGATCTTCCCGATCCGCTGGCTGATCCCGTGCTTGATCTGCGGGTCAAATCGGCGACCGCCGAGGCTTATTTCGTAAAGGCGGGGGATTACATCCAGATCCTGGATGTGGATGGGCGGCAATGCACCGATTTCCAGTGTTTCGATGCCCGCAAGCTGGACAGGGGTATCCAGCACCCGCTGGATGTCACCACATCGCGCACCTTGATGGGTCATGCCTATTCGATGCCGGGCCTGCACTCGAAATACTATGATCACGACTGGGTGCCACTTGTCGAAGTGGTGCAGGATACCGTGGGCCGCCACGACGCCTTTGCGCTGGCCTGTTCGGCAAAATACTATGACGAGATCGGCTATCCGGGTCATGTCAACTGTTCTGACAATTTCAATGCGGCGCTTTCGTCTTATGGCGTAACCGCGCGTCCCGGCTGGATGGCGGTGAACCTGTTTTTCAACACCGCCATCGATGCGCATGGCACGCTGATTTCCGATGAGCCGTGGAGCAGGCCCGGCGATTACGTGCTATTTCGCGCGCTGACGGATATCGTCTGCGTCAACTCCGCATGCCCTGATGACACCTCTCCCGCCAACGGCTGGTATCTGTCGGATATTCATGTGCGCACCTATTCCGGCGCGGAAAAATTCAGCCGCGCCATCGCCTATCGCCCCACCCCAGATGCGGAGCCGAAGATGACCAGGGAAACCGCCTTTCATCAGCGGATCACTGAAAAGACCCGGCACATGGTCGAATATCGCGGCTATTGGTTGCCGCAGGTCTATGCGCAGAACGGTACGATCGAGGAATACTGGGCCTGCCGCGAAAAGGCGGTGGTGCTGGACCTGTCCCCCCTGCGCAAGTTCGAGGTAACGGGGCCTGATGCGGAAGCGCTGATGCAATATGTGCTGACCCGCGACATGAAGAAGCTGTCGCAGGGGCAGGTCGTCTATTCCGCCATGTGCTACGAACACGGCGGCATGATCGACGACGGCACGGTGTTCCGCCTTGGCCGCGACAATTTCCGCTGGATCGGCGGTGACGATTTCGGCGGAATATGGCTGCGCAACTGGGCTGAAAAGCTGGGGTTGAAGGTGATGGTGCGGTCGTCGACCGACCAGTTGCACAACCTTGCGGTACAAGGGCCGAACAGCCGGGAAATCATGCGTCGCACGGTGTGGACCGCGCCGCACCAGCCGACGGTGGAGGAACTGGGTTGGTTCCGCTTTGCCGTTGGCCGGATCGGTGGGCCGAACGGCGCGCCGGTGGTCGTGTCGCGCACCGGCTATACCGGCGAACTGGGGTATGAGGTGTTCTGCCACCCCAAGGACGGCAATGAAGTTTACGACGCAATCTGTGCGAATGGAGACGACCAGGGCCTGCGCCCGATGGGCCTTGCAGCGCTGGACATGGTGCGGATCGAAGCGGGGCTGATCTTTGCGGGCTACGACTTCACAGATCAGACCGACCCGTTCGAGGCGGGCATCGGGTTCACCGTGCCCCTGAAAACCAAACCCGACGATTTCATCGGTCGCGAGGCGCTGATCCGCCGCAAGGAACACCCGAGCCGCAAACTCGTCGGGCTGGACATCGACGGCAATGTCGATGTGGGCCACGGCGATTGCCTGCATGTCGGGCGCGCGCAGGTGGGCGAGGTCACCTCTGCCATGCGCTCACCGCTTCTGGGCAAGAACATCGCGCTGGCCCGCGTCGATGTCACCCATGCCGATGTCGGAACGGCGGTCGAGGTCGGCAAGCTCGACGGCCAGCAAAAGCGGCTTCCGGCGATGATCGTACCGCTGTCGCATTACGACCCGAAAAAGACCCGCCCGCAAAGCTGAAGGCGTGCCATGAAAACCATGATCGACCGGATCGGCGGGGAAGAGAAGGTTCACGAACTGGTCGACCATTTCTACGACCTGATCGAAACCCTGCCGCAGGGCGAGGCGATCCTGACCATGCACCTGAAAGGGCATGGGTTAAGCCATGCGCGCCCGGAACAATTCGCCTTTCTCTGCGGGTTTTTCGGCGGGCGGCGATATTACCACGAACGCCACGGCCACATGAACCTGCGCGAAATCCATCAGCATGTGGAAATCCGGGCCGAGGATGCCGAAAACTGGCTGGCGGTGATGGATATGGCGATGACCGATACCGGCGTGGCGGAACCGATGAAATCGCAGATAGCGGCCACCTTTCACCGCGCGGCAATGACATTGGTCAACGTCGGCTGATGGAGATGGGCGACAGTCTTATCCGGGTCATCGAGGGCGCTTGATGCGCCCCGCGCATTGCGCCGCGTAAAGGTATCATGCCCCCGGCACCCGCAGATCAATCATATCGACCGGCAGGCCCATTGCGCACCCAACCAGCACTGTCCTGTCCGATATTTGACTATTGCCCTGTGACCACGGGGATGCGCGGCTGTGCAGTGTCTTTCTGCAACCGCGCCGCCAGCGCCACGCACAGCGCCTGTGCAAGACACATCGGGGCCGCGAGTGACCGCGAAAAGGTGTATTCATGTTCCGGCACCGCCAGAAGTACCTGTGCCAGCTTGGAAAACGGCGACAGAGTGCTGTCGGTGATTGCAATGATAGGAACGCCCCTTGCGGCGGTTTCTTCCGCAGCGTTCACCACCTCTGTCGCGTAAAAGCGGAACGAGACAAGGAACAGGATATCCGTGGGCCGCGCGGCCTTGGCCATATGGGTGGCAAGGCCGCCGCTGGCATCCAGAAGGACGGTGCGCTTGCCCAGCATAGTCAGCACGTAACGCAGCAGATCGACGACAGGGGCAGATCGCAACTGCCCGATCAGGTAGATCGTATCAGCCTTTTCCATCAGATCCGCTGCTGTTGCCACCGCAGCAGCATCGGTGTTGGCAAGAAGATCCTGAAGCGAGGCGACATCGCGAGCCACCAGATCGCGCAGAAAGCCAAGATCGCCTTCACGCGCGCCTCCCAACTCTGCCTCAAGCGCCTTGACCCGGGCATCAAAACCCGGTGCAGCAGTAGACAGACGGCGCCGGAACACCGCCTGCAGCTCCTTGAACCCCTTGTAGCCCAGCGACTGTGCATATCGCACGAAGCTGGAGGCATGGATCCCGCATTTCTGTCCGATGGCATTGACGGAAAGGACCGCGACATCGTTCGGGTTCTGCGTCAGATAGAGCGCGATCTTCTGGTATGAGTTCGACATGTTGTCATACCGGTCGTGGATCAGCCGGATCAGCTCTTCGTAGGAGTCCGGCGGGCGATAGGGCGACATATCGGGTTCTTCCTTTCGCGGACCAGCGGCATCCGCGAATATGGAGCATGTCGCAGCAAAGCTTGTCAATTACGGCGCAATGCAAGGATCAGTGCGATTTGACCCTGGCGGGAATCGTATCGCATCGGGCGATCCGTCAACGTCTCAGCCTGAGGCCCAGCCGGGCTGACAGCACACAAACACGGATATCCTACTGCATAGGTATTCGCAGAATGACGCGAATTGATGCAGTGTCATGGCCAGCGCGGATTTTCCTGTTGCCGGTCGCGGTGATGGGCGGCATCCGTACGGGACAGCAATCTGCCGCATTGGGGTTTCCGATGAAAAAGACCGATGTCCACACCCTGCTGTCCGAAAAGGGCAAGCGGAAATGGGTGCAGCTTCATGTCGACACCGCGGCCGAGGCCGCCGCAGCGGTGGAGGCAGGCATCGTTATCCTGTCCTGTGAAGCAGGCCCGGTGCTTGAGGCCGTGCGTGCCGCCGCGCCCACGGCATTTGTCTCTGCCGGTGTGCCGCATGGCATGATGACAAGTGCAGAAGACGCATTGCGCATCGGTTTCGCCACGCTGCAACAGGGGGCGGATGCGGTTTATGTTTCGCAGTCGCCCTGGATGATTGAAACTATGGCGCGAGAGGGTATTCCTGTGACCGGCCACGTCGGGCTTGTGCCCAACCTGGCTGCCTGGACCGGCTTCCGTGCCGTGGGGCGCACCGCAGAGGAGGCATTCGCCGTTGTGCGCAAGGTCAGGGATATCGAAAACGCAGGCGCCGCGTGCCTGGAGGTCGAGGTCGTGCCGGTGGAACTTGCCGACCGGATCACACGGGCGACGCCGATGGTGACCATGGGTATGGGGTGCGGCACGGCTTGCGATACGCAGTATCTGTTTTCCTGCGACGTGCTGGGCACCAATACCGGGCATTATCCGCGCCACGCCAAACGCTATGCCGATTTCGCCGCGCTGGAGGCCGAGTTGCAGCAGAAGCGGGTCGCGACATTCCGTGCTTTTGCCGAGGATGTGTCGACCGGTGGCTATCCGCAGGCCGGGCATGAAATCCATATGGACGATGCGACGCGCGAACAGTTCGAAAAGCTGGCACAAACGCTCTGACCTTGTAGAAAGCGCATGATTGACGCAATCTGAGCAGATTGGTTCAGATTGAGCAATACCGATGCGTCGTGTCACCGTAGCAGCGATCATGCAGGAAACCGGCCTTTCAAGGGCGACGGTCGACAGGGTGCTGAACGGCCGGGGCAATGTTCATCCCCGCACGAAAGCCGTGGTCGAGCAGGCCTTTCGACAGCTCGCAGCCCCACAACCTGATCAACGTCCGCTAACGCCTGTCGCCGACATCGCTCTTCGTGTCGGGCGCGGGATGCTGGCACAGATGCGGGACGGCTGGGCGGAATCCGGGGCGCAGGGGGCGTTCGAAGACCTGCACCTGGCATCCGAGGAACAGGTGCTGCGCAGGGTAGAGGGCCTGTGCAAGGATATCACACGCCCGCTGATCCTGACCGCAAAGAATTCCGACCGGTTGGTGGCTTTGCTGAAAGCGGCCCGGGCGCGGGGCAAGCGCGTCATCGCGGTCGTGTCCGATCTGGCGCCGGCGGCACGGGATGCCTTCGTCGGGATCGATGATCGCGCTGCAGGACAAACTGCGGCCTTTCTGATCGGCCGCATGCTTGGTGACCGGCCTACAACTGTGGGCGTGGTGCTGGGCAACATCGCCTTTCGTTGTCACGAAGACCGTGAAATCGGGTTCCGCACCGGGCTTCGGGCCCATTTCCCGAAAGTGATCCTGTCAGCCGAGGCGCAGGGCGAAGACAGCGCCACGCTGACGCGGGAAGCCGTGCTGCGGATGCTGAAAAACAACCCGGCGCTTGGGGCCATCTACAATGTCGGCGGCGGCAATGTCGGTCTGGTCGAGGCCCTGCGACAGGTGGATCGCGGCCGCGACATACTTGTTGTCGGACACGAGGTGAATGGTGTGACCGCGCCGTTGTTGCGCGACGGCGGCATGGATTTCGCACTGGCAGGCAGCACCCGCGCGGTGCTTGACCGTGCTTTGGAACTGGCCATGTCCGCCACGACCGAAACCCTTCCTGACAGGTCGCTGGTCGATCTGGCGGTCTATACACGGTTCAACCTGCCGATGGCTGTCGATACCGCCTGATCCCGAATCGCCATCGCGGGATACAGGATTGATCCGGCACCATCCCATGTCTCACGCCGCTGCATTCGTCTTGCAGGATTTCGGGCCGGGCAAAGTGGAGATCGCATGAAAGATGCAAAAAGACGCATCTTGAGCGGAAACTGGACGTGAAATGAATATTCCGATTGCGTCAAAACTGGAATGCGAACCAATAGGCCCAAGACCGCATTGCGGTTGGCAATCTTCCTCCACGGAAGACGCTCCCAAAGCGGATGGCCGGGCAGGCTGCTGCCCGGCCAGCAATCGGAGAAGACGGCGATGGACGACCTGAAATTCGGCACCCGCGACAAGCGTGGAAACTGGAGCCCGAGCGAACCGCTCGTCCATGCGCCGTTGTTTGCGTTTCCACCGAAACCGTTGGCCCTGCTGAAATGGCTGCCACACTACTTTCTGCCGTGGAATGTGATCTGGGCCGCATCCGCAGTGGCATGGTGGCTGTGGGTGGTGCCGGAAAAGACCGCCATGCAATCGCTGCACTGGGGTTGGGTGCTGTGGCTGTTTGCCGTCAACTGTATCGCCGTCTTTCTGTTCTACGGCGCGATGGAGTTGCATCTGTATGTGCGCCGGGCACAGGGGACGCGTTTCAAGTACAACGCCAAGTTTCCCGCCGACCACAAGTCATCCGCCTTCATGTTCCAAAGCCAGACAATCGATAGCCTGATCCGGGCTTTTGGCACCGGCGTTCCGATCTGGACCGCATGGGAAGTTCTGGTTCTGTGGGCCTGGGCGAATGACATTGGCCTATGGGTCAGTCTGACCGAACATCCATGGTATCTTTTCGCGGTCTGGCTTGTGCTGCCGGTGATCCATGAATTCCATTTCTTCGTGATCCACCGTCTGATCCACACGCCGTTCCTGTATAAGTGGGTTCATTCGGTGCACCACAATTCGGTGAACCCCAGCCCCTGGTCATCGCTGTCGATGCATCCGGTGGAACATCTGCTGTACTTCGCGACCGCCGCCTATCATTTCATCATCCCGTCCCACCCGCTGCTGGCCATCTATCAGCTGCATTTCGCCGGGTTTGGGGCTGTTGTCGGCCATATCGGCTTTGACAAGATCGAGGTGACAGACGACGGCGGCGTCGACAGCCACGCCTTCGCCCACTACCTGCATCACAAGTATTTCGAAGTGAACTACGGCGACGGGTTGATCCCTCTCGACCGATGGTTCGGCACCTGGCACGACGGCAGCAAGGATGGCGATGCGCGGATGAACGCCCGCTATGAACGCCGCAAGGCCAAGGCCAACGCCAGCACCTGAGATTACCGAAATCAGTGTCTGACCTGACGCCAGGATTGGCGAAGGGCGGCGCTGTGTCCGAAGACTGCAACCAAAAGGGAGGAAACCATGAAACAACTTGCTCTTGCCGCCAGCATGACGGCGCTGCTGGCCGGGACCGCCGGGGCCGAAACGATCGGCGTCAGCATCGTGAATTTCGACAACAACTTTCAGACTCTGCTTCGTCAGGGGATCGAGGCCCGCGCGGGCGAGGTCGGCGCCGAGGTGCAGATAGAGGATGCACAGAACGACAGCGCCAAGCAGCTTGACCAGATCAACAACTTCATCGCCAGCGGCGTGGATGCGATCATCGTGACGCTGGTTGATACCGCAGCCTCGCCCGCGATTACCGAAGCGGCAAAGGCTGGCGGCGTGCCGCTGGTCTATGTCAACCTTGAACCGCAAGACCTGTCGGCCCTGCCGGAAAATCAGGTCTATGTCGGCTCGAATGAAATCGAATCCGGCACACTGGGTGCTTTCGAAGCCTGCAAGCTGCTGCGCGCGCAGGGCAAGTCCTCCGGTGCGGAAGGGTTCATCATCATGGGCAGCCTGTCGCATCAGGCGGCCTTGCAGCGGACGAAGGATGTCGAGGATATCGTCGGCACCGACATGTGCAGTTTCATCAAGATCAACGACAAGCAATCGTCGGAATGGTCGCGCGAAGGAGCGCAGAACCTGATGACGAACTGGCTTTCGACGGGTGCGACGCCGGATGTGGTTTTTGCCAACAACGATGAATCGGCCTTGGGTGCGATCCTTTCCCTGAAGTCCGCGAACATCCCGATGGAGGATGTGGTGGTTGTCGGCGTGGACGCCACTGCCGACGCGCTGCAATTCATGCAGGCGGGCGATCTGGACGTGACCGTGTTCCAGAACGCCAAGGCACAGGGTGGTGGTGGCGTCGACGTGGCGCTGAAGCTGGTCAAGGGCGAGCCCGTGGAAAGGGTCAATTACGTGCCCTTCGAACTTGTCACCCCCGCCAACATGGCCGATTACGTCGGCAAGAACTGAAACACCGGGCCGGGTTTCGCGCCCGGCCCCACCTGCCTGAGGATTGTTACGATGACCGCATGGATTGACGTTTGTCCGCTGGACGAGATCGAGGAAGAGGGCGTAAGGCGGTTTGATCACAGTGGGCAGACCTATGCCGTCTACCGCATGACCGGGGAGGAAGTGTTCTGTTCCGACGGGCTTTGCACACACGAAGCTGTGCATCTGTCGGAAGGGATGCTGATGGACTACGAAATCGAATGCCCCAAGCATTCGGGCATTTTCGATATCCGCAGCGGAGAGGCAAGGCGCCTGCCCGCCTGCGTGAACCTGCGGACCTATCCGGCCGAAGTGTCAGGCGGAACCATTCGTATTCTTGTCGGATAGCAGGATCACCAGCACCTTTTCCGCACTGATATCGGCACGACTGCGCCGCTGACCGGGCTCGGCTTTCCATTGCGCAAGGTTTTTGCGCCAACCTGCCTCTGGATGTCATCATTTCGGGCAACGGCGGATAGCGGCCTTTCCTGTCACTCTTTCCCGAAGAGCTCCTTGTTACGAATCGGCATTTGCTTTTACCGTTTGGTAAAAAATACCGGCTTCCACAGCTCCAACGGGATGGGTGACAGAATGGACAAAGGGATTTTCAGCGTTTCAAGGCGCGGCCTGCTGGCGGGCGGCGCTGCCTCGCTTGCGGTTGCCGGGGTGCCGCTTCGCGTGTTCGCGGCCGATCCGGTCAAGATGGCGGGTATCTATACCGTGCCCGTTGAACAACAGTGGGTCAGCCGGATCCATCAGGCAGCAGAGGCTGCCAAGGCGGCAGGTCTCGTGGAATACACCTACACCGAGAATGTCGCAAATACCGACTATCCCCGCGTGATGCGCGAGTATTGTGAATCCGGGGTCAGGCTGATCGTCGGCGAAATCTTCGGCGCAGAACAGGAAGCGCGCGAGGTCTGCACGGAATATCCGGATGTGGCCTTCCTGCTTGGCTCGTCCTTCATGCCCGATGCCGCGGCCAATCCCAATCTTTCGGTATTCGACAACTACATCCAGGACGCGGCCTATCTTTCCGGGATCGTCGCCGGCGGGATGACCAAAGGCAACATCGGCATGGTGGGCGGTTTCCCCATTCCAGAGGTGAACCGACTGATGAATGCCTTCATGGCCGGTGTGCGTGAGGTGAAGCCGGATGCGAAATTCCAGGTGTCCTTCATTGGCTCGTGGTTTGATCCGCCCAAGGCCAAGGAAACCGCAATCGCGATGATCGACGGAGGTGCCGATCTGCTTTACGCGGAACGGTTCGGTGTGTCCGACGCCGCGAAAGAGCGGGGGGTTCTGGCCATCGGCAACGTCATCGACACGCAGGCCGACTATCCGGATACTGTCGTCGCCAGCGCGCTGTGGCATTTCGAACCGACCCTGAACAAGGCCATCGAAGCGGTCGCCGGCGGCAGCTTTGCCGCCGAAAATTACGGAATCTATTCCCAGATGAATGCGGGTGGCTGCTCTCTGGCGCCCCTAGGCACGTTCGAGGGCAAGGTTCCGGCAGAAGTCATGACACTGGTGGCAGAAAAGGAAGCGGCAATCAGATCGGGCGCGTTTACAGTGACGATTGATGACAGCGAGCCGAAGCCATCGTGATGACGCGCCGGAGTGAGGCGGGGGAAACGGTCCTCCGCCTTGACGGCATCAGCAAAAGGTTTGGCGCGTTTCTGGCCAATGACAACATTTCCCTTGTCGTCAGGGCGGGGGAAGTTGTCGCGCTTCTTGGCGAAAACGGGGCTGGAAAGACCACGCTGATGAACATCCTGTTCGGGCACTACGTGGCCGATGCAGGGCAGGTGGAGGTGTTCGGGAAACCCCTTCCGCCCGGAAATCCGCGTGTGGCGCTGACCGCCGGTGTGGGCATGGTTCACCAGCACTTCACGCTGGCCGACAATCTGACCGTGGCGGAAAATATCGGGCTGGGCACGGAAAGCCTGTGGTCTGCGGGCACGGGCAAGGCGGCTGTGCGGGCGCGCATCCAGACGATTGCACGGGATTTCGGCCTTGCGATCCATCCAGATGCCACGGTTGCCAGCCTGAGCGTCGGTGAACGGCAACGGGTCGAGATACTCAAGGCACTGTATCGGCGGGCACGGGTGCTGATCCTGGATGAACCGACTGCCGTTTTGACACCACAGGAAAGTGAGGCGCTGTTTGCTACCCTGCGCAAGGCGACGGCGCAGGGACTGGCGGTCGTTCTTATCAGCCACAAGCTGCACGAGGTAATGGGCATCGCCGATCGGGCAGTAGTGCTGCGCCACGGTCGTGTTGTTGCCGAAACCGCGATTGCGGAAACTGACCGGGACAGACTCGCTGCGGCGATGGTGGGCGGAGAGGTGCCCTTGCCCAAGGCGGGGCTTCGTGCGCCCGGAACAGTGCTTATGCGGCTGGACAGGGTGACAGTGCCTGTTCAGGGCGCCGCCCCGGGATTGCAAGGGATCGATCTGGATATTTGCGCCGGGCAGATTGTCGGTCTTGCCGGGGTGTCCGGGAACGGGCAATCGGCCATTGCGGATCTGATATCTGGTCTTGTGCGCCCGTCCGGCGGCACTTTGTGGCTGAAGGGCGTGCCGGTCCGGGGCTGGTCGCCGCGTCAGGCTCTGGCGCATGGCATCGCGCGGATACCGGAAGACCGTCACAGGACCGGTACGGTTGCAGATTTCACATTGACGGAGAATGCGGTTCTGGAAGCCTACAGCCGCGCGCCGTTCAGCCGGGGTGGCTGGATGAACTGGCCTGCTGCCGAAAATTTCGCCCGTGACATCATCGGCAAGTATGACGTGCGCTGCCCCGGCCCTGATCAACGCATCCGGCTGCTTTCGGGTGGCAACATGCAGAAGCTGATCCTGGGCCGCGTTCTGGAGGCGCGGCCAGAGATCATCCTGGCCAACCAACCGGTGCGCGGGCTGGATGTGGGTGCCATTGCGTATGTCCATTCCCAACTGATCGCTGCGCGTGATGCGGGCGCTGCCGTCATGCTGATTTCCGAGGATCTGGACGAAGTCATGGCCCTGTCCGATGTCATTCATGTGATTTCACAGGGGCGCCTTTCACCGGCCTTTGCACGCGGCAGCAAAACCCAGGCGGAACTGGGCGTGTGGATGGCGGGTCAGGGATTCAGGGACGGTGCTGATGCGGCTTGAGCCAATTGAAAACCCATCAGTGGCGCGCCGGATCGGGATGCCGCTTGCCGCGCTTGGGGCGACACTGGTCGTTGCGGCAGTGCTTGCCCTGATTGCAGGCGCAAATCCGGTTGCCGCACTGGTGCAGATCGCTGTCGGTGCCATGGGATCAAAGCTGGCCATCCTTGAAACCCTGAACCGTGCGACGCCGCTTGTGTTTACCGGGCTGGCGGTCGCCGTGGCATTTCGGGCAAAGCTGTGGAACATCGGCGCAGAGGCGCAGCTTTATGCCGGGGCCATCACGGCGGTCGTTCTGGGCACAGGCGCGCTGGGTAGCCCCCTTGCTTTGCCGGTTTCCGCACTGGCGGCGATGCTGGCGGGTGCGCTGGTGCTTCTGCTGCCCGTTATCCTGAAAACGCGGCTTGGTGTGGACGAGGTGGTGACGACGCTGCTGTTCAACTTCATCATGCTGCTTTTTGTCAGTTACCTGCTGGAAGGACCGATGAAGGATCCTATGGGCATGGGCTGGCCAAAGTCCTCTCCCCTGATAAAGGAGGCGCGCCTGCCGCGTCTGGTCGATGGCCTGCGTCTGCACTGGGGGTTTGGTCTGGCGCTGATTGCCGCCTGTGTTGTGTGGGTGATCCAGACCCGCACCACGCTCGGGTTCGAGATGCGCGCCGTCGGTCAGAACCCGGCAGCGGCGCGCTTTGCCGGAATGCCGGTGAATGCGGTTCTGATAAAGACCGCACTCCTGTCCGGGGGGCTTGCCGCACTTGCCGGCTGGTCCGAGGTGGCGGGGCTGAAAGGGCACCTCAGCCTCGATCTCTCTCCGGGGTTCGGTTACACGGGCATCATCGTGGCCATGCTGGCGCTACTGCATCCGCTTGGCGTTGTGGCGACAGCGATCTTTGTTGCGGGTATTTTCGTGGGCTCTGACGCGATGAGCCGTGCGGCGAACGTTCCGACCTATATTGCCGACATGCTGCTGGCGACCGCGCTTCTGGCGATGGTGCTGGCGATCTTCCTGACAAGGGTGAGGGTGCTGCGGGGATGAGCGCGCTTTACGAAATTCTCATTTCAGCAAGCTTCTGGGCGGCGGTGGTGCGCATAGCGTCGCCGCTGATCTTTGCCACCATGGGGGAATTGATCTGTGAAAGGGCGGGCGTCCTGAACCTGGGGATCGAGGGGATCATGGTCGTGGGCGCCTTTACCGGGTGGATGGCTGTCTATCTGGGATTTCCGCTTTGGGGTGGGGTGGGGGTGGCGATGCTGGCGGGCATGCTGTTCGGCCTGCTGCATTCTGTTCTGACCGTGCCCTTTGGCCTGTCGCAGCATGTCGTCGGCCTGGGGGTAACGCTGCTGGCCACTTCGACAAGCTCTTTCGCCTATCGGTTGCTGCTGCCCGAGGTGACAAGCCCGCCAAAGATCGACCCGTTTCAACCGCTTGAAATCCCGGTCCTGTCCGATCTGCCATTGATCGGCGAAGCATTGTTCAGCCAGACCGCGCTGACCTATCTGGCCTTTGTGGTGGCAATCGCAACGGCGCTTGTCCTGTTCCGTACGCCGTTGGGGCTGGCGCTGCGGGCGGTGGGTGAAAACCCCGCCGCGGTCGAGGCGCAGGGGCTTTCCGTTACCGGCCTGCGCATGGGGGCGGTGATCGCAGGATCGGGGCTGATGGCGGTTGGCGGGGCGTTCCTGACGCTTTCCGCCTTTTCCAGCTTTTTCTTTGAAATGGTCAACGGGCGTGGCTGGATCTGTATTGCGCTCGTGGTCTTCGGGGCATGGAAACCGGGCAAGGCTCTGCTGGGCGCACTTCTGTTTGCCGCTTTTGACGCGATGCAGATACGTCTTCAGCAAACACCGATCGGCGCAGGGATACCCTATCAGGTGTTCCTGATGGCACCCTATGTGCTGTCCATCCTGGCGCTGATCCTGATGTCGCGCCGGGCGCAGGTGCCCGCCGCATTGATGATACCCTACACCAAGGGGGAGCGGTGATGTTCGATCTTCTGATAAAGGGCGGAACCCTGCCCGACGGAAACGTTGCCGACATTGGCATCACTGGCGACCGTATTGCAGCCATGGGGCGGCTGGATGGGGCCGCGGCAAAGATGATCGACGCAACGGGCGATCTTGTTTCCCCGCCCTTTGTCGATCCGCATTTCCACATGGATGCGACGCTGTCGTACGGGTTGCCGCGCGTGAATGCCAGCGGCACGCTTCTGGAAGGCATCGGCCTGTGGGGAGAGTTGCGCGAAGTTGCCACGGTCGATGACATGGTCGACCGCGCAGTGACCTATTGTGACTGGGCGGCCAGCATGGGCCTGCTGGCGATCCGTACCCATGTCGACACCACGCCCGACCACCTGCGGGGGGTGGAGGCGATGCTGGAGGTGAAACGCCGCGTTGCAGGCTATATCGACCTGCAACTGGTGGCCTTTCCGCAGGATGGGCTTTACCGCACCGCGACCGGGCGCGAAAACCTGCTGCGGGCGCTGGATATGGGGGTGGATGTCGTTGGCGGCATCCCCCATTTCGAACGCACAATGGAGGAGGGCGCGGAAAGCCTGCGCGATCTGGCGCGCATCGCAGCCGAGCGCGGCCTGATGTGGGATGTGCACTGCGATGAAACCGATGATCCGATGTCGCGGCATGTGGAAACCATGGCGCGAGAGGTGACGCGGCACGGCCTGGCGGGCCGCGCGGCGGGCAGTCATCTGACATCCATGCATTCGATGGACAATTACTATGTGTCCAAGCTGCTGCCGCTGATTGCGGAAAGCGGCATGACGGCAATTCCCAACCCCCTGATCAACATCACCCTGCAAGGCCGCCATGACAGCTATCCCAAGCGGCGCGGCCTGACCCGGGTGAAGGAGATGCAGGCGCTGGGCATACCCGTGGGCTGGGGTCAGGATTGCGTGCTGGACCCATGGTATTCACTGGGAACGGCGGACATGCTGGATGTGGCCTTCATGGGGCTGCATGTCGCGCAGATGACGCATCCTGACGAAATGGCACGCTGCTTCACCATGGTGACGGAAACAAATGCGCAGATCATGGGGCTTGAGGGGTATGGCCTGAAGGTCGGCGCTACCGCGAGCCTTGTGGTGCTGGATGCAGGCAACCGGGTCGAGGCATTGCGCCTGCGTCCCGACCGCCTTCTGGTCGTATCAAAGGGAAAGGTCGTCGCGACGCGCGACCGCAACGACGCACGCCTTTCCATTCCCGGCAGGCCGACCAGCGTCAGGCGCCGTCACGGATAGCGGAACTGGCTTTGTCGATCATGACATGATCAACCCGCCGTCGACATTGATGGTCTGCCCGGTGATGTAGGCCGCATCGGGAGAGGCGAGGAAGGCCACCAGTGCGCCCACCTCTGCCGGTGTACCCGCACGACCCATGGGAATGCCGCGCACCCACTCTGCCATAAGTTCGCCCGGGCCATAGTCGCCCAGCATCTGGCCCCAGACGCGGTCGTTGTAATCCCACATTTCGGTATGGATGATGCCGGGACAGATCGCATTTGCGGTGATCCCCTCGCGGGCCAGCTCCTTGGCCAGGCTCTGCGTCAACCCGACCACGCCGAATTTCGATGCGGCGTAATGCGGGGTATAGATGAAGCCCTGCCGCGCCTGTCCCGATGCCGTGTTGATCAGCCTGCCCTTCGTTCCGCTGGCGCGGAAGCGGCGGATCGCCTCCTGACAGCACAGGAACACACCCTTGGTGTTCACATCAAGGTTCAGGTCCCATTCCCGTTCGGTCAGATCCTCGACCTTTGCGATGGTGATGACGCCAGCGTTCTGGACCGAAACGGAAAGCGTACCCAGCCTTGCCTCGGTTTCGGTAAAGGCATCCCTGACAGCCTGAGCATCCGTCACATCCAGAACCAGCCCCAACACCTCTGCCCCGCAGTCCTGCGCAATAGCTGCCGCTGCATCCGGCGTATCCTTTTCGATGGCGGCTATCGCCACCTTCGCGCCTTCCTGCGCGAAACGGGTGGCGATGCCCCGCCCGATACCCTTGTTGCCACCGGTCACCATGACCGTCTGTCCTGCAAAGCGTTTCATGTCGTTCCTCCGTAAACGCGGCAGGCAAGGCGGGCTTTCCCGATGGGATCACTCCGTCAGACGTGCCGCGGTGAATTTGTCTGTCACCAGAATGTCGATCACACCCAGCCGAAGCGCCCCGGCGATGGCGGTTGTCTTGGATTCTCCGCCAGCCAGCGCCATGACGCGACCGGCCTTTCTAAGCTGTTCCAGCGATATGCCGATGACCCGTTCATTCAGGGGCGTTTCGACCGGCTGGCCGTGCCTGTCGAAGAAGCGGAAGGATATCTCGCCCACGGCGCCCGCCTCATTCAGCATTGTCAGTTCCTGCGGCGAAAAGACATTGCCCGATCGCGCCAGAAGCTCTGAGGGTTCCACCGCTCCGATCCCGACGATTGCAAGGTCAAGGCGGGCGAACAGATCCATCGTTCCGCGCACGACCGGATCCGCGAGCATGACCAGCTTTGCCTCTCGCGAGGATGTGATGCCCTGCACCAGCAACAGCCGGGATTCGGCCCCGGTCAGCCTGGCAAGCCGCCCGATCAGTTCTGTTGCATGGGTCTGGACCGAAGCCTCGCCCATGCCGCCAAGCATCTGCACGACATATTTCGCCTTAGTTCCGCGGAAAGGATGGATGTTGTCCACCATACGCAGGATCGTTTGACTCCAGCTTGAAACGCCGATGATTTCGTCCTGCTGGATCGTCACTTCCAGAAAATGCGCTGCGGCTTCGCCGATCCGCGCCATGATCGCGCCCGCGCGGTCTTCCGAGCAGTCGATGACGATGGCTTCTGTCAGGCCATATTTCTCTCGCAGCGCCCCTTCCAGATCGGCAAAAGTGCCGGGCGGCGGAATGACCGTTGTGCGAACGATCTCCTCCGTTTCCGCGCGCTTCAGCATTCGGGAAACCGTTGCTTGTGACATGCGCAGGATTTCTGCGATCTCCGCCTGTCGCTTGCCTTCGATGTGATACATCTGTGCGACACGGGCGATCAGGCGTAGTTCATTGATCCGACCCATCTGCTTCTCCGGGCATGAATTTTTATTCACCCTTATTGGAGAAAGACGGGGCAGTCGAGCGGGCAATGGCATCCTGCCAGATACGCAACCGTTCCGGGGTATCACCAGCGCGGGGTGACAGTTCGGTACCCTGCCGTGGCAGTGCGGCAATGGCTGCAAGATCAGGCCAGATGCCCAAGGACAATCCGGCAAGATATGCGGCACCCAGGGCGGATGCTTCCGGGGCATCGCACTGGATGAGTGGATGGTTGATCGTGTCGGCCACGCACTGCATCAGGAAGGTGTTGCTGCTGGGGCCGCCATCGGCAAACAGCCGCCCCAGCGGAACGGGGGATTGGGCCGACATCACTGCGAACACGTCATGCGCCTGAAGGGCCATGGAATCCGTTACTGCCCGCGCCATTTGCGCCCGCGTGGTGTTGAAGGTGATGCCGCAGAACAGCGCCCGGGCATCGCTGTGCCAGTGGGGGGCGCCAAGCCCGACGAAGGCGGGGACAAAGCCGGGGCCATGCGGTTCGGCCGTGGCGGCCAGATCGGTCAGCGCCTGCACATCGGACAGGCCCAGAATATCGACCATCCAGGGCAGCGCGGCGGCGGAAACAAGGATGTTGCCTTCAAAGGCATAGGTGGGCATTCCGGCGATGGACCAGGCGATGGTGGTGGTGATGCCGTTTCTTGGTGCGATATAGGCAGGCAGGGTCGTCATGATGGATGACCCCGTGCCGAAGGTCACCTTGCCGTCACCGGGGACAAAGGCGCCGTGGCCGAACAGGGCCGCATGGCTGTCGCCGATGGCGGAGCAGATCGGTGTTCCATCCGGCAGACCGGGGATGCCACGAGTCATGCCAAAGGCCGAAGCACTGTCGCGGACCGCCGGCAGGCAGGATACGGGCACGCCGAACAATGCGCAAAGCTCCTCGCTCCACCGCTGGCCCTTCAGGTCATACAGCTGGCTTCGCGCCGCGTTGGAAGCATCGCAGGCATGAACGGCACCGCCCGTAAAGCAGTGGATCAGCCAGGCATCGACGGTGCCAAGCCGCACGTTGTTGCCCGCAGGCACCCGATCCAGCAGCCATTTCATCTTTGGTCCGGGGAACATCGGATCGATGGGCAGGCCGGTCAGTTCCTGCACGCGCGGCGCATGACCTGCCGCGACCAGACTTGCGCAGTCGGGTGCCGTGCGGCGGCATTGCCAGCTTACGACAGGGCCAAGCGGTTGTCCGGTGACGGCGTCCCAGGCTGTGACCGACTCTCGCTGGTTGGAAATCGCGACCCCAAGGATTTCTGTTGCCGGGGCAGCTTTCAGGCAGTTCGAGATGGCTTCAAGAACCGAAGTCCACAGCCGTATCGGATCCTGCTCCACCCAGCCGGGTTGCGGATGTGAAATGCCGACAGGGGAAGACCCGCGCGCCAGTATTTCGCCGCTCTCGGCAACCAGAACGGCCTTGGAGTTCGTTGTCCCCTGATCGATGGCAAGAATGGCGCGGGTCATGTCAGCCTCTGCGGGTTCGGTTCATGTGATGGGGGATTGCCGTCAACCCCGGCCTGATTTGCGCGCGATCAGCACCTTTGCGGCCTCGGCCACGGCTGCCGGGGCCATGCCGAATTCATCCAGCAGAAACTCTGCCGATCCCGTGGGCGCAAAGATACCGGGCACGCCCAGAATTTTCATCGGGGCGGGTGCCTCTGCCACCACGACCTCGGCTATGGCGGAGCCAAGGCCGCCGAAAACCGAATGCTCCTCGGCCGTCAGGATCGCGCCTGTGTCGCGCACCGCTGCAATGACGGCATCGGTGTCGATGGGGCGCACGGTGGCCATGTTCAGAACCCGCGCCTCGATCCCTTCCAGCGCAAGAATATCGGCTGCCTTCATCATCCGGTGGGTCAATGTGCCGTTGGCGATCAGCGTTACCGCATCCCCATCGCGCAGCAGGTTGGCCTTGCCCGGTTCAAAGCGATGATCCGACGGCAGCAGATCGGGGACGCCCACCCGCGACAGGCGCAGGAACACCGGACCATCGTGACCGGCAGCCCATTCCACGGCGGCGGCGGTTTCGATGGAATCGCAGGGCGCGATCACCGGAAGGTTCGGAAGCACGCGGGTCCAGGCGAAATCCTCGACCGAATGATGCGTCGGCCCCAACTCTCCATAAGCCATGCCGGACGAGATTCCGATCAGTTTCACATTGGCATTCGAATAGGCGATGTCAGCCTTGATCTGTTCCAGCGAACGCCCCGTCAGAAAGCAGGCAGCGCCGCAGACAAATGGCAGCAATCCACCATTTGCCAGACCGGCACCCACACCAACCATGTTCTGTTCGGCAATACCGACGTTCACCAGCCGTTCCGGAAAACGGGATTTGAAACCGCCCAGTTTGGACGACCCGACTGAATCGTTGCAGACAGCCACGATACGCGGGTTTTCGGCGCCGAGACGTTCCAGAACTGCGACAAAGGCGTCGCGGCAGTCATGCAACTTTGCGGGAGATGTCGAAGATACCGTCGAGGCGTTCATCACAGGGTCTCCGAAAGTTCGGCCAGGGCAATTTTGTATTGTTCGGCGTTCGGCACCTTGTGATGCCAGTCAACCTTGTCCTGCATGAAAGAAATGCCATGACCCTTGTTGGTGTGGGCGATGATTGCATGAGGCCGCGAGGTTCGCTTTTCCAGTGCAGGGACAATCTGCGCCATGTCGTTGCCGTCGATCTCTGTCACGTCCCAGCCAAAGGCAGCCAGTTTCGACGCGAAGGGGGCCAGATTGTTGGTGTCTTTCAGCGCTGCGCCCTGCTGAAAACGGTTGTGGTCGATGATCAGGGTCATGTTGTCCAGCCCGAACTGTGCCGCAGCGCTGATCGCTTCCCAGTTGGAGCCTTCCTGCATCTCGCCATCGCCGGTCATGACATAGGTGTGGTAGTCGGCGCCCGTCAGTTTGGCCGCTTTCGCCATTCCCACGGCAACCGGCAGGCCATGCCCCAGCGGCCCGGTGTTCGTTTCAACGCCGGGAACCTTGTTGCAGTTGGGGTGGCCGTTCAGACGGGAATAGGGTTTCAGAAAGGTTGCGATCTCTTCTTCCGGCAGGAAACCGCGCTTTGCCAGCGTGACATAAAGCACAAGGGCCACATGGCCCTTCGACAACACGAAACGGTCGCGGTCCGGGTGCCTTGGCTGATCCGGCCAGATGCGGAGAACGCGAAAGTAAAGCGCCGTCAGAATGTCGGTCGCCGACATTTCACCACCGATATGGCCTGCGCCTGCTTCGACAACGGCTTGAAGATCGCGCCTGCGAATCTGGCGTGCGACCTGCGTTAGCTGCGATTCCGAATACTTGGTCTGCACGGCATCCTCATGGCATAAATATTCAATATTAAAAAATTGTGCATTACCACCAAGAAGTCAAGAGAATTATAGCAAGGGGGCGTCCACAATTGCCATTGACAGCGCGATACGAGAACAGATAAGTATTTTATACACAGTATGAATAATTATGCTATAACTGTGGGCGGAGGTGAATGGGATGGAGACACTGGCTGCGGATCGAGGGGACGGGCAGCGAAGCCTGTGGAAAGTGCTGAGCGGGGCCACAGGCCCCTTGATCGGCCTGATCCTGCTATGTGTTTTTCTGAGCATTGCGACAGACAAGTTTCTGTCGGTGCGGAACTTTCTGAACATCCTCGATCAGGTGACCGTCCTTGGCATCATCGCGGTCGGCATGACGATGGTAATCCTGATCGGCGGTATCGATCTTGCCGTCGGTTCGGTTCTGGCCCTTGCGATGATGGTGCTTGGCTACCTGAACATCGAACTTGGCGTGCCGATGTATCTTGCCATGCCGGCAGCGCTGTTTGCGGCAGGAATGAACGGGTTTGCGGCTGGTATTCTCATTACCAGGTTCAATGTTCCGGCTTTTATCGCAACTCTGGCAATGATGTCGGTGACACGCGGCATTGCAAACATGATCACCGACGGGCAGCAGCTGACAGGTTTTCCTGCCTGGTTCAACCTTGCGGCCATATCCCGATACGGCGGGATACTGACGACAACGGTCGCAGTCATGCTTGCCGTGTTTCTGGTGGCGCTGTTGTACCTTCGGTATCGTTATGGTGGCCGGTCGCTTTATGCCATCGGCGGCAATCCCGAGGTGGCGCGTCTGGCCGGGATCAATGTCGCCCGCATGACCGTGCTCGTCTATACCATCTGCAGCGTGCTTGCAGGTCTTGCCGGACTGGTCCTGGCTGCCCGGCTGGATTCGGCGCAGCCCTCACTTGGAACATCCTACGAGCTCGATGCGATTGCAGCGGTCGTTATCGGCGGCACGTCGCTGTCTGGTGGAACGGGCGGTATCGGCGGCACGATCATCGGCGTGCTGATCATTGGTGTTTTGCGCAACGGCCTGAACCTTCTGTCCGTTTCACCCTTCGTCCAGCAGGTCGTGATCGGGCTGGTCATCCTGATGGCCGTCGCAGCAGAGACGTTCCGCAAGCGGAACTGAACATTCACCGCGGGGGATATCCCGCGGAAGAAGCGCCTGTCCCGTGCAGGCATCAAAGCGGACACCATGCTTCGGGTGCACCGCATCAACAGAGGAGGAACAAGATGAAATTCAGCAAGACACTATTTACGGCGACAGCCTTGGCGCTGTCGATCCCCGGTATCGCAGCCGCGCAAGAGGTGAAGAAGATTGGCCTTGCCGTGCCGAACCTTCAGGCTGACTTCTTCAACCAGATCAAGCTGGGCGTTGAAAACTACGGCAAGGAAAAAGGGATCGAGGTCATCGTCGTTGACGCCAAGAACGACACCAACACACAGGTCAGCCAGGTGCAGGATCTGATGACCCAGGACATAGATGCCTTTATCTATATCCCCGCCGGTGCCGCTGCGGCAGCCGTTCCTACGCGCCTTGCCCGCGAGGCAGGGATTCCGGTCATCAACGTTGACCGCTTCCCCGAAGGAGAGCCGGGCGACACGTTCATCGCCGGGGAAAGCGTCGAATCGGCCTATCAGGTCTGCAAGTTCATCATCGAAAAGGCTGGCGGTTCCGGCAAAATGGCCATCATTCACGGCCAGAAAGGCACCACACCAGAAGTTGACCGCTTCACAGGCTGCAAGCGCGCCATCGACGAAAACGCCGGTGTGGAACTGATCGATCAGCAGTGGTCGCAGATGTGGTCGGCCGACGAGGGTTTCTCTATCGCGCAGAACATGCTTCAGGCGAACCCCGATCTGAAGATCATCTTCGGCCAGGCAGACGGTCTGGCGATGGGTGCGGCGAAAGCGGTCGAAGGCGCCGGTCTTGCCGATCAGGTCATCATCGGTGGCTATGACGGTGACATGTCGGCGCTGGAATATCTGTCGAAATGCGAAGGTCCGTATATCGTGACGGCGACGCAAAGCACGCGCACGATGGGCAAGATGGCTGTTGACGCCGCCATTGCCGCAGCCGCGGGCGAAACGCTGCCCGAACGTCAGACCCCCAATGCCGTGCTTACACCCTGCGAAGACGCAGGCAAGTATCTTACCGATCACCCGTGAGGCAGTGATGACCGGGCGCACACCGATCCTTTCCCTTCGCGGTATCCACAAGTCATACGGCCCGACAGAGGTGCTGCATGGCGTGGATTTCGATGTGAATCCGGGGGAGGTCGTGGCGCTTCTGGGGGAAAACGGTGCCGGAAAGTCAACGCTTTCCGGCATCATTGCCGGGTCGATCCAACCTTCGACAGGCACGATGACCTGGTTGGGGCAGCCCTATGCCCCGGCCAACCCGCGCGAGGCGCTGGACAGTGGGCTTGGCCTTATCCATCAGGAATTGCGATTGCTTCCGCACCTGTCCATTGCCGAAAACGTCTTTGTCGGTCGCTACATGATGAAAGGCGGCAGGATCGACCGCCCCGCGATGGAGGTACGTGCCCATGCGGGATTGCAGCGACTGGGGTTGGAAATCTCACCTCGTCGCAAGGTTGCGGGGCTTTCCACGGCGAACCAGCAACTGATCGAAATTGCCAAGGCACTGACACTGAATGCCAGGCTTCTGATCCTGGATGAGCCGACCGCTGCATTAGGCGGTGACGAAACACAATTGCTTTTCCGTCAGATCGAACGACTGAAATCCGAAGGGGTCGGGATCATCTACATCTCGCACCGGCTTGAGGAAATCCGCCAGATCGCGGACCGCATCGTGGTCATGCGCGATGGGTCAAAGGTGCAGGAATTCGATACCGGCAATGTTCCCGTCCGCAACATCGTCGAGGCGATGGTAGGGCGGTCGCTGGATCGCATGTTCCCGGCGATGCCCGATCCGCAGCAGGCGGTCACACTGGAAGTGCGGGGCCTGTCCTCACCTGCCGGGCCGTTCCGCGACATCAGTTTTTCCGTGCGCAAGGGAGAGATCTTTGGCATCGCGGGCCTTGTCGGCGCAGGCAGGACCGAACTTGTGCGCGCGATCACCGGCGCCGATCCGGTCGCGGCGGGGCAGGTGCTACTTGATGGTGCCGAAATCACACCCCGCCAGCCCTGGCAGGCGATCGGACATGGGATCGTGCTGGTTCCCGAGGATCGCAAGCAGCAGGGGCTGATCCTTGACCATTCGATTGCCGAGAACATCGGCTATTGTAATCGGGATGCCCTGGGAACGCGGGGTTTTGTGAATGCGCGCAGGCTTCGTGATTTTGCTGCCGCCAATATCCGCAGGTTTGGCGTGAAGGGCACAGGAAGCCAGAACGCCGGGGAAATGTCCGGAGGAAACCAGCAGAAGATCGTGCTTGCCAAGTGGCTGGCCCGCGATCCTCGCGTCGTCGTGCTGGACGAACCGACGCGCGGGATTGATGTTGGCGCACGTTCGTCGATCTATGAAATCATTCGTGATCTTGCAGCCGATGGCCGCAGCGTGATCGTGGTCAGCTCTGATCTCGAAGAAGTGTTGGGCGTATCGCACAGGATCATGGTGATGGCCCATGGCCGTCAGGCCGGCATTCTGGATCGAAGCGCGGCCAACGACGTGTCCGTGATGGAACTTGCCACCAGTTGATCCAAGGAAAACCATGTCTGACATGACCCTGAATGCCCCGAAGCTGTTTGAACTTTCCGGAAACGTTGCGCTTGTCACCGGGGCTGGCAGCGGCATCGGTCAGCGGATCGCAATTGGCCTTGCGCAATGCGGGGCCGATGTCGCGCTGCTGGACAGACGCAGCGATGACGGGCTTGCACATACGGCAGAATTCATCGCTGGAACCGGTCGTCGCAGCATCAGGATAGCTGCAGATGTTACCCAGGGCACAGCACTGAACGAAGCCGTCGCCCGGACGGAGGCAGAGCTGGGCCCGCTGACGCTGGCGGTCAACGCGGCGGGTATCGCCAACGCGAACCCCGCCGAAGAGATGGAGGAAAGCCAGTTCCAGACCATGATGGACATCAACCTGAAGGGCGTTTTCCTTTCCTGTCAGGCAGAGGCGCGGGCCATGCTGAAAAATGGCCGGGGATCCATCGTCAACATCGCTTCGATGTCTGGTGTCATCGTGAACCGCGGCCTGATGCAATGCCATTACAACGCCTCAAAGGCGGGTGTGATCCACATGACCAAATCCATGGCAATGGAATGGGTCGGGCGGGGCGTGCGGGTCAACACCATCAGCCCAGGCTATACGGCCACGCCGATGAACACACGGCCGGAAATGGTGCATCAGACAAAGCTGTTCGAGGAGCAGACGCCGATGCAGCGCATGGCCACGGTCGATGAAATGGTCGGCCCGGCAGTGTTTTTGCTGTCGAATGCTGCAAGCTTTGTCACCGGAGTCGACCTGCTGGTTGACGGCGGCTTCTGCTGTTGGTGACAAAGGCCGGGATGGCGAACCGAAAGGGATGATCGCGCGTGCTGCCGGTCGCCCGATCAAACCCTCGGCATTGTAGAAATTACAGAGTGCGCCGTGTCCATGAGCCACTTATATTGGTGGCATGAACCTTCGTACCGCCCTTTTGGCCCCGCTCACCCTTTTGGCCCTTTCGCTTCCTGCGGTGGCGGAAAAGCTGCCGCTGAAGACAGTTTCGACCTATCTGAACAGCATCAAGACGGTCGAAGCGCCCTTTACGCAGGTCAATGCCGACGGGTCGGAATCCTATGGCACGCTGTTCATTCACCGCCCGAACCGGATGCGGTTCGAATATGCCACGCCTGACAAGACTGTGGTCCTTGCCTCTGGCGGGCAGGTGGCGATTTTCGATGGCAAGTCGAACCAGCCGCCGGAACAGTATCCGCTGAAGCGCACACCGCTGAACCTGATCCTGGCAAGGAACGTCGATCTGGGTCGTGCCAGGATGGTCGTCGGCCACGATCAGGCGGGCGACATGACCGTCGTGCGCGCGCAGGATCCTGAAAATCCGGAATACGGCTATATCGACCTGTTCTTTGATGCCGATCCGGTCGAGCTGCGCGAATGGGTGGTGACGGACGAATATGGCACAAAGACCCATGTGATGCTGGGCCAGATCACGGCGGGCAGCACCTATCCTGCGTCAAAGTTCACGATTGAATCGGAAATTGCCCGCCGCAAATAAACGGGCATGCAGCCCGTCGTTTCAGATCAGCCCGCAAGCGGAAAGCTGGGTGTTGTAAAGCACAGCCCGGGATTCCACTTCTGATGCGACGCGAAGCAACCATGACTTGCCGTTATGGCTGCCACGTGCATATCCCCCATGGCCCTCGTGATAGGCGAGATATTGGTTCCGCGCATCGTGAAGAGACAGACCCAGCTTTTCCTGGCTGCGGTTCATGTACCAGCCCATGAAATCGGTGGCATCCACGATATCGTCGCGGTCTGCCCCGCGTCGGCCTGTCTCGCTGCGATAGTCATCCCAGGTGCCGTCAATCGCCTGCGCATATCCAAAGGCCGAGGATTGCCGGCCAGCCGGGATGAAGCCAAGGGCATATTGGCGCGGCGTTCGGGCATCGCCGTCGAACTTCGACTCCTGATAGATCGTCGCCATCTGCACCGCGATCGGCACCCCCCAGCGCCTTTCGCTGTCCTGCATGGCGCGAAGATAACCGGGCCGTTGTTCGATGATGCTGCAGGCGTCGTCAAGATTGCGTGGCGAGGTCGCGTTCCCGCCGCAAGACACCACCAGCAACAGCAATGCCGCTGCCCCAATATGCCTGCTCATCCTGCCTCACACCTTTCTGGTTTTGTCTCATACTAGCGAAAATCGATCCGCTGATAAACGGCAAATGCGAACGGGAAACATCCTGCGGCGGGCCCTTGCCGGGGCGCAGATCATCCGGAGATAGCTAGGCATTCACACAGGGCGATTCGCCTGTAACGGGAAATGTTGCCGATTCCGGAACGGTGACAGATGCTCAACCCCACGCAGAAAGCAGGCAAGTTGGGGCAAAAAATAAGGTAATTTCTTAACGCAAGGCCGTGAAGTCGAAACAATCAGAGGTATTTGTCAGGCAGGGGGCCACAGACTGTTTCTCTCAGAGGCGCCCACCCAGATTTACATCGCATCGGGAGAGTCCTAGTAAGACGCAGGGGGCGTCAAAGATCATGCTGAAGTCGGTTGCAAAGTATCATATCGGGCAGATCGTGCGACACCGGAAACATCCTTTCCGGGGCGTTGTGTTCGATGTGGATGCGATGTTCAGCAACACCGAAGAATGGTATGATGCCATCCCCGAGGAAAGCCGTCCGCAGCGGGATCAGCCATTTTATCACCTTCTGGCCGAAAACGACCAAAGCTATTATGTGGCCTATGTTTCGGAACAGAACCTGATCCCTGACGAAACCGGCCAGCCTGTCGATCATCCCGACCTGCCCGACCTGTTCGGTGATTTCGACAACGGCCGTTATCCGCTGCAGTTCCAGTTGAACTGACGCATCGCGAATTCGCACGTCGCTGTGCAGTGTCACCGGGACAGCGCTGCCCGTTTCTTGATCAGCTTCGCACCCCACAGGAGCATCGAACGCCATTCTCGGTGTTCTGTCGGTTGCTCTGGAAATGGGCCGGATTCTGGCAAACGCCCCGGTGCCGCGAACTGGGTGGGGGGCTATGGGCGCGGCACCGGGGGAAGCCTCGTTCGGCTATGCGACAAGCTATCGCCAGACATTCGGGCAGTGTTGCGGAGGCAAGGAGGCAAAGTTGCGGCAGCGATATTTTCCCTTGCCGCCGGTTCTGCCGATCATTCTTTTCCGGCCAGTCCGTTCGTCTGTCGTCGAGTGCAAAGAGCTTAGCCCAGTGAGGGCCGCGCCGGATCCTGCGCTTCGTTTTCGGCCAGTTCCGGACGCGTCAGTGCCAGGCGGAAATACAGGCAATTGCGTCCCGAACGGCGATTGTACCGCAACACCTCCGCCAATTCGCGGATCATGAACCAACCGAAACCGCCTTCCGGCAGATCATCAATACTGGGCAGCATCGGATGATCGCCCTGTGGCAACGCATCGCCCGGCATGGCGGTCCCCGTATCGATGATTTCGCAGGACAATGCATCGGGGTCGCGCGTCAGGCGCACCACGATCCGGCCATCCGGGCTGTCAAGATAGGCATGTTCTACAATGTTGTTCATGGCTTCCGCCAGAACCAGCTCCAGCCGGCCCAGATCAGAACCGGGGACTGCCGCGCTTTGCAGGGCTTCCCGCACCTGCGCCAGCGCAGCCCGCACCGACATCGGGGTGCTGTGCAGGCGCAGAACCATTTTTGGCCCCATGCCGTTTTCACCGGGCCTGGTACGCAGGCGGGCCTTTTCCTGCCGGGCTGTACTCTCGGTGCCGGGTGCCTCGATCAATGCGCTTACCTTGTCACAGGGCAAATCCCTGCGCGGGAAAACATTACCTGTCATGCTTGCCCTGTGTCTTGCTTGCCGTCATGCCGCATCCCTCGGAGAGATCGCCGCCGTCGCATCCTTGTGTATGGTGAACACCCTGTCCATGCGCGTCAGGCGCAACACGCGCTCGACCGGCGGGGTCAGCCCGGCAAGTTCAAGCCTGCGGCCATTTTCCATCATCTTCAGGGCCGCGACGATTGCGCCAAGACCGCTGCTGTCAACAAAGTCGACACGCGCAAGATCAAGGACTACGCGCCGCGACGGTGTCGCGAAGGCTTCGCGCACGCGGTCCTTGAACTGGATGGCGACAGCCGCGTCGATCCTCGCCTCGGCCACTGTGATCAACAGCAGGTCATCATGTTGGCTGATTTCAAGGTTCATTCCACCCTCCGTGATTTTACGGAAAGCTAGGACCAACCCATTACCAATTCGTTTGCGTGATACGGCGAATTTGATCGGCCTTTTACTTTTCGATAAACAGGGCGTGCACCATGGAACGGACCGAACATGCCGACCCACCCACCGCTCGACTACTCCGCTCTTGCCGGCCGCATTGGCAGCCTGACCCATGGCGAAACGGACGAGGTCGCCCTGATGGCCACGATTGCCTGTGAAGTCCATCACGCCGACGACAGGTTCGACTGGACGGGATTTTACCGCGTTAGCGGCCCGCAGATGCTGAAAATCGGCCCGTATCAGGGCGGCCACGGCTGTCTTGTCATCCCGTTTTCGCGTGGTGTCTGCGGCGCGGCGGCGCGCACGGGGCAGGCGCAGCTTGTTCCGGATGTGGACGCGTTCCCCGGCCATATCGCCTGCGCGTCCACCACACGGTCCGAACTGGTGATTCCGGTCTTCGGTCGGGGTGGGCGACTGATCGGGGTTTTTGACATCGACAGCGACCGGCCTGCGGCCTTTACCGAAACCGATGCGTCGGAACTGGGCGCAATACTGGCGACGGTATTCAGCGCGCTTTAGCGATTACCAGCGCAGCCACCGCGGCCCCAGAGCAGCCCCCAACGCCCCAAGCGACAGGATTGCAAGCCCGTACCAGGTGACAAAGAACAGCGGGTCATCCTCGTTACAATGGGTTGCATATAATGCGGCGGCAAGACCGCCCACGGCAAGACCTGCAACAAGACCACAGAACGCGGGCCGTGTGGTGGCCCCGCGCCGCAGGATGCCAAGGCCAAGCAACAGACCCGGCAGGCCAAGTCCAAAGATCGATGAAAGACAGATCAGATGCGTCTTTCCCATCATCGCCGGTCGCCAGTCGGCCACGGGCAACACCGACAGCCGCCACATCACCAATCCTGCCGCAAGCACAAGTGCCAGCCCGGCAGCAAGCGGGGCATAGCCCACGCGCCCCTCGGGACGCGACAGCCGGGCAGCACTTGCCATACCTGCGCCCAAAAAGATCATCGGCAGCAGCCATTTCCATAGCGTGATCTGCCCGACAAGCGCCGTTGCCAGATCGGGCCGGATGCCGATTGCCCACAGAAAACAGGCGCCCAGCGTCAGGACAGGCAGCATCATCCATAGGGCAAGCCCTGGCCACACCCTGTGCGGCGGCGTGGCATCGGTCGCCAGCAGTGTCACCAGATCGTCGGTTTTCATCCGTTTTCCCTTTCGCGAAGGGCGGCCAGTTTGTTCAGGGCGCGGTGCAGCGCAACGCGGGCGGCGCCGTCGCTCAGCGCAAAGCGCTTGGCGACCTCGGCCATGCCAAGCCCCTCAAAGGCGAGCGCCCGAAGGATGCCGCCCGACCGCGTATCAAGCGCATCAAGATTGCGCGCCACATCCCGTGTGGCGAAAACATCCGCCTCTGTCGGCGCGGCGATTGTGTCGGGGGTTTCGTCCAGCAGCTCCGCCAGTGGTTCCCTCCCGCGCTTTCGAAGGGCATCGACGATCTTGTGCCGGGCAATGGCGTAAAGCCATGGCCTTGGCGGGCGGTCCGGTTGCCACGTTCCGCGCTTCAGGTGGATGGCAAGCAACACGTCCTGCACGATATCCTCTTGCATATGCGTATCCAGCATGCGGGCCCTTGCCCGCACAATTCCACGCAGAACCGGCGTGGCCGCGCGCAGAAAGGCGGCATAGGCGGCGCTGTCGCCCCTATTGGCCGCATCAAGCAGCCGTGCCCATTCGTCGTCCGTTTCTGTCATCTCTGCCATGCAATTCGCATCCGTCCGGTGTTTGTTACATCGCCCTGGCAAAATGCCCGTCATTGTTGCGGCTGAACACCCTTTCGTGAACGGGGTAACAAATCCCACTCCTCTGACGAACTGGCAAGTGCGGACCCGAAAGGCGGGCCGCCAGACCGACACGGAGGATGACATGTCGATGATGAAGAACACCCTTGGGCTTGGCGCTTCGCTGGCTTGCGCACTGACGATGATGGCGGGTGCGGCCCAGGCCGAGGGCGATATGGAAAAGTGCTACGGCGTGGCCGAAGCGGGCAAGAATGACTGTGCCGCCGGGGCGGGCACCACCTGCGCCGGAACCTCGAAAGTCGATTTCCAGGGCAACGCATGGAAATATGTGCCCGTCGGCACCTGCGTCACGATGGAAGCGCCCGAGGGCCGCATGGGCAGCCTGGAGCCGCTTGAGCGCGACATGGCGTCGTAACCTCAAGGGGGCGCGGGAACAACCCGCGCCCCGTTTCCGCAAATCTGAAAGGTGCCGCCATGACCCTGCCCGTCTCTGCCGGTGTCGGCTTCAAGCCGCAGCATTTCGCCGCGATCCGCAGTGCCCCCACAGGGCTGGGATTTTTCGAGGTGCATGCCGAAAACTACATGGGTGCGGGTGGGTTGCCCCATGCGCAACTGGCAGCGTTGCGGGCGGATTATGCGATTTCGCTGCACGGCGTCGGCCTTTCCATCGGCGGCGCGGGCGGGCTGGACCGCCAACATCTGGCACGGTTGAAAGCGCTGTGCGACCGGTATCAGCCCGACAGCTTTTCCGAACACCTGGCATGGTCCAGCCATGGCAGCGAGTATCTGAACGATCTGCTGCCCTTGCCCTATACCGAAGAAACCCTTGCCATGGTTTGCGCCCACGTTGCCCAGGTGCAGGATCATCTTGGCCGCCGGATGCTTCTGGAAAATCCGTCGACCTATGTATTGTTCGAACACTCCACGATCCCGGAAACCGAATTTCTGACCCAGATTGTACGGCGTACCGGCTGCGGTTTGCTTCTTGATGTAAACAATGTGTTTGTCAGCGCCACCAATCACCGGACCGATGCCCGCGCCTATCTGGATGCCTTTCCGCTGGACCATGTGGGTGAAATTCATCTTGGCGGCCACGACACGGAAGAGCTGCCATCTGGCCCGCTGCTGATTGACGCACATGGTGCGCCGGTGGCCGATCCGGTATGGGCACTTTATGGCGAGGTTCTGGATCGTGCGGGACCGCTGCCCACGCTGATCGAATGGGACAATGACGTGCCGGAATGGCCCGTCCTGCGGGAGGAAGCCGCCAGGGCAGAAGCCAGGCTGGCCATGGCAAAGGGGGTGCGCCTTGCCCACGCATCCTGAATTTCTTGCGGCCTTTGCAGACGGGATCACCAGCGGCACGCTTCCCCCCGGTCTGACCGCGCAGGTACCCGGTGAAGCCGCGCGCCGCTTTGCCGTCTATCGCAACAATGTCACCGTCAGCCTGATTGACGCGCTGGGCAAACGTTTTCCTGTGATCGCCCGTCTGGTGGGGGATGACTTCTTTCGTGCCATGGCACGGCATTACGCGGAACAGCACAGGCCCAAAACACCCGTCATTCATGAGTGGGGCGACAGTTTCCCCGATTTTCTTGCAGGGTTCGAACCCCTGGCCGCCTATCCTTACATGGCCGACGTGGCCAGGATCGAACTGGCGCGGGGTTATGCCTATCACGCCGCCGATGCTGAACCGCTGTCACCCGCCCTTATTGCCGCCGCAGCCGCCAGCCCGGAAACCGCACGGCTTTTTCTGCATCCTTCGGTGCAGGTCCTGCAATCGCACCACCCCGCTGTCAGCATCTGGCGTGCAAACCAGCCGGGGGTGGCCCCTGGCCCGATTGCTGCCGGGGGTGAAACTGCGCTGATCCTGCGCAGTCGCAGCTTCGATGTGTCCGTGGAAAGCCTTTCGGCAGGCGATACCGCGTTTCTTCGGGCCATACTTGGGGGCGAGCGCCTGCTTGCCGCCGCCGAAATCGCCCGCTTTGCCGACCCTGACCACGACCCGCAGCCGATCCTGCTGCATCTCATGCACGCGGGTGCCGTCGTCACCACAGCCGAGGACAAGCCATGATCGCAACCATCCGCAGCCTGAACACCCTGCTTTCACATATTCCGAAGGACTTCACTGCGCTTGCCCTGCGCTTTTTTCCGGCGATGGTTTTCCTTCAGTCCGGTCGTACGAAGGTCGACGGGCTGTTTTCCATCAAGGACTCAACCTATTTCCTGTTCAGGGAAGAGTTCGCCCTTCCGCTGATCCCGCCGAACATCGCGGCAGTGATGGCGACGACGGCGGAACATGTGCTGCCCTTATTGATGATCCTTGGCTTGTTTACACGTTTTTCCGCGTTAGGTCTGCTCGTGATGACGGCGGTGATCCAGATATTCGTCTATCCGGATGCCTGGGTCACGCATGGGCTTTGGGCGGCGGCGCTACTGGCCACCGTTGCATGCGGCCCGGGGGCATGGTCGCTGGACCGGCTGCTTGGACTTGATGGCGCGGAAACCGGAACAAGCCATGCGGACAGAACGGCTTAGGCAGTTGCGCTGCTTGCAACTTTCGCCCAGAGGCTGACGTATCTTGCCCATGACCCACGCGGCGACACCCCGGACGGCTGACCCTTGACCAAGAAAATTGCCTTTCTGCTGATTGCCGCTGCCCTGCTGGGGGCTTTCTGGTGGCTGTCCGGTCAGAATCTCGATCTGGCGGGCCTGCGGGAAAGGCTGACCGCCGTCGAGGACTGGCGTCAGTCACGACCGCTGACCTTTGCCACCCTGTTCTTTGCCGGTTATGTCGCCATCACGGCGCTGTCGCTGCCGCTGGCCGTCTGGATGACGCTGGCCGCCGGCGCGCTGTTCGGATTCTGGCAGGGACTTGTGCTGGTGTCCTTTGCCTCGACCATCGGGGCGACGCTGGCCTTTCTGGCCGCGCGGTATCTGTTGCGCGACTGGGTTCGCGGGCGGCTGGGCACGCGCACCAAGGGGATCGAGGACGGCCTGCACCGCGACGGGCCGTTCTATCTGTTCACGCTGCGGCTGATCCCGGTGGTGCCGTTTTTTGCCGTCAACCTGGTTATGGGGCTGACGCCGATGCGGGCGGCAACATTCTACCTTGTTTCGCAGGCGGGAATGCTGGCCGGGACGGCGGTCTATGTGAATGCGGGCACGCAGCTTGCACGGCTCGACAGCCTGTCGGGGCTCGTCTCCCCCGCGATGCTGGCATCTTTCGCAGCCCTGGGTCTGTTTCCCTGGCTCGCGCGGCTGGTGCTGGGCGCGGTCCGGCGCCGCAAGGTCTATGCGCGATGGAAAAGGCCCGCGAAATTTGACCGCAACCTGATCGTCATCGGCGCAGGCGCGGCGGGACTGGTTTCCAGCTATATCGCCGCTGCGACGAAGGCGAAGGTGACGCTGGTCGAGGCAGGCGAGATGGGTGGTGATTGCCTGAATTTCGGCTGCGTGCCGTCAAAGGCGCTGATCCGCAGCGCGAAACTGGCCCACCAGATGCGGCATGCTGATCGCTATGGCCTTGCCCCCAAAGACCCGCCGGTTCCTTTCGCTCAGGTCATGGAAAGGGTGCACGGCGTCATTTCCGAAATCGCGCCGCATGACTCCGTCGAACGCTATACCGGGTTGGGGGTGGAGGTCCTGAAAGGACGCGCTCGTCTGATCGATCCGTGGACCGTGGAAATCGCGCTGAATGACGGCGGCACACAGCGCCTGACCACGCGCGGCATTATAATCACCACCGGGGCCGCGCCCTTTGTACCGCCGCTGCCGGGGCTGGCGGACGTGGGGTATCTGACATCGGACACCATGTGGCAGGCGCTGCGCCACCACAATGCTGCACCGAAGCGGTTGGTGATGCTGGGCGGCGGCCCGATCGGCTGCGAGCTTGTGCAGGCCTTTGCCCGGCTTGGGTCGGAGGTAACACAGGTGGAAATGGCCCCGCGTCTGATGATGCGCGAGGATGAGGAGGTTTCAGCGCTGGTCAGGTCCGCGCTGGAAGCCGATGGCGTAAAGGTGCTGACAGGACACCGGGCGTTGGCCTGTGGCCTGAGCGACGGGGAAAGGTGGATCGAGGTGGAGACCGGTGTCGACCGCCAGCGCATCGCCTTTGACGAGATCATTGTCGCCGTGGGCCGCGCCCCGCGCCTGCAAGGCTTCGGGCTGGAGGAGTTGGGTATTCCTGTCGGGCGCGTTGTCGAAACCAACGAATACCTTGAAACGCTTTACCCCAACATCCTCGCGGCAGGCGATGTGGCCGGACCATACCAGTTTACCCATGCCGCCAGTCATCAGGCGTGGTTCGCCACGGTCAACGCACTGTTCGGCGGCATCAAGCGGTTCAAGGTTGATTACCGGGTGATCCCCTGGGCTACATTCACCGACCCGGAAGTGGCCCGTGTCGGGCTGTCAGAGGCAGAGGCGGCGGAGCAGGGTATCGCGGTCGAAGTAACACGCTATGGCATCGACGACCTTGACCGGGCGATTGCAGATGGTTCGGCCAAAGGTTTCGTGAAGGTGCTGACGCCGCCCGGCAAGGACCGTATCCTTGGCGTGACCATCGTCGGCGAACATGCGGGCGATCTGCTGGCGGAATTCGTGCTGGCGATGAAGCACGGGCTGGGGCTGAAAAGGATACTGGGCACGATCCACATCTATCCGACGCTGGCCGAGGCGAACAAATACGCTGCGGGGGAATGGCAGCGGGCACATGTGAACCCGCGCCTGCTGCGCGTCGTCGAGCGCTATCATGGGTGGAGACGCCGATGATCGACGCCCTTCTTCTGCCCGCGCAGCGCCAACTGCTGTCCTATCCGGCACGTCTGCTTGCAAGGCGGGGCATTTCGGCAGATCACATCACACTGGCGGGTTTCGGGGTTGGTCTGCTGACCCTGCCTGCCCTGGCCTTCGGTGCCTATGCCCTTACTCTGGGGCTGATGGCCCTGAACCGGCTGGCCGACGGGCTGGACGGGGCTGTTGCGCGCGAAACCGGCACGACGGATCGGGGCGCATTTCTGGACATATCGCTCGACTTCCTGTTTTACGCGATTTTTCCGTTGGGTTTCGCGCTGGCCGATCCCACCACCAACGCATTGCCCGCCGCCATTCTGATCGCGGCCTTTGTCGGAACAGGGTCGTCCTTCCTTGCCTATGCCGTGATTGCAGCGAAGCGGGGAGAGATCGCCGCGCGCTATCCGATGAAGGGCATCCATTACCTTGGCGGGCTGACCGAAGGGTTCGAGACCATCGCAATTTTCACCGCCATGTGCCTGTTCCCTGCGATGTTCCCCATACTCGCGTATATCTTCGCTGCCGCCTGCGCAGTGACCACCGGCTTTCGCTGGTATCGCGGCTGGCTTGCCTTTACCGATCCGACCATGACCAACCGACCGGAGTCAGAATGAAATTTCCCTTTCTTGCCGTGCTCGCTGCAACCCTTGCCAACCCTGCATTTGCCGATTGGCAGGCAACACTTGATGCCGCACGTGGCCAGACGGTGTATTTCAATGCCTGGGGCGGGGATGCACGTACCAATGCCTTCATCGAATGGGTCAATACCCAGACAGAGGCGCAATTCGGCGTCAAGGTCGAGCAGGTGAAGCTGACCGACACCGCAGAGGCGGTGACGCGAGTCATTTCGGAAAAGGCCGCAGGCGTGAACGATGGTGGTACGGTCGACCTTATCTGGATCAACGGGCCCAATTTCCTGACGATGAAGGAACAGGGGCTGCTGCACGGGCCTTTCGTGGCCGACCTGCCGAATGCGCGTTACCTTGATCTTGCGGGGAACGCCCCGGCTGCGGTCGATTTCACCGTGCCGGTCGACGGCATGGAAAGCCCCTGGCGGCTGGCAAAGTTCGTGATGATCCATGACAGCGCGCGCTTGCCGGAACCGCCGCGCAGCATGGCGGCACTGGGCGAATGGGTGGCAGCGCATCCTGGGCGCTTCACCCACCCGGAACCGTCGAACTTCATGGGAGCGACATTCCTGAAACAGGCGCTGATCGAACTGGCCCCCGATCCCGCGTTGTTGCAACAGCCGGTGACAGAGCAAAGCTTTGCCGCCGCAACCGCACCGTTCTGGACCTGGTATGACCGGCTGAAACCGAACCTGTGGCGGGGCGGCGAGACATTTCCGGAAAACCAGTCAGTCCAGGAACAGCTTCTGAACGATGGAGAGGTGGACATCGCCATGTCCTTCGATCCGACATCGACCGCCGCAGGGATCGCGCAGGGGCTGCTGCCGGAAACCGCGCGGGTCTTCGTGCCGGAAACGGGCAGCATTGGCAATGTCAGCTTTGTCGCCATACCGTTCAACGCCGCGCACAAGGACGGTGCGATGGTGGTTGCGAACTTCCTGCTGGACCCGGCCACACAGGCGCATATGCAGGATATAGAGGTTCTGGGCAGCTATTCGGTGTTGGATATGGGCAAGCTGGACGACGGGGCAAAGGCCGCCTTTGCCGCTTTGCCGACTGCCCCGGCGTTGCCAACGGTTGAACAGCTTGGCCCGACGCTGCTGGAACCCCATGCAAGCTGGATGACACGGCTGACCGAGGAATGGGCAAGACGTTACACAAAATAGGCGCCGGGGATCGCGGGCTGCGGGGCGTTGTGCTGGGGATCGCGGGGATTGGGCTGATCGGCCCCATAGCCCTCGGCTTCCTTGAAACCGCGCGTGCGGCTTTCGGCATATTTCCGGCTTTGGGGCATGAAGCGTTGTCGCTTGATCCATGGCGGCAACTTTTTGCCCTGCCCGGGTTTGCGACCAGCCTGCGACTGACGCTGATCACGGGCTTTGGGTCCACGCTGATCGCGCTGGTGCTGGCGGTCGCTGTCTGTGCGGCGTTGTTCGGCAAGGGCGGATTGAACCGGCTGGCGCGGGGCATTGCGCCGCTGCTGGCCATTCCCCATGCCGCGATGGCGGTCGGGCTGGTGTTCGTTCTGTCACCGTCGGGATGGATCGCCCGGCTGGTCGCACCATGGGCTGGCTGGACCGTGCCGCCAGACCTTGCCAGCGTGAACGATGCCAATGGCCTGGCCCTGATGCTGGGACTGGTGGTCAAGGAACTGCCGTTCCTGCTGCTGGTGATGGTCGCCGGACTGGGCCAGATTGACGCCACCCGGCAGATCGCGGCAGCGCGCGCGCTGGGCCATGCGCGGGCTGCGGCATTCATCAAGGTGGCCCTGCCACAGCTTTGGCCGATGATCCGGCTGCCGGTCTGGGTGGTGCTGGCCTATGCGCTGTCTGTGGTCGATATGGCACTGATCCTTGGTCCATCGAACCCGCCGACGCTGGCGGTGGCCGTGACACGCTGGTTCACCGACCCGCAGGCGGCGCTGATCCTGCCTGCCTCTGCCGGGGCGCTGCTGCAGGCGCTGGTGGTGGTGGCGGGTATACTTTTGTTGTGGCTGCTGGAACGGTCGGTAGGATGGTTTGGTCTGTTCTGGTTGCGGCAGGGGGGACGGGGGCAGGCGCTGTCACGGTTGCTGCATCTGACGGCGGGGTGGGCAGGGCTGCTGGCAAACCTTTCATTGCTTGCCATGATCGCGCTGCTGGTCTGGTCGCTGGCCTGGCGATGGCCCTGGCCGATGATCCTTCCCGAAAGCTGGTCTTTGGCTGTGTGGAGCGGGGGTGACGGCTGGTTGCGTGCGCTCGGCCATACGCTGGTGTTGGCAGGGGTGACAGTTACACTTTCCCTGCTGCTCGCCATCGCCTGGCTGGAAAGCGAGGATCGCGCCCGCCGGGGCAGCGCGGGGTGGGCGCAGGCGCTGATTTATCTGCCGCTGATCCTGCCACAGATCGGTTTCCTGTACGGGTTGAACGTTGCATTTCTTAGCGCGGGTGTGGCTGGTGGAATGGCGGCGGTCGTCTGGGCGCAGACGCTGTTCGTCTTTCCCTATGTGATGATTGCCCTGTCCGACCCGTGGCGGGCGCTGGACCGGCGGATGGTGCAGGCCGCCGCCGGACTGGGCGCCGGGCCCTGGCGCAGGCTGGTCGCCCTGAAGCTGCCGATGCTGCTGCGTCCGATCCTGACTGCGGCGGCGATCGGTGTTGCCGTGTCGGTCGCGCAATATCTGCCGACGCTGTTCATGGGGGCGGGCCGTATCCCCACCCTGACGACTGAGGCCGTGACGCTTTCCTCGGGCTCCGACCGGCGCGTGACAGCGGTTTATGCAACCCTGCAGGCGGTGGTTCCACTTGTCGCCTATCTGGCGGCGGCGATGATTCCGGTCGTGATCCACCGCAACCGTCGCGGGTTGTGGTCATGACGCTGGACCTGCGCAATCTTTCGGTTTTCCTTTCTGATGGGACAACGGTCTTTGATCCCTTGTCGCTTTCGATCAGCCCTGGACAGGTAGCCACGGTGATGGGGCCTTCCGGCGCGGGAAAGTCGACGCTGCTCGACGCGATTGGCGGGCATCTGGCGCCGGGCCTGCGGATGTCTGGCACAATAGGATTGAACGGGCGCGACCTGACCACACAGCCCGCCGAGAAACGTCGCATCGGCATCCTTTTTCAGGACGCGCTTCTGTTCCCGCATCTGTCTGTGGGGGACAATCTGGCGTTTGGGCTTAGGCCCGGTGTGAAAGGGCGCATGGCGCGGCGCGCGGCGGTGGATGCGGCGCTGGATCAGGCGGGGCTGAAGGGTTTCTATGCCCGCGATCCGGCCACCTTGTCCGGCGGGCAGAAAACGCGCGCCGCGCTGATGAGAACCCTGCTGGCCGAACCGCAGGCGCTGCTTCTGGACGAGCCGTTTTCAAGACTGGATGCGGGACTGCGGGCCGGGATTCGTGCCTTTGTGCTGGACCATATTCGCACCCGTGCCATTCCCGCGCTACTGGTCACCCACGATGGTGCCGATGCCGAAGCGGCGGGCGGGCAGGTGGTGCGGATCGGCTAAAGGCTGCTCCACAGGACCAGGATCAGAAACACGCCCGTGCCCAGCATCATGCAGGCAACGGCAAAAGACCCCAGATCCTTGGCGTGCTTGGCAAATTCGGCCCAGCCGGGTGACACGTGGTCGACAACCTCCTCTATGGCGGTGTTGATCGCCTCGGCCGCGACGACCATCAGATACAGGATGATAAATCCTGCATGGCCCCATGCGGGTGCCCCGATCAGCACAAAGACCGCCAGAATGATCGCCGCGGCCAGTGTTTCGTGCCGGAACGCGGTTTCGCGCCACAGCCTGCGGCAGCCATCCAGCGAATAGCGGGCGGCCGCCAACAGATGCGACAGACCCGTCACACGATCGGGGCGGGAATTGCCGGAAGCAGGGTCTTTCATTACAGCCTGTCCTTTGGATGCCTGCATGACCTTAGCCGTCCTGTCCGCAGGGCCGCAAGCCGGTGGCGTTCGGGCTAGCATTTCACGGCGTCTCTGCTATGGCGCGGGGATGACCGGCTTTACTTATGCCCCGCCCGACGAACCGCTGCGCATCCTTCACCGTGACGCGCATCTTCTGGTGCTGGACAAGCCTGCCGGGCTGCTGTCGGTGCCGGGCAAGGGCGATCATCTGGCGGATTGCATGATCGCCCGCGCGCAGGCAGTTTTTCCCGAGGCGCTGCTTGTCCACAGGCTAGATCTTGACACATCGGGCGTGATCGTCTTTGCGCTGACCCGCCATGCGCAGCGGCATCTCGGGCTGGCCTTTGAAACCCGACAGACGAAAAAGGTTTATGTCGCGCGATTGTGGGGAGAGTTGCAGCCAAAGGAGGGGCGCGTCGACCTGCCGCTGTGCGTCGACTGGCCGAACCGGCCCCGGCAGCATGTTGATCCGGTGAACGGCAAGCCTGCGCAGACCGACTGGCGCGTGCTGCGGCACGAAGACGGCACGACCCGCGTGCGGCTGTATCCGGTGACGGGGCGCAGCCACCAGTTGCGCGTGCACATGCTGTCACTGGGCCACCCGATCCTGGGCGATCCGCTATACGCAACGGGCGCGGCGCGTGAGTTTCCCAGGCTGATGCTGCATGCCGAAAGCTTGCGCTTTCGCCACCCGGAAAGCGGGGTGGGCATGACGTTTTCGGCGGCTTGCCCGTTCTGATCCCCCGGCATTCAGGCGAACACCGGGGGGTACTGTTGGCTGTCAGATGCGTTCGATGGCCAGCGCGATGCCCTGCCCGCCGCCGATGCACATGGTGACGATGGCGCGCTTGCCGCCGGTGCGTTCCAGTTCATACAGCGCCTTGACGGTCAGGATCGCCCCGGTTGCGCCAACCGGATGGCCCAGTGCGATGGCCCCGCCGTTCGGATTGACCTTTGCCGGATCAAGCCCCAGCCCCCGGCTGACAGCCAGTGCTTGCGCTGCGAAGGCTTCGTTCGACTCGATCAGGTCGAAATCCGCAATGCTCAGTCCGGTGCGCGCCAGAAGCTGCTGCACCGCAGGAACAGGGCCTATGCCCATGATGTCTGGCCGCACGCCCGCAACCGAATAGCCCAGAACGCGGGCCCGTGGCTTCAGCCCGGCCTTTTGCGCCGCCTCGGCACGGGCAAGCACCAGCGCGGCCGCCCCGTCGTTGATGCCCGACGCATTGCCTGCCGTCACGCTGCCGTCTTTCTGAAAGGCGGGGCGCAGGCCGGCCAGCGCCTCGGCCGTCGTCGCCTTGGGATGTTCATCGGTATCGAAGGTCACCGGCCCCTTGCGGCTGGCGATTTCAAGCGGCGCGATCTGGTCCTTGAACCGGCCTTCGGCTATGGCGCGGGCTGCGCGGTTCTGGCTTTCCAGCGCAAAGGCATCCTGATCGGCGCGGCTGATGGTGTTTTCACGGGCGACGTTTTCCGCTGTCACACCCATATGCCCCGTGCCGAACGGGCAGGTCAGCGTACCGACCATCATGTCCACCGCTTTCGTATCGCCCATTTTCTGGCCGAAGCGCGCGGCAGACAGGGCATAGGGTGCGCGGCTCATGCTTTCAGCGCCGCCCGCCAGACCGAAGTCGGCATCGCCCAGCATCAGCGACTGCACCACCGAAACCACCGCCTGCGCGCCCGAGCCGCACAGCCGGTTGACATTCATCGCGGGTGCTGTGTCGGGCACGCCCGCCTCGATGGCTGCAACACGACCCAGATACATGTCACGCGGTTCCGTATTGATGACATGGCCAAAGACGACATTGCCGATCTGTCCGCCCTCGACACCCGCGCGTTCCAGCGCCGCCTTTGCCACATGCGCACCCAGGGCCGTGGGTGGAATGCTGGCCAGCGAACCGCCGAAGCCGCCAATGGCGGTGCGCGCACCGCTCAGGATCACGATATCTGTCATGCTGTCCCTCACTCCCGTTGATCTGCAAGTCTCTTCCACGGGAAAGTGGAAACGCCACCGTGCATCAGGTCAAGCGGATTCGACTTAGGTCGAAGATGTTAACGTAATCAGGGTGATTTCCGGGGGCTGCCGCCAGCGAAGCGGCACGCCGGAATAGCCGATGCCGCCCGATACGACCAGATGCCGCCCGGCCTCCTGCACATGCCCCCAGGCATAGCGGTCGCCATGTTCCGACGGCACGACAAGGCGGCGGCCGAAAGGCCGGATCTGCCCGCCATGAGTGTGACCGGAGATTTGTAGCAGCGCGCGATCGTGGCCTTCGGCGAAAATGTCCGGTTCATGTGCCAGCAGCAGGGCCGGGGCATCGTCCGATACCCAGGAAAGAGCGGCGGCATAATCGTCAAATCCAGGTTTGCGCGCGGGTCTCAGTGCCATGCGGCTGTCCAGCCCCATCAGCCAGAAATGCCCGTCGCCGTGGGATATCCGCCTGCTTTCGTTGCGCAACAGTGGCAGCCCAAGACCATGATGGGCGGCAATCACAGAATTCTCACGAAAGTCCGTGCGCCGCGACACCGTGCAATCCCACCAGTCGTGGTTGCCCATAATTGACCACACGCCGCAAGTGGCCCGCAGAGCCATAAGCGGCGTCAGGATTTGCTCGGCGGTATATCGGCGGGCAGGCACATTGCGGTCGGCAAGGTAATCGCCGCCCAGCACGATCAGATCGGGCAGGCTGGCATTGACGCGCGCCACCAGCCCGCGCAGCCGGGAAAGGGTCGTCCACGGCGCGCAGGCGTGCAGGTCAGACAGCACGGCGATTTTCAGGGGTGGCAGGGTCCATCCGGGATGATGAACATCGTGACGGTGCAGAACCGCCCGGCTGCTGACGCTGGCGGGCCAGATCATTGTGGTGTCATTCCGCCAGGACGACGGGCACGCGACCCGTATCTGTCAGTTCCCAGGCATCGCGGCCCTCGATCACCACGGCGGTCAGCGGGCGGCCATAGGCGGCACCGCTGTCGATATTCAGACGGTTGCTGTAATGCGTGGCCGCGTCGATGGCGGTGTGTCCATGCACGACAAGCCGGCCATGATCGCGGGTGTCGGACAGGAACGGTTCCCGTATCCACACCAGATCGGTTTCGCGCTGGTCGGGCAGGACAACACCGGGCCGGATGCCCGCATGAACGAACAGCGCTTCGCCATGCTGGAACGATGTGGGCAGACCCGCGACAAAGGCGCGGTGTTCGGGCGGGACGGCCTGCAACGCTTCGGCATGGACAGGGCCCACGGGCCGGTCCGCCGCATTTTCCACCCCATAGGAGGCAAGCGTCGCCCCCCCACCCAGTTTCGGATGCAGCCAGGACAATTCCGCGCGCAGCCCATCGTCCTGCCACTGCGGGTCTTCAAGGAACTTCTGGAAGAGCCGGTCGTGGTTGCCCTTGATGACGACCCAGGGCAGGCCGATGTCGATGCCTTCGATCAGCCAGTCGATCACCCCCGCGCTGTCCGGCCCGCGATCCACCAGATCGCCGATATGCACGACGGGGGCGGTTTCATCCCCCGTGCGCCCGCGATCCCGCGCGATACGCTCATGCGCGAGCTCGAGCAGATCTATATGGCCGTGAATGTCGCCGATGGCATAGGCGCGCATGGGGTGGGTCCGATTCTGTTCGGGGCCTTATCGCGCATGCCGGCGGCAGGGAAAAGCAATGATGGCCAACGGCGGGCGGCGCGCAACATCAT